>JAUNPI010000091.1 GCA_030536875.1 Clostridia bacterium
AGCACATGTCCTTGGAGAGGGACATTAAAAACTACTACTCTATAATACAAGGAGCAAAGATGTTTCATATCAAGGATGACAAGCGGACGCAGCGCTCGGCGGCGCTGGTGATGAAGGGGCTGGCCCGGTGCCTGCAGAGCAAGCCGTTCTGCGACATCACGGTCTCGGACCTCTGGCGGGAGAGCGGCGTGAGCCGGGCCACCTTTTACCGCCTGTTTGACAATGTGGCGGACGTGGTTGCGTACCAGTGCGAGGTGCTGGCCGCCCAGATTGAGGAGCGGTACCGGGAAAGCGGCAGCCGGGGCGCAGAGGGCTTTTTGCCGTTTTCCATTGCGTTCTGGCTGGAGAATCACGCCGTGCTGGAGGCGGTGTTCGCCAGCGGGCGCACCGACCTTTTGCAGGCTGCGCTGCAGGCCCATTCGGCGTATCTGCTGGAGGCGTTCGCGCTGCCGTCGCTGTCGGAGGCAGAATGGGAGTACGGCGGCGCGGCGCTCACCACCATGCTCGGCAGTCTGCTGATGGTATGGGTGCGCCGCGAAAAGCGGGAGACTGCGCCGCAGCTGTGCAGCATCTATCACACGATGGTTCGCGAGGCAGCTAGGCTGTTCGGGTCGTAAAGGCCCCGGATACAGCGCAAAGTAGCTTGAGCCGAAAAAATATAGCATCCGGCCCCAACGGCCAGCTGTAGCGAGGAGTGTTTACATGCCGAAAGGGGCTGTCAGGCTAAGGCAGAAAAAAAGGAGCGTCAAGATTTTGCTATCTTGACACTCCCTTTTTCGATAGAAAAGGGGGAAAAGACGAATAGGACGTACGTTAGAAGGTCTTGTGTCCGAACACCTCGACCGCGCCGCCTGCGATGGCCTGCGAGTCGATCGTCGCGCCCGCGATGGCATCCACGCCGATGGACTGGGACTCAATCAGGCTCGCTTTGAACTGTTCAAACTGCTCGGCGGTCATGAACATGTTCTCGGCGCCGTCGCCCACGCGCATGTCGACGAGCTTGTGATCCTTGATGGTGTAGATGATCTCGTACGGATCGTGCATGCCGGTGACATACTGGCTGTATTCGCCGTCCTCGACCACGGCCCAAGGCGCGGCTGCGCCGGAGGACTCGGTCGGGTGCAGTTCGGCGCGGCCGCCGAGCATGTCGTCGATCGCCGCGCGCGCGGTGCAGATCGCCTCATGCAGATAGGTGCCGTTCTGATAGAGGTTGGAGACGATGGAACCCAGCTCGCCCGCGGAATAGAGGCCGGGAATCGGCTCCTCGTCCCAGTTGAGCACTTGGCCGCGAACGTTGCGGCGCGCGCCGCCGGAGCAGGCGGGCATCGCCGGATATTCCTCGATGGCGTAGAACGGAGCGGTTTCGATTTTGGCCATTGTGGCGGGATCGCGGCCGAAGTCCTCGTCCACGCCCTTATCGCACATCTCGTTGTAGCGGTCGATGGAGGCGCGCAGGGCGGCGGGATCGCGGCCGAGCTTTTCGGCGAGCTCCTCGATGGTGTCCGCCTTGACGATCCATCCCTTTTCGACCTCCACGGAGTTGTCGGCGGACCACTTATAGGCGTCGCCGACGCTGACGGGCCAGCCGATCCAGTCGTTGACGATGGGCTGAGCCTTGCGGCAGTTCTCGTCGAAGATGAAGTGGACGGGCTGAGACTTGTGAATCGGCACGTCGACGTACTGGCCGTGCTCGTAGTACTTCATGTGCTGGCGCTGGTAGGAGCGCGCCTCGTCGTAATAGCGGGTGCTGTCGGCGGCCACCTCGCACCACGCGCCGTGCTGCATGTAGAACTGACGGATGAAGCAGGTCTCATAGGCCGGGGTTTTGATGCCGTGGAAGTAGCCGCAGGACATCGTGTGGTTGCACATATGCCAGAGCTTGGCGCCCACGGACATCTGCATCATGATGCCGTCGCCGTGCAGATAGGGGGAGCCGGCGTTGAGGATCGTGTCCCCACCGCAGAAATCGCGGTACATCTGCACGTTTGATTCGAAACCGCCGCAGGCCAGCAGCACGCCCTTGCGGGCCTTGACCGCCACGCGCGAGCCGTCCGGCTTGGTGACGATCACGCCCTCGACGCGGCGGGTTACGGCGTCCTGAACGAGCGCGGAGACCGCATGGCCATACTGCGGCTTGCAGCCGCGAATTTCGGCCGCCTTGCTCATGCCGTTCCAGCAGCCGCCGTTTTCAAAGACCTTGGAGCTGTTTTTCTGGCGGAAGTGGCCGGTGGCGCCGATAAAGTCGGAGCCCTCGATCGCCGGGAATTCGACCAGCAGCGTGCCCCAGCGCAGCGGGCCGCCGCCGGAATAGCCAACCTCGTAGCCTGCGGGCTCAAGCGCGCCCTGAATCCACTCCAGATCGGTGGCGAACTCGTTGGTCAGCCAGAGCAGCTCCTCCTCCGGGACGGGATTGGGCTCGTTCATGGCGCGCATATAGGTGCGGAAGGATTCTATGTCCTCCAGCTGGGGGAAGATGACGCACTGTCCGGAGGCGATGGCCTGCCCGCCGCGGAACTCATAGGGCGCCTTGTCGTAGACGACGACGTCCACGTTTGGGTCGATCTCCACAGCTTCGACGTAGGCGGTCGTGCCCGCCATGCCGTAGCCCGCGATGACGATGTCGTGCTCCTCATCCCACTCCACGTTCTGGCTGGGGATACACCAAGAGCTCTGTTTGACGTATTGGGCTTCTTCCTCGGGCTTTTCGATCGCTTTTGCGATGGCGGCGTTGCATAGCCGGCCGTGGCTCGTCGGGGTGGCGGCAGCGCCCTTGTGGATGCTCCTGCGGTTTATGTCCTTGCTAATAGAAAATCCTCATTTCAACATGAAAAAAACGGCGGTTGAGCGCGCCCGCTTCGGGGAAGCGCTCCACTGCCTTCATTATAAAGGAAGAATGGGATCGTTTGCGTATACAAATTGGCATGGCACCTATGCGAATTGTTAAAATGACTGCTCAAGTTTGCTTGCGAAGTGATTGAGTTTATAGTAAAATGGATAAGGGGAAGGATTTGAATATGGAAGAATTGCGGGAAGGTTGCCCTATGGATATACGACAGCTTGAGTATTTTGTCACAGTAGCGCGACTCAAGAGCTTTTCTAAGGCTTCGAGCGTGCTGTATATGACCGTGCCCGGCGTGACGCGCAAGATCAACGCGCTGGAGGAGTACCTCAAATTCCCGCTCTTTGAGCGGAGCAATCAGGGCGTGATTTTGACCCGCGCCGGCGAGGCGTTTTATGAGGATGCCGTGAGGATTCTCCAAATGACGCGCAAAGCCGTGGAAAACGGGCGCATGCTGGCGGAGCGGACGCAGCGCAGGCTCTGTGTGGGCACGGTGCTGCCCAGCCGCTACCTGCGCAGCATCTGTCAGGCGTACAGCCGCAACAGCGTCTATAAGCTCCCGCTTTTCTATCGCCAATTGACGTCCAACAAGGGGATAGACGCGCTGCTGGATCGCCGGATTGACCTGCATCTGGTGGTCGGCGATCTGCCGGCGCGGGCCGGAATCCGCTATGATCTGCTGATCAAGGAAGCGCCGAAGTGCATCATGAGCATCGAGCACCCGCTCAGCGCGCGGGAGAGCATCGCGCTCTCCGACCTGAGCGGGGAGATCCTGCTCCTGCCCCCGCCGGGCAGTTCGGGCTATTTTGACCGCCTGCGCGAGCATATCGCGCGCCGGTATCCGGCCATTCGCGTGGAGACGCTCGAAGACGCCGTCTCCACATACATGTACATCGAGGCGGAGCACGCGTTCTGCGTGACCGCGGCGCTGGGCGGGTTGGACGTGCCCGCGCTCTGCTACAAGGACGTTGACCCCGCGCAGTGGAACGAGCACATCGATGTCTATCTGGCGCGGCGGGATGAGCCCAACCCCTATCTCGACGATTTTGTGCGCGTGACGAAGGCGCGGGGGCGTTAAGGCGGGCGGCGGAGGAAAAACAAAGAGGCGGGCTGCTGCGCTGGAAAGAATCGGTGGATTCGATCTTCCGGCGCGGCAGACCCGCCTTATCAGGCCTTGTTGATTTCCAGAATCTTGTCGCGAAGCTCCTTTTCGAGGCGGCCCAGCTCGATGGAAGCTTCCGCGCGCTTTTGCGCGCCCTCGCGCTGGATCTTCTGCACCTCGGTGAGCGTGTCGATGAGGGCGGTGTTCGCGATGCGGATCGTCTCCAGATCGACCACGCCGCGCTCGGCCTCCTTGGCCGTCTCGATGGTGCCCATCTTGAGGCGCTCGGCGTTGGAGCGCAGCAGCTCGTTGGTCATGTCGGTGACGGCCTTCTGGGCGCTCAGCGCGCTTTCGGCGTGCTGCATGCCCAGCGCGATGACCATCTGGCTCTTCCAGAGCGGGACGGTGTTGACGATGGTCGACTGAATGCGCTCGGCGAGCACGTTGTCGTTGTTCTGCATGAGGCGGATCTGCGGCCCCATCTGCACGGAGACCATGCGCGTGAGCTTGAGGTCGTGGATGCGCTTTTCAAACCGCTCGATCAGCTGCGCGAAATCGTTGGCGGTCTGCGCGTCGGCGGGGTCGGCGGTCTCCTGCGCCTTCGCCAGAAGCGGCGGGAGCTCTTCCTCGCGCAGCTGGCGAAGCTTCATTTCGCCGGAGATGATGTAGAGCGTCAGCTCGTGGTAGTATTGCTCGTTCTGCGCGTAGAGCTCGTCGAGCATCTTCGCGTCGGAAATCAGCTGCTTCTGGTGGCTTTGCAGCTGGGCGACGATCTCGGCTACGTTTTCTTCGACCTTGTCAAACTTCGCCTTGAGCTGGGTGAGGCTGTTGCCGGCCTTTTTAAACAGGCCGAAGAAGCCGCCCTTCTTCCCCTCGTCCACGTCGAAGCCCTTGAGCTCGGCGACGAGGTTGGTCAGCATGTCCGAAATCGCGCCGGTGTCCTTCGTCTTGACATCCTCGAGAATCTTGTCGGAAAACTGGGAGATCTTCATCTGCGCGGCGTTGCCGTATTTGAGCACGGTCTCGCTGTCGCTGATATCGATGCGCTCCACAAAGGCGAGCACGGCGGCCTTCTCCTGCTCGGAGAGGTTTTCGAAGTTCAGGGAATCGTCCTCGGCGGCGACGGGCTCGGCCTTTTGGGCCTCGGCGGCTTTGGGCGCGGGGGCGGACTCGACGGCCGCCTGCGCCTTGGGCGCGGCAGGCTCGGCCTGAACGGCGGCGGACGCCTCCTGCGCGGCGGCGGGGGCTTCGGCCTGCGGCTCCTCTTCGCCCGGGAGCACCAACGTGGGAATCTTCGTGTGATCCATGACTGTATTCTCCTTTTCGCATTCAGGCGCGCGTCGGGCGCGCGGCCGTCTGTTCGTTGTTTGGCTTGATCATTGGCAGTCTTTTTATCATGATACACCAAAATGGAGGGAGTGTAAAGCCTTTCTTTTCGCCATATGCGCCCTGCAGGCGCATGGAAACGCTTTTCTTGACGGCCGATTTGTGTTACAATGGCATCTGCACATTTCGTAGGAACGGGTGACACGAATGACCAAAAAGGAACTCATGGCGGACGGGCTGCTGCTGCTCACGGCGCTGATCTGGGGCAGCGCGTTCGCCGTCGTCAAGAACACATTGGACAGCTTTCCGCCCGCGGCGATCATCGCGATGCGCTACACCATCGGCGCGCTGCTGACGGGGATGCTCTTTAGGAAGCACCTGAAGGGGATCACGCGCGCGGATGTCGCGCGCGGCGCGCTGGTCGGGCTTTTGCTTTCGGCGGCGTACATCGTCCAGACCATCGGCCTGCAGTTTACGACGGCGGGGAAGAACGCCTTTCTGACGACGGTGTACGTGCTGCTGGTGCCGTTCGGCTGCCGGGCGCTCTACCGCGAAGAGCTGAACCGCGCCAACTATATCGCCGCCGGCATGATGCTTCTGGGCATCGGGCTGTTCTCTCTGGACGCGGAGAGCGGCGGGCTCAATATCGGCGACGCGCTGACGCTGCTGTGCGGCGCGCTGTTCGCCGCGCACATCATCTCCGTCGACCGCTGTCAGGGAAAGACGAATGTTTACGCGCTGATCGTGCTGCAATTCGTCTTTGCCGCGCTCTTTGCGCTCGTGTATGCGCTGATCTTTGAGCGCGGCATGCCGCTTCACTTCACCGTCGGCTCCGTGGGCGGGCTGCTCTATCTGGCGGTGTTTTCCACGACCATCGCCATGAGCCTGCAAAACATCGGGCAGAGCATGGCCCCGGCCTCGCATGCGGCGATTCTGCTCTCGCTCGAGTCGGTTTTCGGCGTGCTGTTTTCCTGCCTGCTGCTGGGCGAGGCGCTGACGCCCAAGATGGCGCTGGGCTTTGCGGTGATCTTTGCCGCGCTGGTGGTCAACGAGACGAAGGGGAAAGCGTGATCACAGCGCGCCAAGGCACGCGCCAAGCGCCGTTTGAGTCGCCTCGATCATCATGGCGAGCGTCATGGACGGGCGCAGAGGCTGGGAAAGCGCCTCCGGTTCCCCGGCGATGCGCGCAAGACGCCGCCCGGCCGCGTAGGCGGGCTGGGTCGGCACATGCATAAAGCCCGCGCGCAGGGAATGCTCCGCCGCATACTGCGCGAGGCGGTAGGCCATGAAATTGCATAAGTAATAGCCCGTCGTGCTTTGCTTGCCGGCGGGCGTTTGCGCGTCCTCGACCGAGCCCATGTAGGCGGGATAGCCCGCGCGGAGCATGGCGAGGGTCATCTCCTCGTAGGGCAGCGTTCCGCGCAGGACGGCGGGGCCGCCGGGGACGATGGGGCCGCTGCGCGCGCTCTGCAGCGCGGGGTTTTCCGGCGCGGCGTCCGTGCCCTCGCACCAGTTGACGCCGAAGGGCTCCGGCCGCATGGCGCCTGCGCCCGCGTCCGTTCCAAGCGCGAGCACGATGTCCGGGTTCAGCTCCTTGACGGCGCGCTCCACGTGCGCAAAGGCCCTGTCCCACATGACGGGGACGACGAGACCGCAAACGCGCGCCGTGACGCGCCTGTCCTGCGAGCGGACGATTTGCCCGTCCAGCGCGCGGGCGATGAGCTCCGTGCTGTTGGTTTCGCCCTCCGGAATGCCGGAAAACCAGCCGTAACCCGCCAAGAGGACGGTTTTTTCGGCTTCCGCCGGAAATGAAAATGCTGCCATGATGATGCGCCTCCTTGCGCACCATCATAGCAGAAAAGGGCGTTTCCTGCAAGACGTTCAATCGCCTTCGATTGCCGCGACGGGGCAGCTCTCCTTCGCCTGCTCGGCGAGCTCGCGCGTCTCGTCGTCCTCCGGCTCGGCGATGACGTGGGAATATCCGTCTTCACCCATTTCGAAGACATCCGGGCAGATGCCGGCGCAGACGCCGCATCCGATGCAGTTTTCATTGACCGTATAGCTCATGACAGGCTCCTTTCAGCCGCTTTGTGCGGGGGTTGGTCGAGTGTGGCGATGACGCCCAGAAGCTGCTCGGCGGAGGCGTGCAGCAGCCGTCGCTCCTGCTCGTCGAGCGGGATTTCGAGCACGGCCTCCACGCCGTCCTTGCCGACGATGGAGGGAATGCTCAGCGCCAGGCCGGTCAGGCCGTATTCGCCGCCGAGCATGGTGGAGACGGGCAGCACGGCCTTTTCGTCCTTGACGATCGCCTCGGCGATACGCGCGACCGCCATCGCGATGCCGTAATACGTGGCGCCCTTGCGCTCGATGATCTCGTATGCGCTCGCGCGAACGCGTTCGCCCGTCTCCTCGCGCAGCGGGTCGCTCTGCATGTGGCCGCGCAGCTCGCAGAAGTGCTCCAGATCGATGCCGGAGATGTTCGCGCTGCTGAAGACGGGCAGCTCGCTGTCCCCGTGCTCGCCGATGATGACGGCGTGGACGCTTCGGCTGTCCACCCCGAGGCGCGCGCCGAGCAGGCGCTTGAGCCGGGCGGTATCCAGCACGGTGCCCGAGCCGATGACCCGGCTGGCGGGATAGCCCGACAGGCGCTGCGCCTCGTAGGTCAGCACATCCACCGGGTTGGAGACGATGAGCAGAATGCCCGAAAACGGCGTGGCGCGGATTTGGGCGATGATCGAGCCGAGAATGTCCGCGTTTTTGCGGGTCAGGTCGAGCCGGGTTTCGCCGGGCTTCTGATTGGCGCCTGCGGTGATGATGATCAGCGCGCAGTCGGCGATGTCGGCGTAGTCGCCCGCGGTGATTTCCATGCTCGCCGTGTAGGGCAGGCCGTGGCTGAGGTCCATCGCCTCGCCCTCGGCCTTCTCGCGGCTGGCGTCCAGCAAAACGAGCTGGGAGAAGATCGCCCGCTGCATCAGGCTGAAGGCGATGGATGCGCCGACGTTGCCGCAGCCGATGACGGCGGCTTTTCTTGGATTCAGGGAATCCACCTTCCTTTCGCTTTCCTCTCGCTTTTTCTCTTTCGATGCCCATTCAGGTTTTCCCGCGCGGCTTTGGGATATGCGCGCGCCGGAAATTGCGATTGCGCCCGGTGCCGCGGTGTGATACAATGAAGGAAAACAACGCGGAATACGCGCGGAGGAGAAGAGGGAAACACAGATGGAATACACGACGCTTGAAAAGCTGGGCGCGCGGGTGTCGAGGCTGGGCTTTGGCTGCATGCGCTTTCCGACGACGCCCGAAGGGCAGATCGACGAGCCGCGCGCCGCGGCGATGCTCGATCGCGCCTATCGCGCGGGCGTCAACTACTTTGACACCGCCTTCTTTTATCACAACAGGACGAGCGAGCCGTTTCTGGGCAGGGCGCTCAAGGCCTACCCGAGGGAGAGCTTTTATCTGGCGACGAAGCTGCCGATGGGCATCATCGATTCCTTCGAGCAGGCCAAGGAGATCTATGAGGGGCAATTTGTCTCGCTGGACACGGACTATTTCGACTTTTATCTGCTGCACGCGCTGAATCGCGAGCGCTTTGACTTCGCCGCCCAGACGGGCATTCTCGACTTTTTGATCGAGCAGCAAAAGCTCGGGCGCATTCGCTATCTGGGCTTCTCGTTCCACGACGACTACGACGCTTTTGAGCACATCCTGACCTATCGAGACTGGGATTTTTGCCAGATCCAGTTCAACTACATGGATGTCGACGTTCAGGCGGGCATGAAGGGCTATCGGCTTGCCGAGAAGCTCGGCGTGCCGGTGGTCGTGATGGAGCCTGTCAAGGGCGGCAGCCTCGCCACGCTCTCGGACGAGGTCACGGCGCCCTTTAAGCGGGAGCGCCCGGAAAAATCCGTCGCCTCGTGGGCGATGCGCTGGGTGGCCAGCCTGCCGAACTGCCGCGTCATCCTCTCGGGCATGAGCGACGAGGCGCAGGTGGAGGACAATCTGGCGACGTTTGACCATCCGGAGCCGCTCAGCGAGCGCGAGCTTGCCGTTGTGGACGAGGTGAGAGAGGCGATTCGCGCGCGCGTGTTTGTCGGCTGCACGGCGTGCCGCTACTGCATGCCCTGCCCGTTTGGCGTGGACATCCCGCGCAACTTCAGGATGATGAACGAGTACGCGATGTACGGCAGCGAGCGGCAGCTTGCGGCCGTTTGGGCGGATTTGGGAGAAGGGCGCGCCGACCGGTGCAAGGCGTGCGGCAAATGCGAAAAGGCCTGCCCGCAGGAGCTGCCGATTCGGGAAAAGCTGCACGAAATCGCGCGGAAGATGGCGTGAGCGCGTGAAAGAAGAAAGAAAAAAGGATAAAAAGGGAGGCGGCAGCGGTTGGGCTGCCGCCTCGCATTGCTCAGGGCGGAGTGTAACGACAGATTTGGAAGTTGCCTGTTTGCAGCAGCCCAGAACTGGTTTTTGCTATCTCGGTTAGTATTCCTTTTTTCTGAAAATGCTAACGGTCAAAGGATAAGATAAAACATACACGAACAACGAACAGGCAAATATAGCAACTCCTCCGCATATAAGCTGTGGTATAGTCATCGTGGGGAATAACATATTAATGAGAGTAGAAAGCCCCATGACAATTCCAACACCGCAAAGTAAGCTGATTATCAGGAAAACGTCGTTTCGTTCCTCCCCGCCCAAATAAAACAGCGGAAAAAATATTGCTCCCATAAACAGACTAATCCCAATTCCAACAACAAACAGCATGAAAATGTCTATATTTCTGTCAAGGGTAATGCCATGCAGCACAATGGAAAGCGCCACGCCAATTCCCGCATAAGCTATTCCCACAATCAACCATAGAATTTGACTTATAAAATAACTTTTTACAATGTCTGACCGTTTTACAGGAGCAGTCAACTTATATTTGCTCCATTTCGTAGAGCTTTCTTTCCTCAAACCCGCAAGTGCATTTAAGGAAAAACCAATCATTCCTAGCAGCGCATAGCCCATAAGCAAAGAGGGACTGACAACAGCAACAACAAAAATACCTAACAGCAACATGAAGAACGAAAAAGCCTTTGCATTTGAACGTAAGGCGAAGTAATTATTTTTGAGCAGTCCTTTCATACATGCTCTCCCTTTACTAACAGCAACATCATTTCATCGACGGAAACATGGTCTATAACAACGCCTTTATATTTTCTCTGCGCTTTGTTCCCGTTAGACACCAATACGTCAATTTGAAAGTCACGCTTTCGGTATGCAAGAATGTCTTTAGGGTCTACTGTGAGAA
>JAUNPI010000092.1:0-536 GCA_030536875.1 Clostridia bacterium
CTTCTTGATGGTCGTCCTTCTGACGGTCATCCTTCCGCAGGGCGTCGGTTTCGGGCCAAACGCTTCATAGGCCCATCCGGCGATAACGCGCGCACCGCTGAGCCGCACGCTCCTGGCCGTTCTGGCCCTCGAGCGCCGAAAGCGCGCGGCAAAGCGCATCGTCCAGCGCCGCATAGAGCGCGTGGGGATCCCTCTGCGCGCCGCCGCGCGGTTCGGGAACGATCTCATCCGCTATGCCGAAGGCGAGCATGTCCCTCGCCGTCAGGCGCATGAGCTCGCAGGCCTGCGCCCGGCGCGAGGCATCCTTCCACAGGATGCTGGCAAATCCCTCCGGGCTGACCACGGAAAAAAACGCATGCTCGAGCATCAGCACGCGGTCCGCCACGCCCAGCGCGAGCGCGCCGCCGCTGCTTCCCTCGCCCGTGATGACGGCGCAGACCGGCGTCCGCAGGCGGCTCATCTGCGCAAGATTCTGCGCGATGGCCTCGCCCTGCCCCCTCGCCTCCGCCTCCATGCCGGGATATGCGCCCGGCGTG
>JAUNPI010000092.1:546-10525 GCA_030536875.1 Clostridia bacterium
ATGATCGGCCTGCCGAATTTCTCCGCCTGGCGCATCAGCCGCAGCGCCTTGCGATAGCCCTCCGGCCCGGGCATGCCGAAATGAAACGCCATGTTCTCCTCGAGGCTGTGCCCCTTTCGCGTGCCGATCACCGTGACCGGCCGCCCGTGAAACAGCGCAATGCCGCCGAGAATGCCGGGATCCTCCCCGGCCAACCGATCCCCGCGCTGCTCGAAAAAGTCCGTAAACAGGGCGGCGATGTAGTCGTCGATCCGCGGCCTGTGCATATGTCGGGCGAGGTAAACGGTATCCTCCGGCGTGAGCGCGTCAAGCTGGGCCAGCAGCGCCTCGCGCGCGGCAAGCCGCTGCACGTCGGGCGCCCCTTCCCCAACGGCCAGCTCGCGATCGAGCGCCTCCAGCTGCTGCAAAACGTCCCGAATCATGCCTTTTCCCGCCTTTTATGAAGCCTTAAGATCTGCGAAAGCACCTCGCGCATTCGTTCGCGCGGAACGATTTGATCCACAAAACCATGCTCCAGCTGATATTCGCTGCTCTGAAACCCCTCGGGGAGCCTCTCGCCGATCGTCTGCTCGATGACGCGCGGCCCGGCAAAGCCGATGAGCGCGCCCGGCTCCGCAATCGTGATGTCCCCCAGGCTGGCAAAGCTCGCCGTGACGCCGCCCGTCGTCGGATGCGTCAGCACGCTGATAAACAGCCCGCCGGCTTCCGAGAACGCCGCAATCGCCGCGCTCGTCTTTGCCATCTGCATCAGGCTCCAAATGCCTTCCTGCATGCGCGCCCCGCCGCTGGCGCTGAAGATCACCAGCGGGAGCCCCTTTGCGCCGGCGTATTCGACGGCCTGCGTGATGCATTCGCCCACGCCCACGCCCATGCTGCCCATCAAAAACCGGCCGTCCAGCGCGGCTGCGACGGCTCGCTCGCCCCCGATGGCGCCTTCCGCCGCGACGGCCGCCTCCGTCAGGCCCGTCTTTTCGCGCTGAGCGCGAAGCTTGTCCGCGTAGCCGGGAAAGCCCAGCGGATCCTCTCGGGTCGCCCCGATGTCGAGCTTTTCCCACGATCCCTCGTCGAAGATCATCTCAAGGCGCTCCGCCGCGCCGAGCGCCTCTCCCCCCTGCCGCATGTTACCGGGCATTCTCCGCAAGGTACTTGTACAAATCCGCGACGGTTCCAAACGTCGCCATCAGGTCGTCGGGCACCTCCGCGCCGAATTTCTCCTCCAGCGCCATGCTCAGCTCGACGGTGTCGAGGCTGTCGGCGCAAACCTCGGGAACGAGCATCGCGTCCATCGTCACCTTCTCCGCGTCGCAGTTGGGCAGCGTCGCTGTAATGACTTGCTTGAGCTCTTCAAAGGTCATATCGATTTCTCCTTTTATCGTCGTTTTTTTCATAGCCGTTTGACAGCCGTTTCATAGCCGCCGTCCTGCCGGCGTGTTTCTATTCTATCAGAGCCGTGGGATTTGTCAAGGGTTTTGCAGGAGCGTCATCTCGCCCCACTGCTCCGAGCGGAAGGCCTCGTATTGGGCAAGGCGCTCGTCCCATGCCGCGCAGCCCGGCGTGCCCCGCCTGTCCTCCAGCGCATAGCGGCCGACGAGCCAGTCGCCCATGTATGCCGTAATCTTGCTCGCGCCGTCCGGGTTCATATGGCCCACCTCGTCGTAGCAGTCCGTTTCGAAATCGACCAGCCCCTCTACGTCAAACAGGTTGACAAACGGAACGCCCAGCTCCTGCGCCACCAGCACCACGCCGTTCACATCCATCTGTTCCTGCCGGGAAATGGGGGCGGGAATCGCCATAAACACGGGCTCTATGCCCCTTTCCCGGCAGAGCGCAGCGATGCGGCGCAGCGCCTGCGTGCCCGGAAGCTCCTGCTCGTTCATGTCGGCCGTCCGCTCAAACGCCTCGGGGATCGTCCGCCCGATGCGCAGCTCGCCGCCCATCATGAACGGCTCGCAGTCGATGAGCCTCTCCGTCTTTCCGGAGAGGATTTCCTCCCAACGCCCGTGGTAGAGCGAAAACGGCATCAGGAACTCGAGATAGCTGCTTCTGGGCAGCGTCGCGCTCACCGCCTTGAACTTCAGCGGCGAAAGCGGAACGGCGTCCAGAAACAGATGACGGTATGTGTACGTCCACGCGTCGTCGACCCTGCGCCCGATGTAGTAGACGTCGATCACGGCCACCTTGGGCGTGTGCTCCTCAAGCGCAAGGCGCAGCACCCACTCCGTCACGTCCAGGCACTCCGAGGAATTGCCCATATTGTACGACGTGATGCCGTAATCGCGCCACAGCTCCATCGGCGAAATGCCGTCCAGCACGCGGCTCGTCCCCAGAAAGAGGACGTCAAACCCTTGCTCATCCGAAAAGAAGGCCCCGTATTTGCGCTCGCTGTCGTCGCGCCGGGTGACCTGATCCGCCAGCAGCAGGCATATCGCCAGCGCCGCTGCCCACAGCGCAATGCCGACCTTTCGCTTCACCTGAACTCACCGCCTTAGAACTGGAAGTAGATAAACGCCTGCGCGCTGTATCCCGGGCCCCAGACGCCAAAGATGACGATCGCCATCACGGCGGCCAAATACAGCGCTCCGCGCACCGCGCCGGGAAGCCTGTCGGTCATCTCGGTCAGCGTCCTGCGCTTTTCGTGAATCAGCTCGATGGTAAAGAGCACCGCGACGCACACGCCCAGGCACAGCCCCTGCATGCCGGAAAAGCCCGTCGCCGCGGGCGCCGCCAGCCATTGCGTCGGGATCTTGAGCAGCATCCTGAGTGCCGTCGTCAGCGAACCCGCTCTGAAGACCAGCATCGTCACCAGAATCAGGCAATCCGTCCACAGCACGCTGGCCAGATGATGGAGCCTGGGATGCTTGGGCCTGCGCGCCGGAAAGAGCCCCTCGATCACCTGCAAAGCGCCGTTGAGCATGCCCCATGCGACATACTTGAGCGCCGCGCCGTGCCATAGGCCGCTGATCGTGTAGACGACCATCGTGTTAAACGCCTGCCGCTTTTTGGAGCCGCGCCCGGCGCCAAGCGGGAAATAGATGTAGTCCCTGAACCATGTGCTCAGGCTGATATGCCAGCGCGCCCAGAAATTCTTGACCGAGTGGGCGAAATACGGCTGGCGGAAGTTGGTCATCAGGTTGATGCCCAGCACCTTCGCCGCGCCGATGGCGATATAGCTGTACCCCGCAAAATCGCACAGATCCTGCACGGCGAAGACAGCCGTCGCCAGCGCAATCTGCGCCCCGGAGGCGCTCACCCAGTCGCGATAGACGGCGTCCACATACATGCACGCCCGGTCGGCGATGACCACCTTTTCGAAAAAGCCGAGCATCATGATCAGCAGGCCGTCGCGAACGCGCCGGTAATCGAAATCGTGCGGCTCGGCCACCTGCTTGAGCAGCCGGCCCGAGCGTTCGATCGGCCCGGCGACGAGCTGGGGAAAAAACGATACGAACAGCGCATACTTGAATAGGTTGCGTTCCGGCGGGGTTTTTCCCTTGTAGACGTCGATCATATAGCCCAGCGCTTGGAAGACATAGAAGCTGATGCCGACCGGCAGAAGGATGCTGACCCTTGGCATCTGAACGCTCAGCCCCACAAAATCGCACAGCCTCTGGACGACGTCCAGAAACATGCCGGTATACTTGAAATACGCGAGCATGGCGACGTTGAACACGATGCCGCAGACGAGAACGGCCTTTCTCTTGCGCTTTTCCGCGCACGCGTCAATGCCCAACGCGCACGCGTAGGTCACGCCCGTGCAGGCCGCCAGCAGCAGCGCGTATTCCGCATTCCAATTCATATAGAAAAAATAGCTGGCGACCAGCAGCCATACCCACCTGACGCGCCGGGGAAGCAGGAAATACAGCAGCGTCACGACCGGAAAAAAGATGAGAAAGGAAAATGAATTAAACAGCATATGCGTCCCTCAAGATGCAAACTTGTTCAGCCAAACGCCGGCAAACCACACGATGTATATTATATCGAAAAAACACATATCTGACTAGCCCCCATTTTTGCGTTCCGCCCCGTGCGGGCCAAAAAGCGCCGATCCTCTTCCGCCGCGGCAAAAGCGTCCCTTTTCCTGCCGCATGACGTCCGCGCGAACGCCTGCACAGGTCAAAAAAAGCGCCTCTCCGCATGGAGAAGCGCTCATAGAAAAGCCTTACGCCTGTTTGCAGCCAAGGATGAGATCGCCGCGCACGGAGGCGAGCATATCGTCAACCTGCTCCAACGTGAACCCCGCACAGTCGGAGGCTATCAAGGCGGCTAGGCCGTGCGTGAAAATCCACAGTTTCGCCAAATAGGCGTCCGTCTGCTCCTGCGCGGTTCCGGAGAGCTCGCTCTCTTCCTTCAGCATGCGCGCATGGAGCGCATCGTCCATCTTGGGCGGTTCGCAATTCTCGCCCATACGCAGGAACAGGTGCGCGAAGAGGCGCGGCTGCTCCTTGGCAAAGCGAACATAGGCACGGCAGCAGCCAAGCGCGCCGGGCTCTTTTTCAATGGCGTCAGAAACCGTTGTCTGGTAGACTTCGCGGGCTTTCTGGTCGAGCGCAGTCTTGAGGTCTTCCATTCCAGAAAAATAGCTGAAAATGGGCTGCGTCGAGCAGTTGAGCGTCTTGGCGACTGAGCGCGCATTCACGGCTTCCATGCCCTGCTTGCAAAACATGACAAACGATCTTTCAAGGATCATTTCACGCGTGATTCTCTGTTTCGGCGGCATAATTCCACTTCCTGTTCAATCCTTATTGGAAATTTGCCTTTATACTATCACACTCTTTCGTTTTCGTCAACCTCGCAAAAAAGCCGGTTTGGGCAAAATTAACGTTTCGTATCAATCGTTCGGACACATTTTTTGTGTACAAAATCTTGGCGATTCCAGCTTTTTTGAACCTTTTATAATTATATTAAATTAACTATATCAACGTAATTTCGATCAAAATTTTCCCATTACCACAAAAAAATTTTCTTTATTTTCGTCTTTTTTTATTCGGTTTATTTTCTTTTTTGCGGTTTCGGTTGCGCCTTTAGCGCCCGCGTGCTACAATAGAGTATATGTTTTGAAGAGGTGTTTTATGTTTTATCGCTATCTGCGCATGCTTTTGCCGCTGATTTACGTCCTCCTCCTGCTCCCCGTTTGCGCCCGCGCCGAGTCGCTCACGCCCGAGCAAATGCTCGCCGCCGAGCCTGCGCTTGAGCTTGAAGAGCCCCTCTCCGCCGGCGAGGCCGCCGGGCCCTCCTACGCGCGGGAGGCATGGATCGATCAGATCCTTTCGCTCGCCAAAGAGCTTTACGACGACGCCGGCGGGCGGCCCCAGCGCGCGCAATACGCCGGGGACATCTATATCTGCAAAAATTTCACGGTTCATCTGTTCCGCGAAACCTGTTCGGGTTTCCGCATGGCGGCTTTTCCGGACACGCCGCTCGTCATCCCGAATAACCAAACGAAAGCCGACTGCGCGCCGTATGTCTATGGGGTGGAGTGGCAGGATGTTCCCGCCGAAGAGGGCAACCCCTTCTACGCCGCCGCCTCCTTCCGCTATGACGATACGCTCAGCAGTGAGGAAAACCGCGAAAACGCCCGCGCCTTCCTGCGCGAGGTTCGGCGCGGCGATTATTTCCAAATGGCGGCGAATTATTACTACGGCGTCGGCGCGCACAGCATGATCTTTATCGCCGACTACGATCCCGATACGGACAGCGTCCGCTGGACGGATTCCAACATGAAGGGAAAGAGCGTAAACGGCGAGCGTTACGCCTACGTGCAATACGACGCGGTCAAAGAAATCGATTGGTTTGTGGATGCCTTCTGCCGCAAAAAATACGGGGCGACGCTCTATCGCCTTCGCGACGATATCATCTTTGCTCCATGAGCGCGCGCATGCTCCATCCCCCCGCGCCCATGCGAACGCGCGTTTTCTTCGTTCGCTTGCTCTTTCTTGCATAATGTGCTATAATGACAGCCAGCCTTGCGCATCCTGCGCTCGGCCCTTGAAGGGAGCTATGTCATGATCAAACGTGTTGGGGCGCTGTCCCTCAGCTTTATCTTATTGACGGCCTCGCCCGCCTATGCGGCAACCCTCGGCCCGGCGACCACCTACGAGGAGCTCTCCTCTCTGGCGGCTTCGGCGGCCGACGGCGATATTCTGCTCGTCTCCGGCGTGCTGGACGCGTCCGGGCAGGAGGCCCTCACGTCCTCCTCCTCCATTCGCATCAGCTCGCAGTCCGGCGAGGCGGCCGTCATCTCCGGCCTGCGCCTGCGCGACGCCAAGGTGACCTTTACGGATATCACGCTTTCCGATTCGCTGAGCGTCGAGGGCACGTCGTATATCGAGCTCGCCGGCGGCGTGAGCGTCACCGGCGCTTCCGGCGGCAGCGGCATCGCCTTTGACGGCAACGGCTCGCTGCTCATGGAGCGCGGCGTCAGCGTCACGGGCGGCGCCTCCTCCGCAGGCATCTCCATCAGCCACCGCGGGGGCGATTTCTACGGCGGCATCGACGGCATCGTTCGCGGCGGCAGCGGAAGCACGGGCGGGCCGGGCCTTGTCGTCTCCCCGCTGGAGAGCTCCGGCGCGATGATGATCTCCGGCGCCATTTACGGCGGCGAAGGCACCGATGTCGGCGGCCACGCGCTCGGTCTCTTTGAGCTCAGCGGGAATGCCTACATCACCGTGGACGGCATCATCCAAGGCGGGAGCGGTTCCCTGGGCGGCGACGGCATTCAGCTCGTCTCCGCCGGCGATCAGGTGAGCGTCGGCATTTCGGGCACGGTAACCGGCGGTCAAGGCCGCAATTACGGCGGCAACGGGATGATCCTGATGAACGCAGGCGGCTCTTCCGTCGTCCACGTTTCCGGCTCTCTGGGCGGCGGCAACGCCACCGGCGAGAGCGCCCAGCCCGGCACATCGCTGATCATCGCGGGCGGCTCTTCCTCCAGCCACATTCTGCTGGACGACTGCCTGATGACAGATGGAACGCTCCTCTCGCCCACCCCGGAACCCACGCCGGAGCCGCCGATCACGCCGCTGCCGGAGATCACCGCCTCCGCGGTCGAAATAGCGGCGCTCCCGACGCCTCCGGGCGAAACGGAGCAGCCGGAGGCCGACGCCTCTCCGGACATCGTCCCCACGACGCTGCCCACCCCGGAGACGACGCCTTCGCCGGACTCAGCGACGCCGTCGGAAGCCGAAACCACCCCTACCCCCTCTGTCGCCACCCCTGCGGAAGCGGCTCAGGCCGACGCGCAGCAGCCGTAAATCCCCCAAGCCATAAACGCAGCCCTGACGGCGCTTTTCCGTCGGGGCTGCTCGTTTATTGATCCCAGTCCTCGTTGACCTTCATCCCCTTGCGATAGAAAACGAGATCCTCGTCCGTAATCTCGCGGACAACGCGGCAGGGCACGCCGAAGGCGACCGAGTTTGCGGGCACATCGTGGGTGACGACGCTGCCCGCGCCGATGACGCTGTTCTCTCCGATGGTCACGCCGGGCAGGATGACGACATTGGAACCGATCCACACGTGCGCTCCGATGCGCACGGGCAAAGAGAATTGCGCGCCCTTGTCGCGGAACACCGGATGAACGGGATGCCCCGTCGTGGAAATGGTGACGTTGGGGGCGAACATGACGTTGTCGCCGATGCATACCTCGCCGTCGTCGACGACGGTCAGGTTGAAATTCGCGTATACATGGTCGCCGATATGCGTGTTGCAGCCATAGGCAAAGTGAATCGGCGGCTCCATCCACAGGGCCTTGCCGGCGCTGCCCAGCAATTCGCCCAGGATTTCCTTTTTGCGCGCGTCGTCGTCCGGGTTGATCTTGTTGTATTCGTAGCAGAGCACTTTGCAGCGCCGCCTCTGCGCGTCGATCACCTGCTCGTAGTCCTTATCTTCCTGCGAGGCGTGGCCAAACTCGATGTACACCTTGCCCGTCTCCATCTGTTCTTTCAGACTCATGCGCTTCTCCTCCATTTTTGATCTTTCTCTTTTTTTGGGTCGCTCTTTTGGGTTTCTCTTTTGATCTTTCTCTCCGGCCGAGTTTTCCCCGGCAAGGAGGAACCTTCCGTCCGTTCTGTCCGCTCCGTCAGTTCGCGCCTACGACGCCCTTGCTCTTCCACTTGCCGCGGCGATAGAGAATCGAGGTGACCACCGCGCCCGTCACCCACGAGATGAGCAGCGAAATATACAGGCAGTCCGGCGTGCCGTTTGGCATCTCGGGCGAGTGGGTCAGCGCGGCGATGCCATAGGCGACCGGCACGCGCACGACGATCGTCGTCAGCAGCGAAACCCACATCGGCGTCAGCGTGTCGCCCGCGCCGCGCATGACGCCGGACAGGCTCTGCGTGACCGCCATCGCCACATAACCCACCGCCAAAATCCTCATCATATGGACGCCGAGGCTCACAACCTCCTGCGTGGAGGTAAACAGGCGCATCAGGTTCTCGCCAAAGAGCAAAATCCCCGCCACCAGCGCAAACGAGATAACCAGCCCCGCGCGCAGTCCCACTCGCACGCCCTCGCGCACGCGGTCCATCCTTCCCGCGCCGACATTCTGCCCCACAAACGTGGTCATCGCCATGCCGAAGGTGAAATTGGGCATCATGGCAAAGCCGTCTACGCGCATGACCACGATGGAGCAGGCGATGACGCTCGTGCCGAACGAGTTGGTCAGCGCCTGCACGACGATCGCCGCCATCGAAAAGATCGCCTGCGTGAGCCCCGAAGGCAGGCCGAGCCGGATGATTTGGGCGGTCATCCTTCTGTCCGGAATCAGGGAGCGCAGGCTAAGGTGAACCGTCCCCTTCATGTGCGTCAGACGCCAAAGGCACAGCGCCGCCGAAACCGCCTGCGCGATGACCGTCGCCAGCGCAACGCCCGCCGCCGCCATGCCAAAGCTGGCGACAAACACGATATCCAGCACGATGTTGAGCAGACAGGCCACGATCAAAAACACCAGAGGGGTAAACGAATCGCCGAGCCCGCGCAGGATGCCGGAGACGATGTTGTAATACGCCGCGCCGACGATCCCCACGACGATGATGATCAGATAATCCACCGCCATGTCGTAGACATCCGGCGGCGTATCCAGCAGCGTCATCAGCGGCCTCACGATCAGCGGGCCGACCGCCATGATGATCAGCCCCGCGATCAGCGTAAGCGTCAGGCAGGTTCCGATGGTCTTGGTCAGCTCCTGCTGGCGATGCGCGCCAAAGTATTGAGAGACCAAGATCCCCGCGCCGGTGGATATGCCCATAAACAGCAGCAGCAGCAAATTGAGCACCGGCCCGCTCGTGCCGACGGCCGCCAGCGCGCTGTCGCCGACATAGCGCCCCACGATGATCGAATCCACCGTATTATACATCTGCTGCGCCAAATTGCCGATCAAGAGCGGCAGGGCAAACATCGCCAGATTGGTCAGCGGCCTGCCCACCGTCATATCCTGCGCGCCGAACATATCCTTCAGCTTGCTCATTCGTATCCTCCACTTCCCCGGCCTGCGCGGGTCAACATTCTTAGCTTCCAGTATAACGTGGCCTCATTTATATGTCAATGTCTTTAGCAAGCTTTTGAAGAGGCTTTTTGCTCCGTGTACAAAAAGGGCCCTGCCTTCCATCAGGGGAAAGCAAGGCTGCGCGAAAGTTAAGAATTAGTATCAGATAAACGGATTGTAGAACCGGCTTCCGCCGATCACCGTCATGCCCAGGCTGATCAGCAGCAGCGCGGCGCCCAGCGCCATCGCGGCGTAATCCCTTGCGGCAAACGGGCGCTGCATATACCACGTTCTGCGCTTGCCTTTGCCGAATCCCCGCAGCTCCATCGCGTTTGAGATGACGTCGATGCGCGAGAGGCTGGAGAGGATCAGCGGCAGCAGGATGCTCGCCGCGTTTTTGAGGCGCGTGAAGATCGGCTCCTTCTTCCCCAGTTCAACGCCGCGCGCCTGCTGGGCCTGGCTGATGTTGTGATAGTCGCGCTGAATGTCGGGAATATA
>JAUNPI010000093.1 GCA_030536875.1 Clostridia bacterium
AATGGAATCGCATGAGAAAAAATGGAAGCGAAGATGAAAGAAATCGCCCTGTTTCTCCGTATACCTTATGAAACGAAGCTTCGGAACGCCAATGAAACCGGTTGAGTGGAGGAAATAGGATGACCAAACAACAATATGCCAGCGAAGCGGAGGCCCTTGCCCCATCGCTGCGGCGTATCGCGATGAGCATCGTCCATCACGAGTACGACGCTCAGGATGCCGTGCAGCAGGCGCTTCTCTCCGTTTGGGAGCGGCGGGACCGGGTGGACGAGACGCGGCTGAGGCCCTATCTCACACGGGCTGTGATCAACGCCTGCCGCGATATCCAGCGCGCGAGAATGCGCGTGGTGCCGATGGAGGAAATGCCCGAGAGCGGCTACACGCCCGAGGATTCCCTGCTTGCGGACGCGGTGGACAGCCTGCCGGAAAACCTCCGGCTGCCGCTGCTGCTGTGTTACATGGAGGGATACAAACAGACGGAGATTGCGCGCGCGTTGGGGCTCACGCTCCCGCAGGTGACCAGCCGCCTGTTCAGGGCGCGCAGGCTGCTGCGCGAGCGGTTGGGAGAGGAGGAAAGAAAATGAGGAAAAGGAAGAACATGCCCTCTCAGCGAGCGTTCCGCGCGCTCTATCCGCCCGAGGACGAGGCGTTTGACCGCGCCGTCCGCCAGACGCTGGCTTCGCTCAGAGACGAAGAGGAGGTCAAGACAACGATGAAACGGAAGTTTTCGATGGGCGTGATTGTCGCGCTCGCGTTTGTGGCGGCGCTGACCTGCGCGGCGGTCGCCGCCGGGTTGGGGAGATTTGGGCAGTTTGCGCAGCAGCACAGCGGCACATGGGCCCAATTCCTGAACACGCTGGAGGAGAAGAGCGACCTGCGCGATCAATCGCAGAGCGTGGAGGGGACGCGGGATGCGCGTTACCCGGAAGTCGCCTTCAGCGTGCCGCAGAGCTATTACGACGGCAGGATGCTCTACATGACCTACGAGCTCCAAAATGCGGCGGACACGTTCGATTTCACATGGAGGCCCGAGAAAGAGGAGCTCGAGGCGATGGGAGCGACGGATATGAGCGAGGTGATGACGGACGAGGGAAGCCTGAACTACACGGGCGACGAGGCGCTGGACGCGGCGCTTCTGGCCATTGTGCAGAGCGCGAAGGAAGACGGAAGCGCGGGCGTCGTCGTCTATCAAAGCGGAATCGGCGACGGTGTGCGGCTTTCCGGCACGGACGAGCTGCTGATGATGAGCGAGAGCGACGACCAGCATCTGCCGGACGGCACGCGGATTGGCATGAGGAAGTTCTCCGAGCTGCCGGAGGCGGCGCAGAATCTGGACGAGCTTTCGGTCGATTTTACGCTGAGCCGAAGCAGAGCGTATTACTACGCCGACGGCGAAACGCTGTACATGAACGCCGAGCAGGATGAAAGGATTCCCCTGACCGTATCGATCTCGCGCAGCGAGGCGGAGCGGCCGAAGACGCTGCACGCGGAGCGCGAGTTTGAGCGATATCGCGTTTCGGCGGATGTGACGGTCACGGAGCTTGTCATCCGCACGGAGTTGACGCTGACCTCGCTGACAGGGGAGCCGCTGAATGGGGACGACATTCGGCCGGGCGATTTGAGCTACTACACGCTCTACCTAGATGCGGAGACTGCGGACGGGCTCGGCGGCGAGGCCAGCGGCTTCGGAACGCTCAGCTACAGCGAAATAGACGAATACGTGAGGCCGGAGGTCATGCCGCAGGAGTTTACGTTTGTTCCGACATACTGGAACGAAGAGGCGACGGACAGGGAAGAGCGCTGGGAGGAAGCGATCGTTGTGAAGGCGGCGCAGCCGTAAGGCGAGCGCCCGGACAAAGGGCAGCCGCCCCTGCGCCAAAGAAGGCGCAGGGGCGGCAAGCGCTTATTTCTTTCCCTTGGGGTTCCCGTTGGCGTATTCGCACCACGGGGCGAGCGTGCAGCTTTCGCACGCGGGCTTTCGGGCGGCGCACACGCGGCGGCCGTGGAAGATCAGCCAGTGATGGGCGCGGCTCCACTTGTCCTTGGGGATATTCTCCATCAGCTGCTGCTCGGTCTTGAGGACGTCGCCCGCGTCGGCGAGGCCCAGACGGTTGGTGACGCGGAAGACGTGCGTATCCACGGCGATGGCGTCGGCGCCGAAGGCGCAGCTCATGACGACGTTCGCCGTCTTGCGCCCCACGCCGGGAAGCCGGGTCAGCTTTTCGTGGTCGGCGGGCACCTCGCCGCCGTATTGTTCGGCGAGCGCGCGCGCCGTCATCACGAGGTTTTTGGCCTTGTTGTGATAGAGCCCGCAGGTCTTGATGTAGGGCTCGACCTGCTCCGGCTCGGCGGCGGCGAGCGCCGCGGCGTTCGGATAGGCGGCAAAGAGCGCGGGTGTGACCATGTTGACCTTCACATCCGTACACTGAGCGGAGAGGATCACCGCAACCAGCAGCTGATAGGGATTGTCAAAGTGGAGCGCGGGCTTGGCGTCCGGATAGAGGCGCTCGAGCTCGGCGAGGATCTGGGCGTTTGTTTCGGGCGTAGACATGGGAAATCGCTCCTTGCGAAGATGCCGCCGGCAGCATGCCGGTTTGTCCTCCCATTATAGATGAAACGGGGCCGCGCGTCAAGCATGGCCCCTTGCTTCTCGCCTAGCCGATTTTGAGGGGCGTGAGGCGAATGCTGCGCGTGCCGTAATCGTCCACGCGATAAAAGCCGATCAGCGCGCTGGGATTGAGGCGGCGATAGACCGCCATCACCTGCTGCGTGTCGGCGAGCTCAAAGCGGACGGATAGGCCGCAGCCGATGGCGACCTCGCGGGGCGTGGAGATCACGCCTGCGGATAGGCCCGCGCGGCGCAGGGCGTCTTCCATGCGGAGCACCTGCGTGCGCGAGCGAAAGGATGCGATACCGAAGGATGGATTCATGCGCGTTCCCTCCCGAGGGGTCTGCCCCTGCGGGCGACCTCATATACTGCATCGTATGTGGCGGAGGCGGCCGCCGTGCAGTCGGAGGGAGGAACGTTTCTTTGATCTATCTGGACAACGCAGCCACGAGCTTTCCCAAACCGCGATGCACCGTGGAGGCGATGGCCTCGGCGCTGGAGCGCTGCGGCGCGAATCCCGGCAGGGCGGGGCACCGGCTTTCGCTCGCGGCGGGGCGGATTGTGGAGGACTGCCGCGAGGCGCTCGCGCAGATGCTCGGCGAGGCGGACGCCTCGCGCGTGATCTTTGCGGCGAACGCTACCGATGCGCTCAACACGGCGATTCACGGCACGCTGCGCACGGGCGACCATGTCGTCTCCACGCTGATCGAGCATAATTCGGTGCTCAGGCCGCTGTCGGAGCTCTCGCGCAGCGGGGTGATCACGCTGACGCTCGTGCCGCCCGACGGGCAAGGCATGATCCGGCCGGAGGATATCGAACGGGCGCTGACGCCGCGCACGCGGCTGGTCGCGATGACGCACATGTCCAACGTGCTCGGCGCGTCGCAGGACGCGGCGGGGGTGGGCGCGGTGTGCAGGCGCCGCGGCGTCCTGTTCCTGCTGGACGCGGCGCAGACGGCGGGCCATTTGCCGCTGGAGCCCGCCCGATGGGGGTGTTCCATGCTGGCCATGCCGGGGCACAAAGGGCTGCTGGGCCCGCACGGAACGGGCGCGCTGTGGATCGCCGCGGGCGTGCGCATCGCGCCGCTCAAGCAGGGCGGCACGGGCTCCGCGTCGGAGAGCATGTTTCAGCCGAGGATGCTACCGGACAGTTTGGAGAGCGGGACGCTCAATCTGCCGGGCATTGCCGGCCTGCGCGCGGGCATGCGCTTTGCGCTGGCCCATCGGCAGGAGGCGCAGGAGAAGACCGTCGCCCTCTGCGACGCGCTGCGCGATGCGCTGCTGAATCTGCCGGGCGTGCGGGTCTATACGCCGCAGGGCGCGGCGCTGGTGAGCTTCAATGTGGAGGGCATCGCCTCGCAGGAGGTCGCCGCCGGTTTGGACGCGGCCCATATCGCCGTTCGCGGGGGGCTGCACTGCGCGCCGGGCGTCCACCGCTTTCTGGGGACGCTGACGACTGGGGCCGTGCGCGTCAGCCCGGGGCTCATGAACACGCGCGAGGAGATCCGCGCGCTGGCGGAGGCCGTGCGGCGCATGGCGTAGCTCACTGGGCGACGCTGCCGCTCATGACGATCTGGTCGACGGTTTCCTTGAGCGTGTTCATCTGCGTGGTGAGCACGCTGCCCGCCTGGAGGCGGGTTTCGCACTCGGTGAGCGTCTCTTGGCAGGCGTCAAGGAGCTCCGGGTCGGTGAGCGTCGTGCCCGCGCCGTAAATGCCGGCGGCGAGCGTATTGAGGCATTCGAGCGCGTAGATATGGCTGCGCAGGGTGGAGAGCAGCGTCATCGTGTTGGAACCGCTGGACTGTGTGAGGCGATAGGCTGCGCTCTGCGCCTCGGAGGCCTCGCTCAGCACGCGGGCGACGATGGCCTCGCCGGTCGCCTCGCTGATGCCGCGTCCCTTTAAATAGGAAAACGTGACGCCTGCGAGCAGGATGATCAGCAGGAAGATGATAAAATAGAGCAGGCGCATGCGCTGCTTGGTTTTGCGCTTGCCGGCGTTGGCTTGAAACGAATACATCGCGTGAGAACCTCCTTGCTATGACACAGGCTCAAAAATGGACCGTTTCTATTATAGCACAAGAGCGCGATGGGGTAAAGCGGTGCGAAAATGCAGAAAAAAGCAAGGCAAAGTGGAGCGCGTTAAAACAAAATAGCGAAGAAAGCGATGAAAAGTGGAGCGTATAGCCCAAATTTGCGCGAAGGCTTGAAGAAGGGACGCCGCATGGCGTATAATAAACCGACACCATAAGACGGCGCGCACGGCGCGCGGGGAGGAACAGATATGTCCATGAATATCGCCATCGACGGCCCGGTGGGCGCGGGCAAATCTTCTATTGCCGACGAGGTGGCCAGGCGGCTTGGCATCCTGCATTTGGACACCGGGGCCATGTACAGGGCGGCGGCGCTGCATGTGCTGCGCAGCGGAGTCGATCCGCAGGACGAGGAGGCCGCCTCGGCCTGCTGCGAGAAGGCGAACGTCTCCGTTCGATACGATCATGGGGTGCAGAGGACGCTGCTGGAGGACGAGGACGTCACCGGGCTGATCCGTTCGGGGGAGGTCTCGATGGCCACCAGCGCGATTTCGCGCTGGCCTGCGGTTCGCGCGCGGATGGTTCGCGCCCAGCGCGAGCTTGCCGCCGCGGCGGACATGCTCATCGACGGGCGCGACATCGGCACGCGCGTGCTGCCCGACGCGCCGGTGAAGATCTATCTGACGGCGACGCCGGAGGAGCGCGCGCGCCGGCGGTACGAGCAGAACCGCGAAAAGGGAGACGCGACGCCCTACGAGCAGGTCTTGCAGGAGCTGAACGCGCGCGACAGGCAGGACATGAACCGCAAGACCGATCCCCTTCGGCAGGCGGAGGACGCCGTGCTCGTCGATTCGACGGACATGACGCCGGAGCAGGTGGTCGACGCGATTGTGCGCATTGTGGAGGACGTCTATGGAAAGCAAGCGTAAGGATGAGCAGGGCGTGGCGAAGAAAAAGCCGAGGCGCACGCTGATTTACACGGTGGTGATGGCTCTCTACGCCATTTTGGTGAAGGTCGTCTTCTTCATGCGCATCGAGGGCAGGGAAAACATTCCCAAGGGGAAGAACGTCGTGCTGATGGGCAACCATCAGTGCATTCTGGACCCTTTGACGCTGGCGCTGTGTACGCCGGACCGCGAGATTCACTTTATGGGCAAGAAGGAGCTTTTCCAAAACCGCCTCTTCGGCTGGGTGCTGCGCAAGGTGCATGCGTTTCCGGTCGACCGCGGGAACATCGACATGGGCGCCGTCCGAACGGCGATGAACGTGCTCAAGGACGGCGACACGCTGGGCATCTTCCCGGAGGGGACGCGCTCGCGCACGGGCCACATGCTGCCGCTTCTGGGGGGCGCGTCGATGATCGCGCTCAAAAGCGGCTGCGACGTCGTGCCGGTCTACATTGACGGGCGCTATAAGCCCTTCCGGCGGATGAAGGTGTACATCGGCCGGAGCGTTGCGATGGACGACCTGCGCGCGGGCCGGATGGGCCGGGAAAGCGTCGATGCGCTCGCGGAGCGCATTCAGGCGTCGTTCAGCGAGCTCAGCGGGGGGAAATCCCTCCCGCCGGCGGAAGGCTGAGCGGGCTTTTCTCAAAAAAATCGCGTTTTTTGAAAAAATTTAACGCGATGGGGCAGGAATCCGGCGGGGCATGAAGAATCATCTAAGATGGGCTATACGATGCAGTAGGCCGCAGGCGCAAAAACCATGCGCCGGGGCCGAAGAAAAATGGGTCGGTGTCGATGAAACTGACGATCGGGGAGCACGCCGGGTTCTGCTTCGGCGTGCGGCGCGCGGTCTGCCGCGCATTCGAATGCGCAAAGGATCAGCTTCCCTGTGTGACGCTCGGGCCGCTGATCCATAACCCGCAGGAGGTCGAGCGCCTCCGCCGCGCGGGCATCCGCAGCGTCGATTCGCTCGCCGAGGTCGCGCCCGGCGAGACGGTGATCATCCGCTCCCACGGTGTCACCCCCGAGGTGTACAAGCAGTGCGCGGAGCGGGGAATTCCGGTCATCGACGCGACATGCCCGCACGTGGCGCACATCCACGAGCTCGTGGAAGCTTACAGCCGGAACGCGGACGCGGTGATCATCGTCGGCGAGGCGGATCACCCGGAGGTCGTCGGCATCGCCGGATGGGCGGGCGGCCCGGTCTTGATCCTCCCCTCGAAGGAGGCGGCGGAACAAGCGGATCTGCCGCGCAAGGCGCTCGTCGTGGCGCAGACGACGATCCGCAGGGATCGGTTCGAGGCCGTATTGGACGTCGTCAGGAACAGGATTCCCGAGCTCACCGTGCGGATGACCATCTGCCAGGCTACCAGCCAGCGCCAGCAGGAGGCGGAACGCCTCTCCCGCGAGGCGGATGTGATGATCGTGGTGGGCGGCCGCAACAGCTCCAACACGCAAAAGCTGCTCGAGACCTGCGCGCTCAGATGTCCCCGCGCTTATCTGACGGAGACCCCGGACGATATCCCCGAGGGGATGATCGCGCCCGGCGACCGCGTGGCGATCACGGCGGGAGCGTCCACCCCGCAGTGGCTGCTCGAAGAGGTTCGTGCGCGGCTGGAGGAGAGAGCCCAGGGCGCGAAAGCATAAGTGTTTCCCGGCGGCGCCCCCGCCGTGAACCAATAAAGTATGTATCATATCCGGGTCATACCCGGCAGAGATACTTGAGGAGGTAGTACCCGCATGAACGACATGGAAAAGAATCTGGTTTCTGAGGGCACCGAGGATTTTGCCGCGATGCTCGAGGAGACGATGATCAAGTTCCGCCCCGGTCAGGTTGTCAAAGGCGTTGTCGCCCAGGTGAGCGACGACGGTGTTGTCGTGAGCATTCCCGGCAAGGCTGATGGCTACATCAAAAAGAACGATCTGGTCACCACCGACTGCAAGGTTGACGACGAGATCGAGGCCGAAGTGGTCAAGCTCAACGATGGCGAAGGCTATGTGCTCCTCTCCGAGCGCAAGGTCATGGCCACCAAGAACTGGGAAAAGCTCGTCGCCGAATACGACACCGGCGCCTACGTGGAAGCCACCGGCCGCGAGGCTGTCAACGGCGGCCTGATTGCCGACGTGATGGGTGTTCGTGCGTTTATCCCGGCTTCCCATCTGTCCCGCCGCTTCGTCGAGAATATCGGCGAGTTTGTCGGCAAGACGATGACCGTCAAGATCATCGAGGTCGACAAGGCCAAGAAGCGCATCGTCGCCAGCCGCAAGGCCTATCTGCTCGACGAGAAGAAGAAGGCGTGGGAGAAGATCGAAAAGGATCAGGTCGTTCCGGGCATCGTCCGCCGCCTGACCGACTTCGGCGCGTTTGTCGACATCGGCGGCGTCGACGGTCTCATCCATGTGACCGATCTGGCTTGGCATCGCGTCAAGCATCCCTCCGAGATCGTGACCCCGGGCCAGGAGGTCATGGTCAAGATCATCGGCGTGGATCGCGAGAAGGAGCGCATCCAGCTCAGCCTCAAGGCGCTCCAGCCCCAGCCGTGGGAGGTCGCCGAGGAGAAGTACCCGGTCGACTCGATCGTCGAGGGCAAGGTCGTGCGCATCACCACGTTCGGCGCGTTTGTCGAGCTCGAGCCGGGCCTCGACGGGCTTGTTCACATCTCCCAGTGCGCGCTCAAGCGCATTGCGAAGGTGGAGGACGCCGTGCAGGTTGGCCAGACCGTGCGCGTCAAGGTGCTCAAGGTGGACACCGAGGCCAAGCGCATCAGCCTGTCCATCCGCGAGGCGCTGACCGAAGAGGTCGATTACAACGCCGAGGTGCAGGGCCTCGACTTTGACGACGGCCTCGACACGCCGGACGCCGAGTAAACCATCATTTGAAGATCAGCAGAGCGCTGCCGCACCCTGCCGCCGAGGATTTCCGAAGCGGGCGGATGCGGCGGCGCTTGCTTTACAAATCGCCTGCGTTGAGCGCGGAACGCCGGGCGGCTGACCGTTTGAAAAAAAGGCGGGAATCGCGGCGTTTGGGACGAAAACTGTATCTTTTGGCCGGTTGCAATTGACTTTTTTACATGCTTGACGTATCATCAAGGCATGATCAGCCGGGGCGATGGAAGGCCCCTGAAAGGAACGCATATGCACGAAAAAAAGGATAACAGAAAACCGCTTATCGTCTATTATATCATCGCGCTGGTCGTGGTGATGCTGCTCAACGCGCTGCTTTTCCCGCAGATTGAGCGGATCAGCGTCAAGCAGGTTGAATACTCCGAGTTCCTGGAGATGCTCGCCGAGGGCAAGATCAAGGAGGTTCAGATCAACGATACGCAGATCGCCTTCACGCCGACCGAACAGCTCCAAGACGGCAAGACCACGTATTTCACCACCAATCGCGTCACCGCGGACGACAAGATCGTCGAGCGGCTTTTGGAGGCGGGCGTGACATTTGGTCAGGTCGTGCCGGAGGAGATGAGCCCGATCATCGAGTTCCTGCTCTCGTGGGTACTGCCGCTGGTGATCTTCTATGCCCTCGGCTCGTTCATGTTCAGAAAGATGAGCCAGCGCATGGGCGGCAACTCCATGAGCTTTGGCAAATCGAACGCCAAGATCTATGTCGAGGCGCAGACCGGCAAGACGTTTGACGACGTCGCCGGCGAGGACGAGGCGAAGGACGCGCTCAAGGAGATCGTCGATTTCCTGCATGACCCGCAGAAATACCGCGACATCGGTGCCAAGCTGCCCAAGGGCGCGCTGCTGGTGGGCCCTCCGGGCACGGGCAAGACGCTGCTGGCCAAGGCCGTCGCGGGCGAGGCGAAGGTGCCGTTCTTCTCCATCTCCGGTTCCGAGTTTGTGGAGATGTTCGTCGGCATGGGCGCCGCGCGTGTGCGCGACCTGTTCAAGCAGGCGGGTGAAAAGGCCCCCTGTATCGTCTTCATCGACGAGATCGACGCGATCGGCAAGCGCCGCGACAACGCGGGCATGGGCGGCAACGACGAGCGCGAGCAGACGCTCAACCAGCTGCTCACCGAGATGGACGGCTTCGACGCGGGCAAGGGCGTCGTGATTCTCGCGGCGACCAACCGGCCGGAGATTCTGGACAAGGCGCTGCTGCGCCCGGGGCGCTTTGACCGCCGCATTCCGGTGGAGCTGCCCGATCTCGCGGGCCGCGAGGCCATCCTGCGCGTTCACGCCAAGGAGGTCAAGACCGCCCCGAATATCGACTACAACCAGATTGCGCGCGCGACGAGCGGCTGCTCCGGCGCGGAGCTGGCGAACATCATCAACGAGGCGGCCATCGCCGCCGTCAAGGACGGGCGCAAGGTGGTGGGCCAGCGCGACCTCGAGGAAGCAATTGAGACGGTCATCGCGGGCTATCAGCGCAAGAACGCCGTCGTCTCGCCGCGCGACAAGCTGACCGTATCGTATCATGAGATCGGCCACGCGCTGGTGGCGGCGAAGCTGGAAAACGCCGCGCCGGTTCAGAAGATCACGATCATTCCGCGCACGAGCGGCGCGCTCGGCTACACCATGCAGGTCGACGAGGAGGAACGCCTGCTCATGACCCGCGAGCAGATTCTGGACAAGATCACGACCTACTGCGGCGGGCGCGCGGCGGAGGCGCTGATCTTCGGGCGCATCACCAGCGGCGCGAGCAACGACATCGAGCAGGCGACCAAGCTCGCCCGCACGATGATCACGCGCCTGGGCATGAGCGATACCTTCGGCATGATGGCGCTGGAGACGCAGTCGGGCCAATACCTCTCCGGCGAGGCGAATCTTGTCTGCTCGGATCAGACGGCGGCGCGCATCGACGTGGAGGTCAAGCAGATCATCGCCAGCTGCTATGAGCGCGCGATGCAGATTCTGACCGACAACAAGGACAAGCTCCACGAGTTGGCGAAGGTGCTGCTGGAGAAG
>JAUNPI010000094.1 GCA_030536875.1 Clostridia bacterium
CAGCGCGGCGGGAAAGCCGTAAAGGCGAGTTGACAGCACGGCGGGAAAGCCGTAAAATAGAAGAAAATGTCTTGGCGAGGAACGATATGAACAAAAAGCAGGCTCTTGTCTATGCCGCGGCGCTCGCCGTGTGCTTTCTGCTCGGCTGCGGCGTCTCCCTGATCCTCGGGGCGCTCGACGCCCGGGACGAATCGATCGCCCCGATTGCCGGCGGCCAGACCATCGACTTCACGGAATACGGCTTTACGCTCACCGTGCCCAGCGAATATATCCTAAGCGATTACACCACCAACAACCACGCCGAGGGCGGGGACGCGCTCTTCGCCGGCTGCGCTTACGCTTCCGGCAGCGAGCTGTATATCTATTGCTACGCCAACGACGCGGGGGACAGCGTGAGCGACTACGGCCAGCAGGAGCTGGTCACCTATTACACCTCCGCGGGGGCGGACGAGGTTCGCCTGCGCGAGCTGGGCGGTCGCCGCTTCGTCTGCTACGAGGCGCTCGTGGAGACGGCGGAGGGCGCCCAGCGCTGGTATCTCTACGAGACGTGGGACAGCCTCCATCAGCTGACCTTCGAAACGCAGATTCCGCCGGAGGGCGCGCTGCCCATTCTCAAAACCCTCTCCTTTCCGGGCGATGCGCCCGGCTCGCAGACAGACGCCTGACACAGGCGCTGTTCATCCCCCATCCCAATCCGACATCGAGGAGCGACACGCATGGCCTTTGCACATCTTCATTTGCACACCGAATACAGCCTGCTTGACGGCGCCAACCGCATCGGGCCCCTGCTCGACCGCGTCAAGGAGCTGGGCATGGATGCCTGCGCTATCACGGATCACGGCGCGATGTACGGCGTGGTGGATTTTTACACCGAGGCCAAAAAGCGGGGCATTCACCCGGTCATCGGCTGCGAGATCTACACCTGCGAAAACATGGATGAGCGCGCCGCGACGGGCACCTCCGGCGGCATGCGCTACAACCACCTGATTCTGCTGTGTGAAACGCAGGAGGGCTATCAAAACCTCACGCATCTGGTCAGCGAGGCGTGGACGCGGGGGTTTTATTACCGCCCGCGCGTGGACATGGCCTGCCTGCGCAAATACGCCAAGGGGCTCATCGCCTCCAGCGCATGCCTGTCCGGCAAGCTGGACAGGCTGCTGCTCGACGGGCGCTTTGAGGATGCCTGCGCCCACGCGCGCGAGATGGAGGCGCTCTTTGGCAAGGGAAACTACTTCATCGAGATCATGGACCACGGCCTTGAGGACGAGAAGCGCGTGGTTCCGCTGCTCGTGCGCGTCAGCGAGGAGACGGGCATTCCGCTCGTGGCGACAAACGACTGCCACTATCTGCGCAGGGAGGACGCCTCGGCGCAGGAGGTGCTCATGTGCATTCAGACGGGCAAGACGCTCGACGACGCCAACCGCATGCGCATGGAGACGCAGGAGCTGTTCGTCAAAAGCGAAGCGGAGATGCGCGAGGTCTTCCCGCAATACGCACAGGCGCTGGAGCGGACGGAGGAAATCGCCAAGCGCTGCCAGGTCGACTTCGTCTTCGGCGAGACGAAGCTGCCCCGCTTCCCCACTCCCGACGGGGAGACGGGCGAGCAAATGCTGCGCCGCCTGTGCGAGGAGGGCCTTGCCGAGCTGTATCATCCCGTCACCCCCGAGGCGCGCGAACGCATGGAATACGAGATCGGCGTCATCTCCACGATGGGCTATGTCGATTACTTTTTGATCGTCTGGGATTTCATCCGCTATGCCCGCAGTCAGGGCATCGTCGTCGGCCCGGGGCGCGGCTCCGGCGCAGGCTCCATCGTCGCCTACTGCCTGCACATCACGCAGCTCGACCCGCTCAAATACAGCCTGCTCTTCGAGCGGTTTTTGAACCCCGAACGCGTCTCCATGCCCGATATCGACGTGGATTTCTGCTACGAGCGGCGTCAGGAGGTCATCGACTACGTCGCCCGCCGCTATGGGCCCGACCACGTCAGCCAGATCATCACCTTCGGAACGATGTCCGCGCGCGCCGTCGTGCGCGACGTGGGCCGCGTGCTGGGCTATCCCTACGCCGAGGTGGACGCGGTTTCCAAATCGATTCCCTTCCAGCCGGGGCAAAACATCACGCTCGAGCGCGCGCTGACCCTCTCCCCGGAGCTCAAGAAGGGCTATACGGAAAACGAACGCATCCGCCGGCTGATCGACGTGAGCCGCGCGCTCGAGGGCCTGCCCCGCCACGCCTCCACGCACGCCGCGGGCGTGCTGATCACCGACAAACCGGTGACCGAGTATGTCCCCCTCCAGCGAAACGACGACGTCATCACCACGCAGTTCCCGATGGGCACCATCGAGCGGCTCGGCCTGCTCAAGATGGACTTCCTCGGCCTGCGCACGCTCACGGTCATCCGCGACGCGCTCGACCTCATGCGCGATGCCGGCGTGCCGATGCTCGCCGAGGACATCCCCCTGGACGACGAGGCCGTCTACGAGATGATCTCCGAGGGGGAGACGGACGGCGTCTTCCAGCTTGAATCCGGCGGCATGCGCGCCTTCCTGGCGAACATGAAGCCGCAGAACTTTGAAGACATCATCGCCGCGATCTCGCTCTATCGCCCCGGCCCGATGGATTCCATTCCCCGCTATATCGAGGGGAAGAGCAACCCCGCCTCCATCCGCTATCTGCACCCGAAGCTCGAGCCCATCCTCTCGGTCACCTACGGCTGCATGGTCTATCAGGAGCAGGTCATGCAGATCGTTCGGGACTTGGCGGGCTATTCCTACGGGCGTAGCGACCTCGTGCGCCGCGCAATGGCGAAAAAAAAGCACGACGTCATGGCCAAGGAGCGCGAAATCTTCATCAACGGCGCGGTCGAGGACGGCGTTGTGACCGTCCCGGGCTGCGTGCGAAACGGCATCTCCGCCGAGGTCGCCAGCCAGCTCTTTGACGAGATGACGGCCTTCGCCTCCTACGCCTTCAACAAGTCCCACGCGGCGGCCTACGCCATCGTCGCCGTGCGCACGGGCTGGCTCAAGCGCCACTATCCCGTGCAGTTTTTCGCGGCGCTGCTCAACTCCGTCTCCTCCGACAGCGGCAAGGTCGCCCAGTATTCGCAGTACTGCCGCAAGCACGATATTCCCCTGCTGCCGCCGGATATCAACCAGAGCGTGCGCAAGTTCTCCGTGGGCAGGGACGCCTCCGGCAAGCCGGGCATCCGCTTCGGCCTCGGGGCGATCAAATCCTGCGGCGAAAAGGCGATCGACTCGATCATCGATACGCGCCGCAGGGGCGGGCCGTTTAAGGATATCTTTGACTTCTGCAAGCGGATGGACAACGATCAGGTCAACAAGCGCGTGGTCGAGGCGCTGATCCTCTCCGGCGCGTTCGACTGCACGCACGCGCGGCGCGCGCAGCTGATGGCCGTCTATGAGAGCGCCCTGGAGGGCGCCACGCGCACGCGCCGCGGAAATATCGCCGGCCAGCTTTCCCTCTTCGGCGACGGCATGCTCGAGGATGTCACGCCGCCCCTGCCCGATCTGCCGGAATACAGCCTGCGCACGCTGCTGAACTTTGAAAAGAGCACGACGGGCCTTTACATCACCGGCCATCCGCTGAGCGACTACACGGAGGCGCTCTCCCGCATGAGCATGGATACCGCCCGCCTCGCCGAGCTGATGGAGGCCGAGGATCACGGCCTCTCCCACGACGGCATGCGCGTCACGATGGGCGGCATGCTCACCGAGGTGCGCCAGAAGGCCACCAAGGCGGGCAATCTGATGGGCTTTGCGACGCTCGAGGATCTGACAGGAACCATTGAGTCGCTCGTCTTCCCCAAGGTGCTCGAGCGGGTCAGCCCCGATCTCATGCCGGACACGGCCGTCGTCCTCTCCGGGCGGCTGTCCATCCGCGAGGAGGAGGAGGCCAAGCTGCTGCTGGACACGGTCGAGCCGCTCCAAACAAACGCCGAAATCGCGCAGATGCAAAAGAGCGGCGCGATCTCCCCTTCCGCAGCCTCCTCCGCGGCCTCCGCCGCAAGCGCCGAGGTTCTGCCCGGAAACACGCTCTATCTCCGCCTGCCCAGCGACAGCGCCATCGGCATGATCCGCCCCGTTCTGGCGCGGCATCCGGGCGAACACGCCGTCGTCCTCTATATCGAAAGCACGGGCGCGAAGCTGCGCGCGGCTAAAAGCCTCTGCGTTCGCCCCACGCGCGCCCTCGTCGGCGAGCTCACACAGATGCTCGGGGCGAAAAACGTGGTGCTCAAGTGAGCGCAAAACCTCCCCTGCACGAGCGCAAGGGAGCGTTTTTTCGCTTTTCTCTGGCAAAGCGCCCTCATTTTTCCGAACGTTTTTTTGAAAAATCGGTAAAATAATGCAGAAATCTGTTGCATTTGAGGGAAATCCCGGTATAATAAAATCATGATTGTTCCGTATACGGCGTATCCGCATGGAGCAAGCAAGAATACTGCACGACAAGATTCTGGAGGTTGTAACGATGCGTAAATGGCTCTCTCTGGCTCTGCTTCTGGCTCTGGCGATTCTGCCCGTCTGCGCTTTGGCGGACGGCTCGCTGGTTGTCTACTCCCCGAACCCGGACGAGGAGATCACCAACATTCTCAATACCTTCGCCGAGAAATATGACGTGGAGGTCGAGCTCCAGCCGATGGGCACGGGCGTCTGCTTCACCCGCCTGGATTCCGAAAAGGCCAACCCGCAGGCGGACGTCATGTTCGGCGGCGTGGAGACCACTTGGACCCACGACTATCCCGATCTGTTTGAGACCTATGTCGCCAACGGCAACGACAAGCTCCCCGAGGAGTATCAGAACCCCGACGGAATGATCACCTATTACATCTTGGGCGGCAGCTGCGTGATGATCGTCAACGACGAGCTCGAGGCGGAGCTCGGCCTTGAGATCAAGAGCTACGACGACCTGCTCGATCCGGCGCTGAAGGGCAAAATCGCCTGCGCCGACCCCGCCGCTTCCTCCTCCGCTTTTGCGCATCTGTGCAACATCCTGTTGGCCAAGGGCGACGGCGAGAATCACTACGAGAGCGACGCCGCTTGGAACTATGTCGCCGCGCTGATCGACCAGCTCGACAACAGCCTGACCAGCGGTTCCTCCGCCGTGTATAAGGGCGTCGCCGACGGCGAATACGTCGTGGGCCTCTCCTACGAGATCGGCGTCGCCGGCTTCATCGCCAACGGCGCTCAGGGCGTTCACGCCGTGTATCCGACCGATGGCTGCACGTGGACGCCTGTCGGCTCCGCCATCGTCAAGGGCGCCAAGAACATGGACAACGCGAAGCTGTTCATGGATTGGATCATCTCCGACGAGTGCCAGACGATCATGGCGACCAAAACCGTCTGCCGCGGCGTGCGCCCCGACCTCTTCCAGCCGACCGACTTCATGCCCTCCTTCGACACGCTCACGCTGATGCAGGAGGACGAGGCTTACACCTCCTCCAACAAGCAGACCATCATCGACCACTGGACGGAGCTGTGGACTGAATAATTTCCCCTCCGACTTCATCCCCGCCTTTTTGCAAGCCTGATTGTCGGCAAAGGCGGGGATTTCCCCTTCAATCCGTCCATAATCCAGCGAGGGCCTCCCTTCTCTGGATTATTTTCTTGTCAGCCGCCGGCCGCATCGCCGGCAAAGCTCTGTAAGTTCCGCCGCTTTGCGCCCGAGGCCGGAACCGAGCAAAAAGATTGACATAACAAAGGAGTTTTCATTTCAATGAGCGTGAGTATCCGAATCGACCATGCCCACAAACGCTATGGCAGCAACGTCATCATCGAGGATCTCTCTCTCCTCATCCGCGAGGGGGAATTTTTCACCCTGCTCGGCCCTTCCGGATGCGGAAAAACCACCCTTCTGCGCATGATCGCCGGCTTTAATTCGATCGAGGGCGGCGACTTCTACTTTAACGACACAAGAATCAACGATATCGACCCCAGCAAGCGGCGTATCGGCATGGTGTTCCAGAATTACGCCATCTTCCCCCATCTGTCGGTGCAGGACAACGTGATGTTCGGCCTCAAAAATCAGCCGAACAGGATGCCCAAGGCCCAGATGAAGGAAGAGGCCGAAAAGTTCATGCGGCTGATGCACATCGACGAATACGCCGAGCGCATGCCGGAGCGCCTCTCCGGCGGGCAGCAGCAGCGCGTCGCGCTGGCGCGCGCGCTGGTCATCCAGCCGGATGTTTTGCTCATGGACGAGCCGCTTTCCAACCTCGACGCCAAGCTGCGCGTGGAGATGCGCGAAACCATCCGCAGCATCCAGCGCAGCGTCGGCATCACCACCGTCTACGTCACGCATGATCAGGAAGAGGCGATGGCCGTCTCCGACCGCATCGCGGTCATGAATCTGGGCGTCATCCAGCAGATCGGTTCGCCGCAGGCCATCTATCAGCGCCCAGCGAACCTCTTCGTGGCCAGCTTTATCGGGCGCACCAATCTGCTCGACGGCGAAATCACGATGGAAAACGGCGAAGCGACGCTCCGCGTCTCAAGCGGCTATGCCGCCTCGATCGAAAATCTCCTGCCGCAAGAGGCCCGCGCGCGCAAGGTCGTCGTCTCCGTCCGCCCGGAGGAGTTCATCATCGACGAGGACGGCGACGGCATTCCGGCCACGGTTGAGAGCAGCACGTTCCTCGGCCTGAACATGCATTATTTTCTGACCCTCTCCTCCGGCGAACACGTTCAGGTCATTCAGGAGGCGGAGCTGGATTCCGCCTTGCCCGACGGCGCAAAGGTGCATCTGCGCATGAAGCGCTCCAAGCTCAACATCTTCAGCGAGGATGGAAGCCGCAATCTGGTTCGCGGCGTCGTCAACGATGCGCCGGCGCCCCGGCGGGAGGGCTGAGCATGAGACGGAAACACCGCATGGACATCTGGCAGGTCATCTCCTTCGTGATTCTGGGGCTGTACGCCCTGTTTCTGGTCCTGCCCATGTTCCAGCTGCTGCGCAGCTCCGTCATCGGGGCGGACGGCGAGTTCAGCCTCGGATACTTCAAGGAGTTCTTCACCAAGAAGTCGTATTACGGAACGCTGTTCAACAGCTTTAAAGTCAGCATAGCCGTCACCGCAGTCTCGCTGATTCTCGGCATCCTGTTCGCCTATTTTTACAACCTGTTTGAAATGAAGGGCAAAGCCCTGCTGCAAACGCTCGCCATCCTCTGCTGCATGTCCCCGCCCTTCATCGGCGCATACAGCTGGATTCAGATGTTTGGGCGCGGCGGTATCTTCACCAAGGCGATCAGCTCGCTTCTGGGCTGGAAGGTGCCCGATATCTACGGCTTCACCGGCATCGTGCTGGTCATCACCAGCCAGCTGTTCCCGCTGGTCTTCCTCTACATCACCGGCGCGCTGAAGAACATCGACAATTCGCTGATCGAGGCCTCCTCCAGCCTGGGCTGCAGCAGCGTGAAGCGGTTTTTCGTGGTCATCCTGCCGCTTTGCATGCCCACCATTCTGGCGGCCGCGCTGCTGGTGTTCATGCGCGCGTTTGCGGATTTCGCCACCCCGCTGCTCATCGGCAAGGGCTATCAGACGTTCCCCGTGCTGATCTACAACCGCTATGTCGGCGAGACCGCCACCAACCATCAGTTCGCGGCGGCCATCAGCGTCATCGGCATCGTGGTTACAGCCGTGATCTTCCTGATTCAGAAATTCGCTACCTCGCGCTTCACCTTCACCATGAATGCGCTCCACCCCATCGAGACGCACAAGCCGAAGCCGCTGACCAGCGTGCTCATCCACGTCTACTGCTACCTGATCGTCGGCATCGCGATGCTTCCCCAGGTGTTCGTCGCTTGGCAGTCGTTCCGCAAATGCAACAACGGCGTTTTTCTGGACGGCTACAGCTTGGAAAGCTACAGGATCGCTTTGAGCAAGATCATGAAGCGCAGCCTGCCCAACACGTTCACCATCGGCATCACCGCGCTCGCGCTGGTGATCCTGCTGGCGATCCTGATCGCCTATCTGGTCGTCCGCCGCGCCAACGCCATCAACGGCGTGATCGACACGCTGTCGATGGTTCCCTACATCATCCCCGGCGCGGTCGTGGGTATCGCGCTGGTCGTCACCTTCAATCAGGGCCCGCTGGTGCTGACGGGCACCGCGGCCATCATGGTCATCGCGCTGATCATCCGCCGGCTCCCCTACACCATCCGCTCCTCGGTCGCCATTTTGCAGCAGATCCCCATGTCCATCGAGGAAGCGGCCATCAGCCTGGGCTGCTCCAAGCTCAAGGCGTTCTTCGTGATCACCGTCCCCATGATGGCAAACGGCATCATGTCCGGCGCGATCATCAGCTGGATCACCATCATCACGGAGCTCTCCACCGCCATCATCCTCTACAGCGTCCGAACGGAAACGCTGACCCTGTCCATCTACACCTACGTCGTGCAGGGCAACGATGGCGTCGCCTCCGCGATCGCGACCATTCTTCTGGCGGTCACAACCGTCTCTCTCCTGCTGTTCATGAAATTCTCCAAGAACAAGGAGCTTTCGTTCTAAGCGCGAACGCTCCCTATACGATGCGCAAAAGGCATGTCAGGATCCAACCTTTCTGACACGCCTTTTCATTATTATACATCTAAAATCGGCAAAACGGTATACACGTCTGCCAGTGAAAAATTGAGCTGTATCGACAGAAGGCGCCATTCCCTGTCGCTCTCCACGTCCATCCACACTTCCTCCGCTTCCTGAAGCAGCGTTAAGAAGCGCCGCCCGCTCTCAAGGGTGCCGCAGCACTCTGCAAGACACAGCGCACCGGTTTCAAAAACAATGCTTCCCTTTTGTCTGTTGAATGTGACGCGCACATCCATGTCGAGCTCCTTGGCCGCGCGCAGGGCACGTTTGACACATCTGAGAAACTTCTTGCGCTTTTCCCGGTTTCCGACAAGGCGCTCGCTCTCCTTTTCCCTTTGATACTTCTCCCACATCCTCTCATAGGCTTCCTTACGCCGTTTTTCTTTTTCCTGCCTCTCCTCCGGCGTCATGCGTTCCTTCTGCTCCGCTGCCATGCGCAAGATTTCCTCTTCCTCGCGCTTGCTCTGCGTATAAAAATCCCGAGTGATGAATACTTTCATGGTGTTCTCCTCAAATTCAAGCATTGTCCTAGCATCGCTACCATAAATTATAACAGCAACGTTAGGTTACTGTCAACAGGACTATGACATAAACTAATAGCAGTGAAGCAATAGAAGAGAGTGATGGGAAGTCATGCGTCCTAAGAAAGAAATTAACGTTCAGGTAGGCAATGCGATCCGTGCAGCAAGAGAACGTGCGGGATTGACGCAAGAACAATTTGGCGAACTGGTTGATTTGGGAACGAAAAATGTTTCAGATATCGAGAGAGGCGTTACAGGCATTACGCTTTCAACGCTTAAACGTATTTGTGAAAGCTTGTACATTTCAAGTGATGACATTCTTTTCTATGACCGCCAAAAGACTGATATTACGTTTTTATCAGAGAGACTTGAGAAACTCTCGCCTAAGCAATACGAAGCTGTACAAACATTTCTAAATCAAACGCTATTCTTTTACGCTAGCATGGATAAACTTAAATAACAGACAAATTCCTTTTTCTTATAGGAAAAGATTGATATTATGAAAGCACGGGCTCTATCACCCCAGATAGGGCCTGTGCTTATACTTTGCAGATATAACCAATATGACACGCAATATCAGTTGCTTTTAAAATCTTTCTAAACGCTTTTGAATTCTTCCATCAGATCTTTAAAAAAAGTTATATGAATTGATATCTCTATTGACATTTGCGATTTTTACGGGTATCCTTACAAGAAGAAAAGCCGAATAAAAAGAAAAAGCCCACACTTTCTGACGCATGGACTATTCTTCATTTTCGTCTTCAAACGAATAATTGTTTAATTCTGGGTAATCTAAAAATTCTGCTATCATCGTGTTAAACGCAATGGCGATTTTGTGTAACGTGCGGATTTGTGGATTTTTAGAAGCTCCACTTACCAAGTTATGAATGGTAGATTGCCTGACACCACTCATTTCGGCAAGTCCGTTAATTGTAATACCCCTTTGCTCACATAGGGAACGTATTCTATTGAGAATAATCATCGAATAAGTGGACTTCATAACTACCTTCTGCTATTCTGAAACAATAAGAAATCTACCAGCCTTTGGTTCAAAAGCTGGTAGATGATATGGTGCGGGAAACAGGACTTGAACCTGCATGAAATTGCTTTCACTAGAACCTGAATCTAGCGCGTCTGCCAATTCCGCCATTCCCGCGAAAAGATGGTGGGCAGGGATGGATTCGAACCATCGAAGTCTGTGACGGCAGATTTACAGTCTGCTCCCTTTGGCCACTCGGGAACCTA
>JAUNPI010000095.1 GCA_030536875.1 Clostridia bacterium
CCATTTTTTCTCATGCGCTTCCATTTTTTCTCACGGGTTTGGGCGTCTGCGCGCGTGGGCCGATAGGAAAAGGGGAAAAAACCTTTTAAGTTTTATCGTAAATTTGCTTTTCATTTTTGCACAATCTTTGGAATTGACAAATCCCAGTGCTCTGGTATAATTTATGTATTCGTTTTAGCTAAACCGTTTTCACTTCAAAATGCCGCCGCGGCATTTTTCTTTGCCTTCGTATTAGCTTATGCTAACTTTTTAAAGGAGGAGTTTCTATCAAAGGCAAGGGACTAACCTGCGTACTGACGCTTTTTTTGGCCGTTCTCAGCGCCGCGTCGCTCTTTGTCGGCGTCATCGATCTTCATATGGGATCGCTCCTGTCCGGCGATGTCCGGCAGCTCGAAATTCTGCTGATCTCGCGTCTCCCGAGGCTTTTGGCCGTTCTGTGTACGGGCGCGGGCATGAGCGTCGCCGGGCTGATCATGCAGCAGCTGTGCATGAATAAATTCGTCTCCCCAACCACGGGCGCGACCATCTCCTCGGCGCAGTTCGGCATCCTCATGGCTCTGCTTTTCGCGCCGAACGCCACCCTCTGGGGGCGCGCGATGTTCGCATTCGCCGCCGCCATCGCGGGAACGTGGGTGTTCGTCTGGTTCATCCAGCGCATTCAGTTCAAGGACGCGGCGCTCGTGCCGCTGGTGGGCATCATGTTTTCCAACGTGATCGGCGGCGTCACCAATTTCTTCGCCTATCGCTATGAAATGACGCAGGCGCTCTCCACATGGCTGGTCGGCCATTTCTCGATGGTGCTTCGCGGGCGTTACGAGCTGGTTTACCTCGTCGTCCCGCTGATCATCCTCGCGTTCCTCTTCGCCAATCACTTCAACATCGTGGGCATGGGCCGCGACTTTTCGCGCAATCTGGGCGTCAACTACAATCTGGTGCTGTTTCTGGGGCTGAGCATCGCCGCCATGATCACCGCCAGCGTCGTGGTGGTCGTCGGCTCCATCAGCTACATCGGCCTGATCGTCCCCAACGTCGTTGCGATGTTCAAGGGCGACCAAATCCGCGGCACGCTGGCGGATACCGCGCTGTTCGGCGCGCTGTTTGTTCTGGCGTGCGATACCGTCGCGCGCGTCGTCATCGCGCCGTATGAGCTTCCCATCGAGCTGATCGTCGGCATCGCGGGCAGCGTGGTCTTCATCCTGCTGCTGATGCGCAGGCTTCGCCACGGGCGCAAGGCCATTCAGCTCCCGTTCCGGAAGGGAGGCGCCGCCGCATGACAACCGTCTCCATCTCCCGCAGAAACAACCGCGTCAAGCTGCTGATCATGCTTGCGCTGGCCCTTGCGGCCTGCGCGGCGTATATGCTCGTCGGCCTGCGCTTCGGCAACCCCAAGCTTGTGCGCTACGCGCTGCGCCTGCGCGCCCCGAAGCTGATCGTCATGCTGATCACGGCCTTCTCCATAGGCGGGGCGAGCATCGTCTTCCAGTCGATCATCGGCAACACGATCGTCACCCCCTGTCTTCTGGGCATGAACAGCCTCTACACGCTGATCCACACGGCCGTGTTCTTCGTGGCGGGATCGGGCAGCTTCCTCGCCACCAATGCGAACGCCGCCTTTGCGGTCGATCTGGCGCTCATGGCCGTGACGGCGACGTTGATTTACTCCTACATGTTCAAAAAAACGCAGCACAACGTGCTCTATGTTCTGCTGATCGGAACGGTTCTGACCTCCTTTTTCGGGAGCATTCAGTCCACCATGACCCGCATCATGGACCCCAACGAGTACGACACGCTGCTTGCGACGCTGGTCGCCTCCTTTTCCAACATCAACGCGGAGATCATCGTCTTCTCCCTTCTGGCTCTGGCGGCGATCATCTTCGTGCTCAGGCGCGAGCTTGCGGTGCTGGATGTGATCACGCTCGGGCGGCATCAGGCCATCAATCTGGGCGTGGACTATGACAGCTGCATTCGCCGTCTGCTGCTGGGCGTGACGGTGTGCATCGCGGTGGCCACCGCGATGGTCGGGCCCATCAGCTTTCTGGGGCTGATCATCGCCAACCTCTCCCGCCAGCTCCTCAAAACCTACCGGCACACCGAGCTGGTGGTCGGCTCGGCGCTGTTCGGCATGATCGTGCTGGTCGGCGGCCAGCTCCTGGTGGAGCATGTGTTTGTGTATTCGATTCCCGTGAGCGTCATGATTACCGTGGGCGGCGGCGTGTACTTCCTGTACTTGCTGCTGCGCAACAGCAGGAGGGCTTAAACAATGCGCGTACAAGAACTGGTCAAACGATACGACGGCAAGGCCGTGGTCGACGGCGTCACCTTCGAGATTCCCAAGGGCAAGGTGCTCTCGCTGATCGGCCCCAACGGCGCGGGCAAATCCACCGTCATGGGCATGCTCTCCCGCCTGATCGCGCGCGACAGCGGCCTGGTCGACTTTGAAGGCAATGACATCGCGCGTTGGAAGAGCCGCGAGCTCTCCAAGCGCCTCGCCATCCTGACCCAGACCAACAACGTGCAGATGAAGCTGACCGTCGGCGAGCTGGTGGCCTTCGGGCGTTTCCCCTATTCGGGCAGCCACCTGACGGCGGAAGACCACGCCATCATCCGCCGGGCCATCGATTACATGGAGCTGGGGGAATTCGAGGATCGCTTCATCGACGAGCTCTCCGGCGGGCAGCGGCAGAGGGCCTACATCGCGATGGTCATCGCGCAGGATACCGAATATATCCTGCTCGACGAGCCGACCAACAATCTGGATATCTATCATGCGACCAACATGATGAAGACCGTCCGCCGCCTGTGCGACGAGCTGGGCAAGACGGTGATCCTCGTGCTGCATGAAATCAACTATGCGGCGTTTTATTCCGACTATGTCTGCGCTTTCGTGGACGGAAAAGTCGCCCATTACGGCACGGTGAAGGAGGTGATGACCAAGGAAAACCTAGCGGCAATCTATCACGTTGACTTTGAGATGATGGAGATCGAGGGCAAGCCGCTGTCCATCTACTATTGATTTCCACGCTTTCCCCATTTTTTCAGTACTTTTAATCAAAAAGGAGATGTTCGACCATGAAAAAGTTTATTTCCCTGCTTCTCTTCGCGATGCTTCTGCTCACCGCCTGCGCGGCCTTTGCCGAGGGCGACACCGTCACCATCACCTCGCTGAACGGCTCGGGCGAAGCCATTGAGCTGACCGTCCCGCGCGATCCGCGGCGCATCGCGACTTTGGATATGGGCGCCCTCGACATTCTGGCCAGCCTGAACCTCACCGACCGCGTCGTCGGCTCCTCGTCCACGAGCCTCGATTATCTGCGCCCCTATGTGGAAAAGGAAGGCGTCGAAAAGCTGGGCACGATCAAGGAAGCCGATCTGGAGTCCGTGATGGCCTGCGAGCCGGACATCATCTTCATCGGCGGCCGTCTGAGCAGGAGCTATGACGCGCTGAGCGAAATCGCCCCCGTCGTCTATCTCTCCACCGATGTCGAGCTGGGCCTCGTGGAGAGCGTGCGCAAGAACGCCACGACCATCGCCTCCATTTTCGGCCTCGAATCCGAAATCGAAGCCAAGATGTCCGGCTTCGGCGAGCGCATCGCCGCGCTGAACGCCATCTCCGAAGGGAAGAACGCCCTCGTCGGCATGGTAACCAGCGGCAGCTTCGGCGTTCTGGGCAACGACGGCCGCTGCTCCATCATCGGCCGTGAAATCGGCTTTGAGAACCTCGGCGACGGCGACGTGACCTCCACCCACGGCAACGAATCCTCCTTCGAGCTGATCGTCGAGCTGAATCCGGATTACATCTTCGTGCTCGACCGCGACGCCGCCATCGGCACCGAGGGCGCCAAGCTCGCCAAGGAGATCATGGAAAACGAGCTCGTCATGGGCACCGACGCCTATAAGAACGGCCAGATCATCTATCTGGCGCATCCGGCCGTCTGGTACACCGCCGAGGGCGGCATCACCGCGCTGGACGTCATGCTCGCCGACCTCGAGTCCGAGCTGATCCAGTAATCCCGCTCCTCCATTCCCATCTGCAAAAACTCCCTCTGCGGCGAATGCAAACATTCGCCGCAGAGGGAGCGTTTTTGTCGTTTCAGGCCGTTCTCACTCCTTGCCGTTGGAATAGTGATGACCAAATTCATAGTCCTTGCCCGGCAAAACGGCGTTGACCGCAATGCCGACGACGGCCGCGACCGCCAGCCCGGAGAAGCGCAGCGTCAGCGAGCCGACGGCAAAGCTGATCGCCCCTTCGGCGGAGAAGGTGATGCCCAGCGCCAAAGACATGATCAGCGAAGCGACGATCACGTTCCGGCTCTTGGAAAGGTCCACCCGGTTCTCGACGAGGTTGCGCACGCCGATGGCCGAGATCATGCCGTAGAGGATCAGCGAAACGCCGCCGATGGTGCCCGCAGGCATCGCGGAAACAAGCGCGGAAAACTTCGGGCAGAAGGATGCGATGATGGCGAAGACCGCCGCCAGGCGGATGACTCGCGGGTCGTAGACCTTTGTGAGCGCGAGCACGCCGGTGTTTTCGCCATAGGTGGTGTTCGCGGGCGCGCCGAAGAGGGAGGCAATGGCGGTCGCCAAGCCATCGCCCAGCAGCGTGCGATGGAGACCCGGATCCTCAATAAAGTTTTCGCCGACCGTCGAGGAGATCGCGCAGATATCGCCGATATGCTCGATCATCGTCGCAAAGGCGATGGGCATGATGGCGATGATCGCGGTGATCAGCAGGTTGGTGTCGCAGTTCCCCATCAGGGAGAAGACCGTGTTCTCCGCCTTGACCGGCAGGCCGATCCACGAGGCGCTCGCCACGCCGGAAAAATCCACCTGCCCCAGCAGCGCAGCAAACGCATAGGAGATCAGCACGCCCATCAGGATGGGAATGATCTTGAACATCCCCTTGCCCCAGACGTTGAAGACGACCACCGTGCAGATCGCCACCAGCGCCACCAGCCAATTGCCCGTGCAGTTATTGATTGCGGAGTTTGCAAGCGTCATGCCGATGCAGATGATGATCGGCCCGGTGACCACGGGCGGGAAGAATCGCATGATCCGGCTCGTGCCAAAGCTCCTCACCAGCGCGGAGAGCACCAGATACAGCAGCCCGGAACAGGCCACGCCCGCGCAGGCATACGGCAAAAGCGCCGCCTCGCCGTTGGGCGCAATGGCGGCGTAGCCCGCCAAATACGCAAACGAGCTGCCGAGGAACGCGGGCACCTTGCCCTTCGCCAAAAAGTGGAAGAGCAGCGTGCCCAAACCGGCGAACAGCAGCGTGGCCGATACGCTCAAGCCGGTCAGCGCGGGAACGAGCACCGTCGCGCCAAACATGGCGAACATATGCTGAAGGCCCAGCAGCAGCATTTTCGGCACGCCCAGCGTGCGCGCATCGCGAATCCCTTGATTCTCCATGACGAAAACTCCTTTGTATATCATTTTTTTGCGCACGGCGCCCCGCGCACATTGTCGTTCATTATACGTGAATTCGCACGGAAAATCAAGGGCCGGCGGCCATTTTGGGCTTGCCGGCACGGCGCGCCCATTTCCTCTTTGCGGCGTCTTGCATTTTCTGCGTCACCTGTGCTATACTGTACAGAGCAGCATGGCCGGGAGGTGATCGCATGGCGCGCGCAAAGGGCATCAAGCCGATGGCTCAAAACAAAAAAGCGTTCCACGATTACTTCGTCGAAGAGCGCATCGAGTGCGGCATGGCGCTGCGCGGCACGGAGGTCAAGAGCATGCGCCAAGGGCGCATGAACCTCAAAGGGAGCTTTGCCATCGTCAAGGACGGCGAAGTGCTCGTCTGCGGCATGCATATCAGCCCTTACGAACAGGGAAACATCTTCAACACCGATCCGCTCCGTCCAAAAAAGCTGCTGTTGCACAAGAGCCAAATCCGCCATCTGGCGCAGGAAGCCGGCAAGATGGGCTATTCCCTCATTCCGCTTCAGGTCTACCTGAAGGATGGACGCTTCAAGCTGGAGCTCGGCCTGTGCAAGGGCAAAAAGCTGCACGACAAGCGCGAGAGCATCGCCGAGCGGGACGCCAAGCGCGACATTGCGCGCGCGCTGCGCAGCAAAAACCGCGGCGAATGACCTTTTTTATGGGGGTGTACTGGTTTCGACGGGATTGTGGGCGGTCAGGTAAGCGAGCCGTGGCCCCGGGCCACGATAAAACCGGGAATTAAAAATGAACTGACAATAGCGAATACGCTTTCGCGGCCTAATTAGGCTGCGCGTCGGCCCGGCGATCCCGCTGCGCCGGAATCCGGCGTCAATGAGCGGGCCATGATCCTGCCTAAGCTTTGCAGCAGCGATCACATCATGAAGCTACCAAGTCCTTAAGCCTGTCTGCGGGCGTCTGGATGCGGGAAATTGAAATCACAGACTGCGCTCGGAGAAAGCTTGACAGTCGCTTTTTCGGACAGGAGTTCGATTCTCCTCACCTCCACCATCGCACACAGGCACGAACCCGAAATCCTGATAACAGGTATGGTATTCGTCCTGACAATCAATTGCCGGAGGCATAACGCTTCCGGCAATTTGATTATGTTCCTATAATTTGATTTGGCATGAGCCGCAAGAAGCGGAACCTTATGAATCATTGACAGAATAGTTAATATCAATAATTTAGACGTAAGAAGCAAGGACGCCGCATAGAATAGTAGTAGCGCACTTGATTCACAAGTTTTGCGCTCATTGCCATGCGCATTACAAGTAGGCAATGAAACAGTTTCTCGCTGATTGCTATGCGAGTAACAAGCAAGCAATGAACAAGTGTGGGAGGGAGCATAATGGCAACATCTTCGTTCACCAAGAATTTTGAGCTGAAGACTGCGGAGGCAAGACGCCGTTTTGAAGCATACGAAGCTGAAAAAGGTGTTACGATCAAAGCCCCCGACCGTGACCCGCTAAAGAAAGGGCGAGAAGTATTAGCACAGCGCATTTCAAGCTCAAAGAATTGATTGCAATGGGGCTGTCAGGATAATTCCAACATTCTAAGAGAAAAAAGCCTTCCCCTTTGGGGAACGTGAATCTCCCTCGCCGCCGGCGGCGGATGAGAGAGGGAGATTCACGCCGAAGGTTGGCACGGCGCAGCCGTGACGGATGAGGTCTCGCCCGCTGGCGACGGATGTGCTTCTGCCCCGTGCGCGGGGGACCTCACCCGTCCGCCTTCGGCGGCCACCTTTCCGGGGAACTCGCATAGTCGCGGCTTTCTGCCGCTCCTTGCGCTTCCCAACTCTCCGCCCATTCGTCAGCCATGCGCTCATGCGCCGCAGCCGTTCCTGCGCCGCAGCCTGCGACGGCGGCGGGTCGTGCAGAAAATAGAGGCTGCCGCTGAACGCCACCGTTTCGGGCACCGCGCCCGGCATGGCAAGGCTTCCCGCCATGCCCGCGATGGCGTATTCGTTGCGTGTGATGGCGGGCGCGATGGCGTGCCCGCTCTTTTCCACGTAAATGGCCCCGAAGTCGCGCAGGCAATGCAGCCCGCCGAAGGAAAAATTGATCTCGTTCAGATTCAATGCGTGTTCACCTTAAAATGTATTCTCAATGCATTGACAATGCGAATACAACAGAGTATAGTCAAAGCGAAAGGACGTGAGAAAATGCTTAAATCCGCAACACTCAACATCCGCACGGATCCCGTCGTCAAGGCACAGGCAGAAGCCATTTACAAAAAGTTCGGCATTACGCTGACCGATGCAGTCAATATCTTCCTGCACAAAACCGTCATGGAAGGCGGCCTGCCCTTTGCCATGCGCGAGCCTAACGCGGCCACGATGGCCGCCATGCGGGAAGCCGACGGCATTATCGCCGGGCACATCCCTGCCAAACGGTATACCTCGGCACAGGCTCTCTTTGACGATCTGGACGCAGAAGATGAGAATGAGGACAGCAGCGATGATGACGCTTGAAACAACCGCCCAATTTCGCAGGGACTACAAGCGCGTGAAGAAGCGCGGCTATGACCTGAAGCTGCTGCAATCGGTGATTGACACGCTGCTGGCCGGGCTGCCGCTCGATCCCAAACACAAGGATCCTCAACTGGCAGGCGATATGCAAAAGTATCGCGAATGCCATCTCCAACCGGATTGGCTGCTGATGTACCGCATAGAGCATGAACGGCTGGTGCTTGTCGCCGCCAGAACCGGCACCCACGCCGACCTTTTTCATGAATAGCAGCATTCACTGGAGCCGCTCCGCATTATGCGGGACGGATTTTTATGCCTGTCAGGCTTATGCCAGCACCATGCGCGCGGCCCTGCCGGTGGCGCTCTTGCCTGCGCGTTGGTAGGTAGCCCGGCTCACGTCGGGCTCGATGGTTTCGCCCAGCTCGCGCTTGTCCACGCGCAGGGTGGCCTTGCCCACGCCTGCGCGCCGGTTCGCGTCTGCCACGGCGTCGCCCAGCCGTTCGTAGTCGATTTGCGTCTGCGTCATGCTGGGATAGGCTGCGCTGCCCGCCGCCGTTTCTGCGGCGGCCATGCTCGAAAGCTGCTACTGATGCCCGTGATGATGTTGGTCAAAATCTCCGTGCCCTTGGTCAGCAGGTCGGGCAGGGCTTCCGTTATACCATCCACAAGCCCGGCAAGCAGCGACGTGGCGGCCCCGAACAGGCCGCTGGCGTTCTCCACAAGGAAGGCCGCCACGTTGGTCACAAGGTTGGCCGCAAGCTGCGAAAGCGGCTCGATTCAATGGCCTTGGTGTTTTTTTCTTCCTGCGCATTCTCTTTGTTGAGCTGCTCGGAAATGAGCCTGACCTTTTCCCGCTGCGCGTCATAGACAGCAGACAGCTTTGCGTGCTTATCTCTCAGACCTGCAAGCGACGTTTCCTGCTCGCCGAACGCGCTTTGGGATGTGCGCATTTCAGAATTGAGAACGGCCAAATTGCGCCCGATGTCCTGCAAGGCCTTTTTATATTCCTTGTCTCCCAACACGCTGATTTTTGTGCTGATTCCGTCGTCTGCCATGCTCTCACCTCTTTCTGCGCATCAAAAAAGCACCGGCTTCCCCTAGGGAGTGGTGCTTTCGGTATAATTGTTAGGAATGTTATGCGCTGGCGCGCATTTGGGCAACCGCGCCTGTGGCCTCGTCCAGCTCGGCACGCGCTGCCTGCAAACTCTTGATGATGTGGTTCATCACGTCCACAAGGTATGCGCCGTTTGCGATGCCTTCTGCGCCAACGCGCATAAACTCAAGGCTTGTACATAGTTCCCGCAGGGTGTCGTCCACGGTTTCAAGCCGGTTCATCACGCTGGTTTCCATTCTGTTCATGCCTCATGCTCCTTTACATTTTTTCGATTGACCTTTCGGGGCAGGCATGATAGAATTTACTTGCTGGCCGAAAGGTTGGTTCGGTGAAGAATGTCGTTGCTGGCGAGGCGGGGCGTTCTTCACTTTTTTTCTTTGCCTAAAAGCATGTCGATGCCCTGCCGTATTACTTCGGCTTTTGTGATCTGGTGTTCCAAGCAGTAGGCTTCTAACCGTTCAAGCGTCTCACGGTCAAGGTTTACGCTGGTACGATTGATTTTGGGGTCATCCAGCTTTGGCCGTCCTGTGCGGGGACTCATTCGCATCACCTGACTTTTCTGCACGCCTTTATTATATTTTAGGCGTGTAGAAAAGTCAAGAAAAACTTTGAATCTTCTTGACGATACGTGTTATACGTGCTATAATTAACGGCGTCAGGAGGGAAAATCAATGACGATGAGCGGCAAAGAACTGGTCAGGATGCTGCTCGATCATGGATGGACGATCGACCGAATCCACGGCAGTCACTACATCATGGTGAAAGGCAGTCAAACCGTCACGGTTCCCGTTCATGGGAACCAAGACTTGAAACCCGGTCTCCTGAACGCAATCCTCAAGCAGGCGGAGCTGAAATAAGCCCCGCCTCCCCCTGACGAATGTAGGAGGTGTTTTTATGGTGAAAGCCTATCCCGCCGTATTCCACTATGAAGAAAACGGCTATTGGGTCGAGTTTCCCGATCTGCCCGGCTGCCTGTCCGAAGGGGAAGACGCCGCGCAGGCGCTCGCACAGGCTTCCTCCGCGCTGGGCGGATATCTCTGCTCGTTGCTGGATCGCGGCATGGAGCTTCCGCAGCCTGGGCGTATTCAGTCGCTTCACGCTGATGGCAACGATGATTTTGTTTCGATGGTGGCCGCTGATCCGCTTGCCTTCAAGCAGCGCACAAAGGCCGTCAAAAAGACGCTGACCATTCCGCAATGGCTCAATGATGAAGCCGAAAAGCGGCATATCAACTTTTCGTCCGTGCTGCAACAAGCCTTGATCGCCCAAATTCAATAATCCCTCAAAAAGCGCCCGCGCGGGCGC
>JAUNPI010000096.1:0-2088 GCA_030536875.1 Clostridia bacterium
AAAAATGGGCTTATATAGGTTCTGTTTTCTCTTCATCAAGTGGCAAACTCGGGTTGTATCACATTCCGCCCAAAACCTCAATCCGCCATTTCCGGCGCGTCCGTTCGCGCTCCTTCCGCTTATTCTCCACTTCACTGACACTTTTCGCTAAAAATCGCATTCATACAACCACATATCTTCATTTTTCGCCTTTTATTTCGCTCAATTCCTCCACATATTCTCCCCGGCTTGACAAAACGGCGTTCCTATGCTATGATGCCGGATACTCCTCTTCCCCCCATCCATTTAAACAGAAAGGACTTGTTATCTTGCGCATCTCTCTGCGCTCCTGCTCTCTGGCGCTGCTGGGCAGCGCCGTGCTCGCCTTCGGGCTCTACAACGTCCATGCTTTTTCCGGCGTGACGGAAGGCGGCATCCTCGGTCTGACGCTGCTGCTTCATCACTGGCTGGGCATCTCGCCGTCGGCCTCCGGCCTTGCGCTCAACTTGGCCTGTTATCTCCTCGGCTGGCGAACGCTGGGGCGGAGCTTTGTCGTCTATTCCCTCGTCGCCGGCGGCGGCTTTTCTCTCTTTTACGCGGTGTTCGAGCGCTTTGCGCCGCTATGGCCCGCCCTCGCCTCCATGCCCCTGCTCGCCTCCATCGTCGGCGCTCTGTTTGTCGGCGTGGGGGTCGGCCTCAGCGTGCGCGCGGGCGGCGCGCCCGGCGGCGACGACGCGCTGGCGATGACGCTCAGCTCCGTCACGCATATGAAAATCGAGCGAATCTACCTTGCCAGCGATCTCATCGTGCTCGCGCTTTCGGCGAGCTATCTGCCCCTTGCCAATCTCGCCTGCTCGCTGCTCACGGTCGTGCTCAGCGGGCAGCTCATCGGGCTTGTCCAGCGCGTCAGTATTCCCCACTTTACAAAGAAAAACGCCGTATAATCCGTTTTCATCCTCCACTTTCTTCTCGTTTTTCCGTTTTTTTCTTCTGCGTTCTCCACATCAATGCTTACCCCATGCCGCCTTCCCGAGGCAAAGCCGCCGCCCAAGCCGGACATGCAAACGCATTCCCCGGCTTGAGCGGCGGCTTCGTCTTTTCACTGCGGGATCTCCTCCAGCGCCAGCGCGACCAGCCTGCGCGTGATGCGCATGATGCCGTCGTCGCGCGTGCTGTTGCAGCCGTTGGTCATCACCACAAAGACCGTCTCGCTCTCCGGTTCCACATATAGGTTGCAGACGATCCCCTCGTCCGTGCCCTGATGGCCATAGACGCGCTTTCCCTCGATCAGCGTGTCCTGACGAATCGTGAAGAACGTATACGGCGAATCGCTGGTGATGCCCGTCGTCTCCTCGCTCTGTTCCTGACGCATGGCGAGGACGGCCTCCTCGCTGAGCACGCGCACGCCGTCCACCGTGCCGTCGCCCGCCAGCGCGATGCCCAGCCGCGCCAGATCCCGCGGGCGGATGAGCAGGCTGCCGATCGTGGTTCGATAGTGCGTATCCGGGTCGGCCGCCGCGCTGTACGGCTGGCGGAGCATGTACGCAGGCGACTGATAGAGCGAACCGTCCTTGTGATAGGTCGCGGTGATATCCTCCTGATCCGCCAGCTGCGTGACGGTATACGCCGCGTCGATGCCCAGCGGCTCAAAGAGGGAACGGCGCATGTAGGTGGAAACGTCCTCCCCCGTCACGGCCTCGATGATCGCTCCTGTGACGCCCGCGCCAAAGTTGGAATAGGTGTATGTCGCGCCGGGCCGCACATCGCGGAAGTTGGATTTTGCCTTCCGCGTGACATCCAGCATGTCGGAAAGCAGGCTGGAGCGCTTGGTGTATGAGCTGCTCTCGTTGATGCCCGACGTGTGGGACATCAGCATCCGAAGCGTGATGGGCGTATCCATATAGCGCGGGTTGCGCACCGTGTACCCCAGATAGGCGCCGATGTCCTCGTCCGGGTCAAGCAGCCCCTCGTCCATCATCTTCATGAGGCCGATGCCCGTGACCAGCTTGGTCACCGACGCGCAGCGGAAATAGCTCCTCTCGCTGACCGGCACGCCCGTGCTCTTTTGCTGCACGCCATAGTAGCGCTCATAAACGATCTCCCCCTGCC
>JAUNPI010000096.1:2098-10283 GCA_030536875.1 Clostridia bacterium
GCCGCCCACCGCCTTGGACATTCGAAAGATGTTGTCCACACCCTCGTTCAGCGCATCGCCGTGTTCCTCGCCCAGCGCGCACACAGGCATGAGCAGCACAATCAGGCACAGGGCCAGCCATCTCTTCATCACATTCCACTCCTCTTTGCTTCAAGCGATATCCGAATCTATATTGTACACCCGCGCAGGGGGTTTTGAGCCTCACATGCGCGGGCCGTATCATATTTTGGGCTTAACGTACTGCGGATAGGCGCGGCGGATCGCCTCCTCGTCGACCTGAACGCGCGACAGGTGGACGCGCATGATCTCCTTGGCCCGCGCGGCGTCTTTCGCGCAGATCGCCGCGCAGATATCCCTGTGATCCTCGATGACCCTCTCATCTCTCACGATGTTGAGCGCCAGCGCGCGCACGCGGTCAAAGTGAATCGTCATCTCCCCCAATATGCGGCAGATGTTCTCCTTCCGCGCGATGCGGAAGAGGGTCTGATGAAAGGCGTTGTCCAGCTCCATGAGGCTGAGCGCCCCCTCCATATCCGGTTCGAGCCCGATCGTCTGCGAGCGCACATTGTAGCAAAGCTGCGCGCAGTCCTCCGGCGTGGCCCGCTCGCAGACCTGATCGAGAATCGCCACCTCCAGCACCTCTCGGGCAAAGCGGCTCTCCTCCACGAGCGCATAGTCGATCAGCGCGATGCGGCTGCCCCGCTGCGGGAGCACGTCCACGATGTGGAACTTGGCCAAATCCATGAGCGCCTCGCGCACCGGCGTCCGGCTGAGGCCCAGCTGCGCCGCCAATTCGTTTTCGCTGACCATCGCGCCGGGTTTGAGCTCCATCGCGATGATGTTGGCCCTGATCATGCGGATCGCATACTCCCGCGCGGTCTCGTCTCCCCGCCGCTCCTCAATGCGCATACGGTATCACCTCGCCCAAAGATTCGGCCCGCCGTGCAGCAAACAGCGGGCCGGGATCGATTTACGCCAAATACGTTCTGAGTGTCGCGCGGACGGCGCCGGGGCCCGCAAGCTCAGAGACAAACATCTCCTCAATCCGCTCCGCGAGGCCGATTTCGCACAGGTCGCTGCCAAAGATGACCTTGTTCTTCAGGATCTCGCGCAGCTGGCCCTTGTAGGTTTCCGGCTTGCCCGCCTCGATGCCCGCAAGCTTACCGCGCAGCTCCTCCTTCATCGGGTCGGCGGAGATCTCCATCGCCTTGCCCTCGTCGTCGACGCCCAGCAGGTAGCGCAGCCAGCCGGCGATGGCCAGCGGAATGGCGATCAGCTCGCCCAGATCGCGCCCTTCGGCGACATAGCTCTTGATCGTCTCGCCGTAACGGATGCCAACCTTCTGGGAGGTGTCCGTCGCGATGCGCTGCGGCGCGTCGGGCATAAACGGATTGGGCAGGCGCTCGCCCACAACCTCGTCGATAAAGGCCTTCGGGCTCAGGATCTTCGGGTCGACGACCACCGGCAGCCCTTCGACATAGCCAAGGCGCTTGACCAGCTTGACGAGGTCCTCGTCCTTCATCTCCTCGCAGATGAGCGTGTAGCCCAGCATGCAGCCGTAGACCGCCAGCGCGGTGTGAAGGGGGTTGAGACAGGTGGTCACCTTCATGCGCTCCGTGCAGTTGACGGTATCGCGATCCGTCATGTAAACGCCGGCCTGTTCCAGCGCGGGCCTCCCGTTGGGGAAGCGATCCTCCACGACCAGGTACTGCGGACGCTCCGCGTTGACAAACGGCGCGATAAACGTGCCCCGCCCGGTGACAATCGGGCTCATCTCCTCGATGCCGTCGGCGAGCAGGCTCTCCTCAACGCTCTTGGCCGGGCGCGGCGTGATCTTGTCGATCATGCTCCACGGGAAAGCGACCCTCTCCTCGTCGCCGAGGTAGGCGATAAAGTCCTCGCCGACAAAGCCGTTTTGCCTCCAAGCGTCCGCGATGTCCATGACGGACGCGCGCAGCTTCTCGCCGTTGTGGCTGCAATTGTCCATCGAGACGAGCGCCAGCGGATACGCGCCGGCTTTGAAACGCCTCAGCAGCAGCGCGGTCACGACGCTCATCGCGTGGCGGGCGCTGTCCGGCCCTTCCTTCATGTCGGCGGTGACGACGGGCATCAGCTCGCCCGCCATGTTGCGCAGCGCGTAGCCCTTTTCCGTGATCGTAAAGGAGACCATCTGCAAGGACGGGTTTTCAAAGATCTCCCCAAAGCGCGCCATCTGCCCGGCATCCTTCGCGTCCGCGCGGAGCCCCTCGGCGACGGAGGCGATGATCTCCCGGCTTGTCGTGGCGTCGGGATTGAGGGTGACGTTCATGGTCAGGTTGTCAAACGCGTCGTAAATCTTGGTGATGATGTCGTAATCAAAGGTGTCCGCCGCGATGATGCCGCGGTCAGCCAGCCCTTGGTTGAGCAGCCTCTGCTGGAGGGCGGCGATAAAGCCGCGGAAGATGTTGCCCGCGCCAAAGTGAACCCAGATGGGGTTCTCCTTCGTCCGCCGCACCATCGCCTCCACGTCATACTGCGGAAGCCGCACGCCCGCCTTTTCCCACGCTGCCTTGTCCGCCAGCGCGGCACGGTTCATTTTCATAGTCTGTCCGCCTTTCTCGCCCCTGTCGGGCGCCTCGCTCTTTGTGAGACGCGCTCAGCCGCGCTTCTTGTTCTTGTCGATCGCTTCCCAAAGCCCGTTGAGGTAGGCGATGCCCAGCGCGCGGTCGTAGAGGCCATAGCCGGGGCGGCCAACCTCGTCCCAGATCATGCGCCCGTGGTCGGGGCGGATGTAGGTGTCCGGGCAGGTCTCGTAAACCGCCTTCATGATCTCGTACATATCCAGATCGCCGTCGGCAGACAGGTGGCTCGCCTCGCGGAAGCGGCGGTCGCTGCCCAGATGCTTGACGTTGCGCACGTGCAGGCAGCCGATGCGATCCATCTGGCCAAAGTGACGGATCATCTCGGGGATGTCGTTTTTCACGTTGCTGCCCAGCGAGCCGGTACACAGACACAGCGTGTTGCAGGGGCTGTCGTGAAGCTTCACCATGATGTCGTAGCCCTCTTGATCGTGCGTGATGCGCGGCAGGCCGAAGATGGGCCAGCCCGGATCGTCCGGATGGCAGGCCATGCGCACGCCGACCTCCTCGCAGGTCGGGATAATGCCGTCGAGGAAGTACTTGAAATTCTCGCGCAGCTTCGCCTGGTCGACGTTCTTGTAAAGCTCCATCACGCGCTCGAGCTCCGCCAAGCGCTCGGGCTCCCAGCCCGGCATCGTAAAGCCGTTGGAGTTTTCGGCGGTGCGGCGCACGATCTCCATCGGGGTCATCTCGCCCAGCTCGGCCTCGTCGTAGTAAAGCGAATTGGATCCGTCCTCCGGGATCTCGCGGGCAAGGTCCGTGCGCAGCCAGTCGAGCACCGGCATGAAGTTGTAGACGATCACCTTGACGCCGTACTTCGCCAGATTGCGAATCGACTTGCAGTAGTTCTCGATATATTGGTCGCGCGTGGGCAGGCCGAGCTTGATGTCCTCGTGGACGTTGACGCTCTCGATGACCTCGCACTCGAGCCCGGCGGCATGCACCTCTTCGATATACTGCCGAACCTCGTCCTCTTCCCACACCTCGCCGGCGGCCTTATAGTCGAGCACGCCCATCAGGCCCGAACAGTTCGGGATCTGTTTGATCTGTTTGAGCGTAATCTTGTCGCTGTCCTTTCCGTACCAACGGAACGTCATTTTCATCTGCGCTCACTCCTTCTTCTTCCTTCTTCGTTCAAGGGAAAACCTTCCTTCGATTAAGGGAACATCTTCTAAATAAAAGAGAAAATTTTCCTTACGTTCAGCAGAAACCTTCTTCGCCGTCAATCCCCCGTCTTCGACGCTATTGTATCTATTTTACCACAATATCCATGCGCCTGCCAATCCCCCTTTGCATTTTGCTCTGCAGAGGACGGCAGGCGCATGAGCAGCTCGCCTTTACGCGCCCACTCCGTAAACGAGGTTGGGCAGCCAAAGCACCGCGTCGGGGAAGAACACCATGAACACAACGACCAGGATCACGGCCAGATAGAAGGGCCAGCCGTATTTGACGGTCTCGCCGATGTCGCAGCCCATGATGTCGGACGTCGTATAGAGCGCCGTGCCGACCGGCGGCGTCATGACGCCGAAGGTGACGCAGGTCATCATGATCATGCCGAAGACGACCGGATCGACGCCCACGCTCTGCATGACCGGCTTGAGAATCGGGGTCAGAATGAGCGCGATGACCGTGGTCTCCATGAACATGCCGCAGGCCAGCAGGAACAGGATGACCAAGAAGAGCAGCAGAACCGGGTTGGAGGTGATGGAAACCAGCGCCGACGCCAGCACGGTCGTCAGGTCGTCAAACACGACGCCATAGCCAAACACGCCGGAGAAGCACAGGATGATCGCGATCACCGTCACGTCCTTGACGGATTCCCGCAGCGTCTGCATGAGGGACTGCACCGTCATTTCCCTGTAGATCACGATGCCGACAAACAGCGCGTAGGCGCAGGCGAACGCGCCGGACTCGGTCGGGCTCATGATGCCGAAGCGGATGAGCACGATGAGCATCACCGGGAAGAGGAGCGCCCAGATGGATTCGAGCGCAACCTTGCCAATCTCGGAAAGCGGAGCCATCTTCGCGCGCTCCGGCTTGTAGCCGAACCGGCGCGCCGAGAGCGAGCAGGCGATCATCAAGAAGATCATCATGAGCAGGCCCGGCACCCAGCCGGCCATAAACAGGCGGCCGATGGAGACCTCGCCGACGGTGCCGTAGATGATCAGGCCCATAGACGGCGGAATCGTCGCCACAATCAGGCCGGACAGGCCGTTGATCGCCGCCGCCCAGCTCTTCGCATAGCCTTGGCGCTCCATCTCCGGGCCGAGAATGCGGCATTCCATCGCGGCGTCCGCGACGGCGGAGCCGGAGACGCCGCCCATCAGCGTGGAAAGCACGCAGGAAACCTGGCCTACGCTTCCGTACATGTGGCCGGTCAAAACGTTCGCCAGCTTCATCAGGCGCTTGGTGATGCCCGTGGCGTTCATCAGGTTGCCCGCCAGAATGAACAGCGGAATGGCCAGCATCGTGAAGCTCTGCGTGGTGGAAATCGACTTCTGGACCAAAATGCTCAGCGGAAGATCGCGGAACACAAAGAAGGCGAGACCGGAAATGCCAATGGAGAAGGCAACCGGCATGCCTAGCAGCAGGAAAACAAAGAAGATACCAATCGCCGCAATCATGCCTTTTCACCCCACTTCTCAACAGGCGTCTTGACGCTCTTCACCAGATTGATCGTCACGGAGATGATCATCAGCGCCGCGCCGACGGGCACGGACGCCGTTACAAACGCATAGGACACATTCAGCGTGGTGATCAGGCGTTTATAGCCGGTCAGCACATATTGATATCCGTAGACGACCAGTATGACCAGGAAGGCAAGCATGACGGCCTTGAAGAGGATGTCGATGCCCTTTTGAACCGCCTTGGGGAATTTCCTGACGATGAGGTCGATGCCGATCAGGCCGGTGGAATGCAGCGCAATGTCGCCGCCGAGGAACGCAAGCCATGCGAACATGATCAGCGCCGCATCCTGCGCCCAGTTGATCGGATAGCCGAATGTTCTCGTGAGCGCCGAGACGAACACGAGCAGCGTAATGGCCGCCAAGAGGACCATAGCAATCTGCTGTTCAAGCCAGCAGAATTTCTCATATGCTTTTTTGATTGTACCCATGTAACCTGTACAGCTCCTTCACAGCGCTCGCTTTACAGCCGTTTGAAAGCCATTTCAAAGCCGTTTGATGAAAGAAGGGCGAGAGCCCCGCAAGGCCGCTCGCCCCCTTTCGCCCGGCTTAGAGCCCGGCTTCCTCGTAGATCTTGGCACGCAGCTCCGTCCAGCCGAGCTTCTCATACGCGACATTCACAGCCTCTTGGAAGGGAGCCTTGTCCACCTCGGTGATGGTCATGCCATTGTCCACAAGGGTCTTTTCCATATCGGCCTGCGCCGCGATGATGTCCAGCGCATTGTTGTAGGCGTTGTTGTAGCAGGCGTCCAGAACGATCTGCTGGTACTCCTCCGGCAGCTTGGAGAACCAAGCCTCGCCGCAGATCAGGCAGTTGAACAGGTTGATGTGCTCGGTCTTGGCGACATACTTGCAGACCTCGTAGATGTGGCTGGAGACGGCGGAGGTATACTGCACCTCGCAGGCGTCGATCGCCTTGGTCTGAATGGAGTTGTACACTTCGGACCACGCGACGTTGTACGGGGTCGCGCCCATCGCGGAGATGGACTCGTTGTAGGGCGCCGCGCCCGGCGTGCGGGTCACAAGGCCCTTGAGGTCGGCGGGCGTGTTGACCTCCTTGTTCTGCATGAAGGAACGGGCGCCGTCGTAATAGTTGAAGCACAGCACGCGGATGCCCTGGTTGATCAGCTCGTCCGTCCAGCCCTTGAAGGTGTCGGTGGCGATGACCTTCAGGCCATCCTCGTAGTTGTCCACAAAGTAGGCCATGTTGAAGATGCCGATGTCATTGACATAGCTGGACATACGGCCCGCGTCCGTCAAAACGGCCACGCCGATGCCGGCGATCGCCTGGTCGATCATGTCCTCCTCACCGCCCAGCTGGGAAGAGGGGTAGATGGTCACCTTGACCTCGCCGTTGGTCTTTTCCATGATCTCGTCGGCGGCAGCCTGCAGGCCCGCGTAGATCATCGAAGAATCGGTCTGGGTGGTGGAAATCTTGAGCTCACAGGTCTTGGCGCAGGCCACGGAGCTCAGCGCGAAGCACATCACGAGCGCCAGCGCCACAACAAGGACCTTTTTCATTTGGGGTTCCTCCTTCTTCTTTTTATATCACCGGGCCGAAGCCCGGATGACATACGCGTTTCACGGGTTCTGCGCCCCTTGGGGCGGCCTGCACGCCAACAGCGTCAGCCCGTCCGGGGCATGCAGCGTGAGCTCGGGGCAGTCCGCCCGGGCGACAACCGTCTCCCCTCGGCGAACGCTCATGGCGCAACCGCCCGCGCGCAGCTCCCCCTCGCCCTCCACGGCGATGAAGATGCGCATGCAGCTCTCCTCAGGCAGCGTCAGCTCGCCTGAAGCCCGTATCCGACTCATCGAGAAAAGATCGGTCTGCCGCCTGTCGATCAGCGAATCGACCGTCCCGCCCGCCGTCTCCAGCACGCGCATAGGCTCGCTGCGATAGCGCGCGAGCGTCTCTTCGAGGCTCTCTCCGCAGTAATGGAAGCAATCGAGCATCCGCTCGTAGCCCACGCCCTGATGGCATTGGCGCTCGTCGATGCGCAGCCCGCCGGGCGTCACCAGCTCCGTGCGCATGGTGTAATCGGTCGGCTCTTGGATCTCGGCCAGAAAGCATCCCGCCCCGATGGCGTGCGGCATGCCTGCGGCGATAAAATAGCATTCTCCGGCACGCACGGGAATGCGGTGCAGGCAGGCGAGCATGCCCGCGATATCCTGCGCCTCAAACAGGCTCTTCCAGCGCTCCCGCGTGATGCCGGGCTTGAAGCCCATGTAGATGCAGGGCTCCGCAGCCGCGCCGTTCCCGCCGAGGATATACCAAGACTCCGTCTTCCCGTAGTCGCTGCCCAGCACGGCCTTGGCATAGTCCCGGTCGGGATGCACCTGAATCGTCAGCCTCTCCGCCGCGTCTATGAGCTTGACCAGAAAACCCGCCTTCGGCCCGAACGCGCCGACATGGGCCTTTCCGAAGAACCCCTCCGGATCCTCCGCAATCACGTCGGCAAGGTAAGGCTCCCCGGGCAGGCTCACCACCCGGCTGAGCCCCTCGACCAGCTCCTCCCGCCCGGGATTAAACGCGCGCGTCGTGCTCGCCGCCCAATCCTCCGGCAAAGAGCCGTTCTCCCCCGGTCTTCCGTGAAAGACATCCAGCGCGGCGCCGCCCGTATAGGTGCGCCAAACGCGCGTTTCGCCCGTTTTAAGCAGAGGCTGCCTCATATTCCGTCACACCCTCCAAGTTTGAGCACTCATCTTCTCGCATATCATAAAAATATATAATTTCTAACTCAATTTCTATAAGAATTATACATCTTGTATACCAGTTTATCAATACAGGAATTTTATATGATTTTCGTTGACATTTTATGGAATCTTTATACAGTTTTCGCCAAGATCCGCCGTCCATCCCCTCGTCCGGCAGAAAAAAGGCAT
>JAUNPI010000097.1 GCA_030536875.1 Clostridia bacterium
TGGGCATGCGTTCCCAGAGGCGATGCGTCTTAATCACGGACAATTCCATTTTGCGCTGCTTGGAAACAGACATTTCAAGGCAGCGTTCCGGAGAGAGGAATTCCTCGTTTAGCCTAAAGAGCTCCTGCTCGGTCAAGGCCATCAGGTCAGACTCCATCTCTTCAATATACCGCTTGTACACCTGCTGGCGTTTGCCCTCGTCGATCACCCCGTTCTTCTTGCGATAGTCGAAATTGATGATTCCCCACATTGCCGCCAGCACGGCCGTGCCGCCCATCATCACCACAATGGACGTAGCGTTTCGCCCTGTAACGAAAGAGCTCAGCAGCATGGGAAACATCGACGTGACCGACGGGCCAATAGACAGCCAAAGCGGGGTTTCCCGCCCTGCGTTTTTGGCAATCGGCCCCTCGATTTTAAAGCTCTTTTCTTCCGGCTTCTCAAGAATTCTCGGAGCGCGTTGATATTGAAAGACGGAGGATTGATCGCTTCCTTCGGCTTCGATTCCCTGCGTTGCGGCGAAGATTTCCGTCCGTTCAACCTTAGGCAAATCAATGTGATCGAGATGCTTGGGCGTATTGATGGCCAACAGGTTCCCAAGCCATACGATTCGCAAGCTCGGCCCAATGCCAACCACGTCGCCATATCGGAGCTGGATTCGCTGGTTTTTGATTCGGTTGCCATTGATGCAGCTGCCGTAAGGGCTCTGATCGGTATAATACGCCTCCGTATCAGAACGCAAATCAAAATCCCCGTGAAACGCAGAGACATATTCCGACTTCTGGCAGATCGCGCATCCCTGATCCGAGCCGACGCGAACCTCTCTGTTTCGAATCCGGTATTTGCGCATCAGCGTTCCCGGCTTCTCGCACTCTTCGACAACGATGCCGATCGCTTCCGTCTGCGCCGCGAGCTGCACGCTCATGCCGTCTTCCAGCAGCTTCTCATCCGCCTTGCGCGTCTCGCTCCACACCAACCCTCTGCACGGGCGCATATAGCATTCGCCCTCCAGCGAGCGCACTGGGAACACCAAGTCGTGTTTCAACCCCGTGATTGTCTGCGGAACCATGATCGTTGTATTCCACGTGCCGCCGTCCGGAAGATACGCGTCATAGCTGTGATTTCCCGTGCTTATACACAAATGAAACATAGTGCTTTTCCCTCCGCAAAGTTGTTGATCCGGGCCGCTTCGTCTACCGTATCGCCTTAAAAATGTAACGCTGATCGCTGAGCGTAACCATGCTGTTGGGTTTTAGGAGCGTCGGAGAGCATTTCGGAAGACGTCCCGCATTGATAAACGTGCCGTATGCGCTGTCTAAATCCTCAATATAATAAAGATGCGTGGTTTCTTTATAGGTGATTTTGCAGTGTTCCCGAGAGACGCTGGGACTATTGAGCACATAATCGCACGTGTCTTTTCGGCCAATGATCATTTCCGGTTTGCAAATGACAATCGGCTCTTGCCCAACGCAGCTCTCCAACATCATCTCCGCCGCAAATCCCTTTACCGGCCTCTCTTCCGGCGGTTTCTCCTTCCTTGGTCTTACCATTCTCCACCAATCCGGTTTAGCAAAAAACACTGCGCACATGATGAGAAGCAGAAAAAGCAGCGCCAAGATGCCTAAGACGGGCCATAAGAAGGCGATAAAGGCGACCACCATCAGCGCAAAGATGCTGAATACCCAAAACAAACATTTGATCAACACTTCATTCACATCGATCATTCCCCTCGGTTTCTTTCTTGAACTCAATACTTTACCGTAATGCGATGTGCGCTGATGCCAATGACATCGCCGCTCTCCAAATCCGCTTCATTCCCGGAAGCCATTTGGTCGCCCTCGCCCGTCGGCAGATCGTATGCCATGCTGTACACGGTCGTTTCTCCTATCTTGCGGCCGTTGACGGTCGTGCCCCGCGCCCTTTCGGTGATGTTGCGCACGCGCAGCCGGCCGTCGGCAAGGACGAGCTCCGCATGCCTGCGCGACGCGTTCGTATCCCTCGGATCCAATTTGATGTCGCAGTCAGAGCCGCGGCCTATCGTCAGTTTATCCATGATTTCGTAGCGTTCAACGGTATGTCTCCCGTTGTATTCAATATCGAGCGTCAAGGAGCATCCATCGCCGTCTCCCTGTTCGCTTCCCGTCGGCGCATCCCGTCCGTCATCTGTTCCCGCGCCCGTTCGTTCATCCCTTCCGCCTCTGTCGTCCCTGATATCCGCGGCTACAACCGGCTTTACGGTCGTATGGTCCGATTTCGATGCTGTCGCTTGCGCCTTCTGGTTTTGTTTTTTGCCTTTGGCGCGAACGCATGCCGCAATGATCAACACGATGATCAGCAAAGCGGCCACCGCCCCCACCGCAACAAAAATCCACATGGGGATCTGGTATCCGGCGATGCTCATGGTGTCCGTCAGCCATGACACCGTTTTGTCTCTCACGGAAACCTTGGGCTTCTCATATGCCTTTGTATCCGCCGAAAAGAGCATTTTTTGGAGGCCAACCGATGCCACGCTGCCGTCGCCCATATTGCTGAAGCCTGTCTGCTCGCAATATCGGGCAAGAGCCGCAACCGTTGCATCGTCATATTTGCCAAGGTTAACCTCATCATCCTCATAATACCCAAGGTTCTTGAGGCGAAGCTGCATGTTGGCGACATAATTGGTGTTCTCGTCATCGCAATCTCCCTTGCTCATGTCGATATATTCCGGAAGCGGCGTCGACGTGGCCTCCGGCTCCGGCGTTGGGGTTGCAAAACGAATGGCATTGTTGGAATGCAGGATCTGCTGGATGTTGAGTGTCGCCACTTCTCCGCTGTCCGTATTGTTGATCCCCATCGTCTGGCAGAAGCGAACCAGCGCATGGGCCGTAGCTCCGTCATACACGCCGGGCGTAAAGTTGTCCTCGCCGTAATATCCCAATTCCTTTAGTCGAACTTGCAAAGCCGCCACATAGCCAAGCTCACCGGTATCCACATCCCCTGCGCGCAGCTCCATATACTCCGGACGAGGCGTAGGCGTAGCCTGAGGTTCGGGTGTGGGCGTCACAAACCGGATGGCATTGCCGGAATGCAGAATCTGCTGAACATTGAGCGTCGCGGTTTCTCCGTCCCCGGTATTGTTGATGCCCATCGTCCGGCAAAAACGATCCAGCGCGCTCACGGTCGCATCGTCATATACGCCGGGTGTGAAATTGTCCTCACCGTAATAGCCCAGTTCCTTTAAACGGACCTGCATAGCCGCTACATAGCCGATCTCACCGGTATCCACATCCCCTGCGTGCAGCTCGATATACGTCGGCGCCGGCGTGGGCGTGGGCGTGGGGGAAGGGGTAATCGTAGGCTCCGGGGTAACCGGCACTGCGGTAGCAAGCGTTTTATCTTCTGCAATCAGCTGCCATTCGCTCTTTAAAACAACCAGATTGTTGTTCTCATCGGTCGATGCCTTGAGGCCATTCGCGTCGCAAAGCATCTGATAGGCACGCCGCGTGGCGACGTTAAACGATCCGTCGATTTCTCCGGTGTAATAGCCCATATCGGCGAGCAGCTTTTGCAGTTCGCAGACATGATCGCTGTTTTTATCCGTCACCTGAACAAAGTACGGATTGGGGGTCGCTGTTGGCACAGGCGTCGGCGCCTCAGTCGGCTCCGGCGTAGGAAGCAAAGAAAACGCAAACATCCTGTTGATACGCTCCACCTGTCCTCCATAAGACAGAACGATTTCCGTCTCATGAGCCGGAGAACGATCCAGCATAGCCAAACACGGCGTCAGGTCGACGACCAAGCTTTTCCAACCGTCCATCTGAGAGGCCATGTTTGCCGAAATCGCCTGCGCCTGCTCTTGAGCGGATGTTTTTCGCATGGACGCGGAGCTGTAATCCATCGTAAAGAAGCTGCCGCCCGTCGCGCTCACAAAGCTCTGCATGGCGATCGTTGCCTGATCGGCGGCCTCCGCCTTCTTGGTTTTAACGCTCGAGTTGCGAAGCGCCACACACCATACGGGCAGGGGGCCTGAAGCGTCAATGTTAGCTCGAACGGTTTCCAGCGTCGTGTTGCCTATGCTCGATGAGCTGTTCAAGCAGTCCGAAATGACAACGATCTGGTGATATACGCACGGATCCTCCGATTCCGGATTGATCGATAGCGCTACAGCCTGGCCGATCGCATCGTAGAGAACCGCACTGTCATCGTCTTTCGCGCTTCGCCTGCGGGTCATCAATTCGCATTCCTTGCCTGTAACCGCAGCAAGCGCCGAAACACGATCCATATAGCCCGACATGTCCACCGATGAGCCGACCCACAGGAAACGGACTCGATCCTTGTCTTTCATCAGGTTGATCAGGGAAGCCATGACTTGCTGCATGCATTCGCCCGCGTTCTCCGTGCGATCCGCATATGGCTTGGAAATATCCACGACGAATAAATATCCCGTCGCATCCACCATGTTCCCATCTACGCTGTCCAGCGCAACAGCCGGATAGCCGTCCACCACAACCCGATACTCTTCGGCGGAAGACGACATCCCCGTCCCGTTCACCGAAAAGATTCCCGTGCGCAGCGCCAGATAACCATACTCGGAAAAATCATGGATTCCGATCAGCTTCATGCTTCCCTCTGCCAAAGAGGGTGATGCCGCCAGCATGCAGAGCATCATCACCGCCAGCAGCTTTGCCATCCAATTTCTCGTGTTCATCATGTCTTCCCCTTTCGATCGTAAATGTCTTTAACTGCTTCCGCCAAAGCGGGAAAAAACCACCCATTGATGCCGTTTATGGAAAGAAATCGACCGTATATCAGGTTTCGATGCTTTCCTCCTCGTTTTCTGCTATGATTGGTCATCATAGCAATGGGGGAGGAAAGACGATTGTGCCCGATAAAATAGTCTATTCTCAGGATGAGATCGATCGCATCTATCAAAAACTGAACAGGCTCTCCGGAACACTGTCCCAAATATCCGGCGAGCTCAGATCCATTCGCATGTCCAGCGCAGGCGGCGCCGATTATGCCGTTCATGGCTGCGGCATCGGCAGGCTCTCCGGATTTTCCGGCGCAAACCTCGTTCGCGCGGGAAGCGTGCAAGACGCCGTTGCCAACTACGCCAGCGTGCTGGATCGCTATTCGGAACATACTCGCCGGCTTGGCAGCCAAGTCTTAAACGCGAGTGGAGCCTTCATCTCCTGTGAGCAAAAGCTTTGCGATATCACAGCCTCTGCCGCCGTTTCCATTCAGCTTGGAGCTGCCGGAGCAAGCGATCAGGTGCTTGCAGCCATTGCCGGTGTCCTACATTTCCCCTCGGATAAAAGCACATGGACGGTCGACATGTACGACCAATACATGAAGCTGATCTCCGAAAGCACCCTGCTGCGCGATGCCGACGGAAATCTCATTCTCGCCAACGGCGATATCACGTATTTTTTCGACAAAAACGGCTCCCTGCGCCGCGAAGTCACCGCCAAAGAGGAATTCGGCGAACTGTCCTATGTGATCAAAACCTACGATCAAAACGGAGGCTACACCAAGGAAGAAGCCAAGCTTGAAACGAAGCTTCCCCAAGCGACCTACAAACACGATATCGATGACGAGGACAAGTTCTGGCACAAAGAATCCGGAGCCAACGGCGCGTATAAAGATGGAAAAAAGCTCTCCGAAGAAGAGGCCAAGCGGCTTCGTAGTGTCAAACAAATCGGAACCCTCTTCGGTATCGGCACAAGCTATTCTGCCAGCTGCGCATATAAAGAGAACCAATACGCTTATAAGAGCGACCATCTTGAGATGGAAGGAACCCTATCGGCGCTCAAAGGCGACTTTTCCGCGTCATGGCAAGCCGGGCTTTACGCGTATAAGGTCGACAAAGACGGAAAGACACACCGAACGCTCAGCCCCAGCGTATCCGCCGAAATCGGCGGAAGCGTCTCGCTCCTTTCCGCCGACGGTTCCATCACAAATGATTTTGGTTTCTTTAAAAACAAGATAACCGGATCCGTCGAGGTCGGACAAGCCGAAATGAAAGGCAACGTCGCCATCGGAATCATCGACGGTAAAGTCAACGCCAGCGCCGGTGTATCTGCCGAGGCCAATTTGGTCAAGGTGGGCGTATCGGATACCATCAGCCTCGGCCCCGTCGACGTCGAAGGCTCCGCCGCGCTTACGGTCGGCATCGGCGGTCATGCCAAAGTTGGCATAGACGACGGCGTGCTCACCATCGATATCGGCGCATCGTTTGGCGTGGGCTTCGAAACCAAAGTCAGTATCGATACCAGCGGTATCGTCGAGGGCATCGGTGACGCCGTTGATGGGATCAAGGAAGCCGCCGGATTTGTGGGCAACTGTGTTCAGGGTGCCAGCAAAGCGGTTTCTGATTTCTGGAACAGCCTGTTTTGATCGGAGGAATCCATCATGCCTCAAAGGATACGATTGATTTTTTGGGCCGTTGGGTGTATTCTGCTCTTGTGCGGTTTGCTTTTGTATGCGCGCGAGATGCATCGACGTTCGGGGTTAACGCGCACCGAAGCCCAACTCACCGGCTTTCTGCCTGTGAGCCATACGGGAAAAGTCCGCCCGCGTGTCGTCATTGACGTACATGGCGATTTGACGGAGCTATCCTGTGTCGCTGCGGACACCTCTTTTGTTCAAGCGCATGTTGGAGAGCGCGTCAGCGTCTATGTTTACAATTTCTCCCATCCCGACCCTTCCTATTGGAATATCTATCTGGACACCGGAAAGGCGAGCGATCTTCCCGGATTCGCGCATATCGCGCTTCCAATGGGTGTGTTTCTGCTCGCAGCTCTCGTCCTCTTTCTCAACGGCCTGTTTCTTCACTAACCGATCTGTCATCACAAGGAGGAATATTCTATGAAAATCGAAGGACTGCTCCCCATCGGCTCCGTCGTGCTGCTCGCCGGAGGAACTCAGCGCATCATGATCACCGGCTATTGTCAACTCCGCTCGGATAAGCAAAAGCTATACGACTATTGCGGCTGTATGTATCCTCAGGGAATGCTGAGCTCCGATCAGAATTATCTGTTCAATCAGGAACAGATCGACCGCGTCGACTATCTCGGCTATATCGATCCCGAAAGCGGCGCCTTTCTCGCCAAGGCTGAAAAGTCGCTCGCCGAAATTCGCGCCAAGTTCAATGCGGGCGAATTGGTTTAATCGCAACCCCTATCGGGGATACGGCACGCAACCGTGCCGTATCCTCTTTTGTTTATCGCCTTACAGCTGACAGGGCCCCAATCATAGGCTTTTCTCAGACGCCCTCATCTGTTCCCGTCGTCTGATCCACATTGACCGCGATTCCCTGCTCCACGCTTCCCGAGATCCGGCTGCCTTTCGAGCGGCGTCTTCTTTCCGGATGGCCTCTCGCCGCCGGGCTGTCCGACGCCTTTCTTCCCTTTCTTTTATGGGGTCCAACCACAATCCATACGCAGCGAACAGCACCGACGCATACAATGAATGCACATGTCCACATGATCCACGCTTGTACCTCATAATCGCCAAAAAGCAGCGCATGCTCCTGCGTTGTCTCGGTTAAAACCGCATCCTCTCGCGCAACGGGCTCCCCGTTCATCAGCCATTCATATGCTTCTGCCGTCACGCCTTCCTCATCCGCCTCAAGTCCATTGGCCATACAGAAGGCTTTCAACGCTTCCAATGTCGCGTTTGAAACGGAACCATAGCCGGCTCTATCCTCATGAATCGCATAATATCCCAGCTGTTCAAGCCTGTCTTGTATGCTGCAGATCAGCGAAACGTCGGTATGATCGCCGCGCCGCAGCATGACTTCCGCTTTCACGTGGACAAATGCAAAACAGCAAAGCCAACATGCCGCTAAAACACAAATTCGTCTCTTCATCGCATCATTCACCATTTTTCCGCCAATGCTTTTTGGAAATTCTTCATTGTGACCGTCTTCTGACTGCTATCCGTATGGACCGTAAGCGACGCAAACGTGATGGCCTCCAGCGAATTGCTTGAGCTCAGAGAAAGAACCACTTCATGTGTACCGTCCTTCACATTGCCCGCATTGAGGCGAATGACAAATCCTCCTCTTTCGATATCCACATCATCCGTCAGCTGCTGCACAAAAACAGCCTGTCCATCGCTGCGCCGCAGCCGATCCATACTGATTGCCCGGCTCGCCAATTGCGTACCGTCAACCGTTACAGACAGCACGGAAAGCGATGTCCCAACCGGCGCATAAAAGCTGCCCGTCAAAAACACGCTTCCGGCATTGTAGGCCTCGTCGCTTATATCGAGACTCGCCGCATAGGGTGCGGTCTCATCATAGCGCTCATAGGGTTTCACATTCCCTGTTTCCGTTTCTGCTCCATAGGTAAATGTTCTGCTGTCGATAACCCTTTCGTCGCCTTGATCCACAGAGGCATAGAGCATGACGCTGTAATCGTGCCCCGCCGTCAAGCCGCTGTCCGTCGTCAAGCGGAAGCGCTTGGATACGCCTTCGTCCACTTGAATCCCCGTCAGCCTCTCGTCCTTTCTGCGGTTTTCAAGCTGCTCCGCACTCAACAGATCCGCTACGCTTGAGCTGATCACCCTCTCGCCGCTCTGGCTGTCCGTCACCTCCACTCTGCCGGAGATGCTGTGTCCCTGCGTATAAACCAGATACGCGAGCACGTCGATTTCCTCTCCCGCATTGTATTGCTCGCGATCCGGCCGGCTGAGGTAACCGCCGTAGACCGCCAAGCGTTTCCTGACTTCGTACTCCGCCTTCTCGCTATCATTGCCCCACGGATCGACCGCATAAAAGACCAAGCGTGCTCCTTCGCTGAGTGCAGATAGCGGCACTTCGATTTCCCCTGCCCGATCGGCTTGGCCGACGCACAGCTCGTTGAGATACACCGCTGCGTTCGGCTCCGTGCGAAGCCCGATTGAAGTCATATCTTCGTAAATGATCTCTTCATCGAGCACCGGCGCCTCGCAATATCCGTCGCAAAGGATCTCCATCTGCAGCGTGCTGCCTTCCCCATCCGCATAGGCAAAGGTAAACGCCGCTGTCTCTCCATCCTCCATGTCGGGTAGTTCGATTCTCGCTTCCCAGCTTCCGTCGTCCCTGACAGCGATTTCCTGCGTCTGTTCACCGTTGCTCACCCAGACTGCCTTTCCGTGATGGCCTGTGCCTCTGCATTCCAAGGCTTCGCTCCTGGGCGTTACGATCACAGTCTGACCGTATGGCGGTTCATCCATTGCCAGTTCCTGCCGGGGCGCCGCTTTCACCGTCACATCCAGCTCAGCGGTATTGCCCAGCTCGTCTTCCGTCTCAAGCCGCAACACGGTTCCCGCTTGAAGTGCATTCAGCGGAATGGAAAAAGCGCCGTCTTCCGAAACCTGCGCCGTCTGCTTCTGTCCATCCGCGTATGTCACGCTCAGGCGAGTTCCCGGCTTGGCCGTACCGGTCAGGTATTCTGTCTCATCGTCTACAGTTCCCTGTATATCAATGACGCCGGCATCTTTATCCACCGTGAGATATAAGTATTCTGCTGCGCCTATTTCGTCGACATACTCGAGCTGGATGCGCTTTTGTTTCCCGTCGGTTAGCCCCGCAGTGTCCAATGCGTAACGCCAATTTCCCTGCCCATCGGCAGCAATGCTCGCTTGATGGATGCCGCCCACGCTCAGTGTCATCTCAAGGCCCGGCTCCGCTGTCCCTTCTAAGAAGAGAACGCGGTTTCCGACGGTCATTTGCGCTTCCTCCGTATCCGCAAACCGAAGCGTCGGCGCTACAATCGGCTTCTTCTCGATACCGGGCGCAATGCTTCCGCGGTTGCCCACTCGGTCCTGCGCTTCAATGGACAGGCTGTCCGTTACCGCCAACGGTTCTTTGAATTGAATCGTCGCCTTTCCCTGCTCATCGGCAGTGCATTCCTCCACAATCTCTCCGTTCAGCCAAACGGTCACACGCGCGCCCGCTTCCGTCTTCACCTCAAAAACGGTCATGCCTTCCTGAAGGCTCTCAACCTCCAGTTCGTCCAGCTGCGCATCCACCATCCATCTCATTTCGTCGGAATCGACGGCTTCGCTGTGCTCCATGAGATAGACCGCCTGCAGCACGTTTTCCGCGTCCGTCAGCATAAGGCTTGTCGGAATGAGATACGACGCGCCCTCCCCTTCCGAAAGGGTCAAATACGTGAGCAACTCACCGTTTAAATGGAGCCCGATCTGCTGGCCGGTATAGTCTGAAACAGACACGCGCACGGACTGCATCCTCAGAACGCCGCCGCTTATCGCAGGATCCGGGTCAAGCGTCAACGACAGCTTGGT
>JAUNPI010000002.1:0-35765 GCA_030536875.1 Clostridia bacterium
ATTGGTAAATTCCCATGTCTTTGAACGTAACTCATTGAAACTGGGTGTTTCATTCCATTCAGATTCGATTTTTTTTGTTTCGATGTCAACAGTACGGCGAAATTCACTTTCTTTTCTTGTATGTGTAGCTCCTTTTCGGGTTACTGATGATGAGGTTACCCGGAAATGTTCAATAAATCCATTCTCAAGTATAAAATCAGGGAAATTACTTGCATTTGGATTCGCTTGAGCAATTCGCAAAATATTTTCAAATTCTTCACAATCATCTTTTAATAATCCAAAATAAGATGTATGACATTCTGGATTAACAAGCAGTATTCTATCATTTTTAAATTCGTCATCTGACACATCTAAATATGTCTTATTTGTATGTGGAATTCGAATAGGAAGATTATCTTTATAGAACACTGCTCTTTTAATATAATTTAAGCAGTGTAATTCTTGATCACCGCGCATGACTATTTATAATCTCCTTTTACAATTTTTATTGTTTTCGCCAATCCAGATTATACCTGAGAATATCCTCGATTCATCGGCCAGCTTGACACATCATTCATGATGGCTTTGTCCCTCAATTTCTTTGATAATCTTCTCAATCTCCTCCCGCAGCACCTGCTCCCGCGCTACGATCTCAGCAATCTCCGCATTCAGCTTTACAATATCAATCTTCTCGCGCATATCCTCCGCCTCGACATAGGTGGAAACGGAAAGGTTGTAGTCGTTGTCAATGACCTCGCTTTGTTCCGCCAGATGGGAGAAATGCGCCTCCTCCTTCCGTTGCGCAAAGGTGGAAACAATGCGCTCGATGTTTTGCGCGGTGAGCTTGTTGTTGTTTGTGACCTTGATGCACTCGGCGGATGCGTCGATGAAGAGCACCTTGCTGTCGGGTTTGCCTTTCTTCATGACCATGATGCAGGTGGCGATGCTCGTGCCGAAAAAGAGATTACTGGGGAGCTGAATGATGCAGTCGATGAAGTTGTTGTCGATGAGATACTTGCGGATTTTCTGCTCCGCGCCGCCGCGATACATGATGCCGGGGAAGCAGACGATGGCCGCCGTTCCGTTGGGGGCCAGCCAGCTGAGGCTGTGCATGATGAACGCCAGATCGGCCTTGCTCTTCGGCGCGAGCACGCCGGCGGGGGAGAAGCGCGGATCGTTGATGAGCAAAGGATTGTCGCTGCCATCCCACTTGATGGAATATGGGGGATTGGATACGATCAGCTCAAAGGGCTCGTCGTCCCAGTGCTGCGGCGCGGTCAGCGTGTCCTCGCAGGCGATATTGAACTTGTCGTAGCTGATATCGTGCAGGTGCATGTTGATGCGGCAGAGGTTGTAGGTGGTGATGTTGATTTCCTGCCCGAAGAAGCCGTTGCGGATGGCGTCGCGCCCCAGCACCTTTTCAGCCTTGAGGAGCAGTGAGCCGGAGCCGCACGCCGGATCGTAAACCTTGTTGATCTCGGTTTTGCCCACGGTGCCAAGGCGGGTGAGGAGCTCGGAGACGTCCGCCGGGGTGAAAAACTCGCCGCCGGATTTGCCCGCGTTGCTGGCGTACATGGTCATCAGGTATTCATAGGCGTCGCCGAATGCGTCGATGTCGTGATCCTGAACGTCGCCCAGATTCATGGCGGCAACGCCGCGCAGCAGCTTGACCAGCTTTTCGTTGCGCTTGGCGACGGTTGAGCCCAGCTTGTTGCTGTTCACGTCATAATCATCGAACAGGCCGGCAAAGCTGCCCTCGGACGACGTGCCTTTGGCGGATTCCTCGATGTGGCGGAATACGCTTTCGAGGGTTTCGTTCAGGTTTTCATCCTCCGCTGCGCGCGCAAGCACGTTCCAAAACAGCTCGCTCGGCAGAATGAAGAACCCCTTTTCCTGAACGAGTCCATCCCGCGCGCCTTCGGCTTCCTCGTCGCTCATCTTGGCATAATCGAAATCGGAGATGCCCGCATTGATCTCGCCCTGATTGATGTAGTTCGTCAGGTTTTCGGAAATGTAACGATAGAACATGGTGCCCAGCACATAGTTCTTGAAATCCCATCCATCCACCGCGCCGCGCAGTTCATCGGCAATCGCCCAAATGGCGCGATGCAGCTCGTCGCGCTCCTGCTCTTTCTTGGTATCCACCATGCCCGTTTCCTCCGTTGCCGCCGCTGATGACGGCCGAATATATGTTAAGTTCAGTATATCACAGCTGATTCGGGGTTTCAATTTGGGAACAAAAATTCCTCCTACTCTGCATTGAAAAGGACTTGACAGTCGCGCAATGCAGCAAATAGGAGGCGTGATATTAAAGAAAATGAAGGTACATCCTTTATACAATGAGGGAGAAACTGAATTGTAATGGGAAGGCCCTCACTCCCACTCCACCGTTGCCGGTGGCTTGGTCGTGATGTCGTATACAATCCTGTTGACCCTTGGTACCTCGTTGACGATCCTCGCGGATACTTTCGCCAGCAGGTCGTAGGGCAGGCGCGCCCAGTCGACGGTCATGAAGTCGTCGGTGGTGACGGCGCGAATGGCGAGAACGAAATCGTGCGTTCGTTCGTCGCCCATGACGCCGACGGTGCGCGTGTTGGTCAGCACGGTAAAATATTGATTGATGTCGCGGTCAAGGCCCGCCGCGGCGACCTCTTCGCGCAGGATGGCGTCGCTTTCGCGGACGGTTTCCAGCTTGTCTTCCGTGATGTCGCCCATGATGCGGATGGCGAGGCCGGGGCCGGGGAAGGGCTGGCGCCAGACCATGTCGCGCGGCATGCCGAGCTCCTCGCCGACACGGCGCACTTCATCCTTGAAGAGCATCCGGAGCGGCTCCACGAGCCCGCCCGTGAAGCGGGCCTTCACGTCTGCGGGCAGCCCGCCCACGTTGTGGTGGCTCTTGATGACCGCGCTGCCCTTGACCGAACCGGACTCGATCACATCGGGATAGATCGTACCTTGGGCGAGATAATCCACGCCGGTCAGCTTTTTCGCCTCGTCGGCGAAGCAGTAGACGAATTCGCCGCCGATCAGCTTGCGCTTTTGCTCGGGATCGGAGACGCCGGCAAGCTTGCCCAAAAAGCGATCCTTTGCATCGACGATCACCAGATTCACCGGGAATTGCTTGGTGAACACCTCGCGCACGGATTCGGTCTCGTTTTTGCGCATAAAGCCGTGATCGACATAGACGCAGGTCAGGCGCTCGCCGATGGCGCGCGAGATCAGCGCCGCGGCGACGGAGGAATCGACGCCGCCGGAGAGGCCGAGCAGCACGCGTCCTTCGGGACCGACCTGATCGCGGATGGAGGCGACGGTGTTTTCAATAAAGGCGCTCATCGTCCAATCGCCCGTGCAGCCGCAGACGTTGTAGAGGAAGTTGGAGAGCACCTTCTGCCCCTCTTCGCTGTGGGTGACCTCGGGATGGAATTGGACGGCGTAAATGCGCTTTTCCGGGTTTGCCATCGCGCAGAAGGCGCAGTTGTCGCTCTGGGCGATGGAGGAGAAGCCCTCGGGCGCGCGGGTGACATGGTACGTATGGCTCATCCATGCGATGGACGTCTCGCGCATGCCGGCAAAGAGCGGACTGCTCGTGTCAAAACGCACCGGAACACGGCCGTATTCGCGCTGCGCCGCGCGCTCCACCGCGCCGCCAAGGGTATGCGCCGTCAGTTGCATGCCATAGCAGATCCCCAAGACGGGGATGCCGAGCGTGTAGATCGCGGGATCGATGTGCGGAGCGTCCGCGTCGAGCACGGATGCGGGGCCGCCGGAGAGGATGATGCCCACCGGCTGCTTGGCAAGGATATCCTCGAGCGGGGTGAGGTAGGGGAGCACTTCGCAGAAGACCTTCGCCTCGCGCACGCGGCGGGCGATGAGCTGTGTATACTGCGCGCCGAAGTCCACGATGACGATGCGCTGTATGGTTTGCATGGATTGCCTCCTTGGTGTTGAGAAGTGATAGGTCAATGATTGTATTCTACACACTTTGCCGGATGAAATCAAGGCTGTCTATCAAAAAGTTCGATTGGATTGCACTTTTTGGCATTTTCCCTGAGAATAGCCGTCCATTCCTGCCCGCTTTTCAGAACATGCTCTCTGTGCTATAATCCTATCGGGGGATTTGGGACGGGAATGCCGCCGGGCGAGGGAAGGATGCGTTTTTGTCTTTAGTTAAATATCAACAAATATAATTTGTTTTGTGGATAAGTGAGGGACTTGACGATGAAATTGGATCGCGTGAAGGATACGGTCGCTGCTCAGGCGACACCTGTGGGGGAGGGTGGCATCGCCATTGTTCGCATGACCGGCGCGCAGAGCGAGCGGATTTTGTCGCGCGTTTTTTCCCCAAAGAACGGGCGTCCTGTGGAAAACAGACGCCTCACGTTCGGGCATATCCTCGACGGACAGGAGCACATCGACGAGGCGATGGCTGTGCTCATGCGCGCGCCGCACAGCTATACGCGCGAGGATGTCGTGGAGATCCATTGCCACGGCTCGCAGGCGCTTGTCGGGAGGATTCTCCGGCTTCTGCTGAGGGAGGGAGCCCGAATGGCGGAGCCGGGCGAGTTTACCTATCGCGCCTTTATCAATGGCCGCATTGACCTCGCGCAGGCGGAGGGCGTCATGAGGATGATCCGCTCGGACAGCGAGCGCGCGCTGCGGAGCGCGGTTCGCCAGCTGGAAGGGGGCGTTTCGGCCTATGTGCGCGAGGCCAGGGAGCGGATCATTGCGCTGCTGGCTTCGATTTCCGCCGCATTGGATTTTCCGGACGAGGTGGATGAAACGTTGGCCGCGCGGGAGGTGATGGAGGCGTGCCGGGCGATGGAGAGCCGCCTGCGCGCTTCGTGCGACCCCCGCGTCGGCCGAATGGAGGAGGAGGGGCTGCGCGTCGTGCTGGCGGGGCAACCCAACGCGGGGAAGAGCAGCCTGCTCAATGCGCTTGTAGGCGGCGAGCGGGCGATTGTGACGGACGTTCCCGGAACGACGCGCGACACGCTGACCGAGGCCATCCAGCTGGAGGGTTTGCGCGTCGTGCTCACGGACACGGCGGGCCTGCGGGAGACGAGCGACGCCGTGGAGCGCATCGGCGTGGAGCGCGCGCGCAAGGCGTTATCCGAGGCGGATGTGCGCGTATGGGTGCTCGATCATTCGTCGGCGCTCGACGAGCGCTCGGAGGATGTGCTCTGCGGAACGGTTCCGCATCTGGTGGTTCTCAGCAAGGGGGATTTGCCCTCCCGCGTTGAGGAGCAAGAGATCGGGCTTCGCTTTCCGGGCATACCGGTTGTGACGGTCTCCTCGCTGACGGGCGAGGGGATGGACGAGCTTCGCCGGGCGCTTGTCGCCTTTGCTCCGGAGAGCGATGCGGAATCGGCTGTGCTCTCCCAGGCCCGGCATGTCGAGGCGGCGCTCCGTGCCTGCGACGCCCTGTCCGACGCTGCCGGCGCGATCAGGGAGGGAATGCCGATGGATGTGGCGGCCATCGACCTTTCCGCCGCGCTCGACATCCTCGGCGAGATCACCGGTGAGACGCTGAACGAGTCGGTCATTGATCAGGTGTTTGCCCGTTTCTGTGTCGGCAAGTGATGGGAAACGTTATTTTGTGATCAAAACGAGCTATAAGCGCGGAGCGAAGAAGGGAGTCTGAGGGACTCCGTCCCTCAGGCGGGTTTGGGCCCGAAGCCTGCCGCGCCCAGTGGGCGAAACAGGTAGGCGGAGCGTCGGAAATCGCAAGGAGCGCTTTCGGCGCGACTGTGCGAGTTTCCCGGGTCGGCAGCCCAACGTATCTCATATGGCGAAGCAGTCAGGGAGTGAAGCGTTACCTGACGGAGTTTAGCGCAGGGTTGTTTCTATTTGAAAACGGTATGAAATGTGAACGCGCGCGGAGACGAGGGTTTTCCCATCCGCACGCGGTTTCTTTTTTGGCGACAGGTTCATTTCCAAAATGCGGAGGTTCCGACGCCGTCGGGCCACGCGAAGGCGGCGTCCGAATCGGCCCATGTTTGGCGTGAGATTGTCTCTTCTCCGCGCGAGGCGGCGAGGGCGAGCGCGCTTTGCACGAACTCGACGAGGTAGTCGTGATTGTGCTCCATTTGGATGCAGGCCAGATGGGCCATGATCGGGCAATAGGCGGCCATGCCGCTGGCGCGAAAGAGCGGTTTGAGCGCCCGCGTGTCGTACATGGCGAAGCAGGGGCGAAGGGACGCCGCGCCGTCTTCGATATCCAGCACCGCGTACAGGGCGATTCCGGGAATGCCGTCGTCCTGGCAGCCCGCGCTGCCGATTCCGTTCAGCGTCAGGTTGCCGACGCGGTAATGGACGGGGTTGTGGCCGTGGCCGCAGACGATATGGGTGGGTTCCGGAAAGCGCATCGCGCGCAGGCGCGGAAGCGCAAGCTTCGGGTCGTTGACGGGGAAGCGGTCGTCGCCCGGCATGGCATGGCAAAGCAGGACAGGGCCGACGCGCATCTCCTTCGGAAAGCGCAGCTCCTCCGCCGCCAAAAGACCGGCGTTAAAGCGCAGGCTGGCGAAGTTTGCCCCTGCATAGCGTGGGTCGTCGTTCATGGCGGATTCGATATAGCGTTCGTGGTTGCCATGAAGGCACTCGACCCGCTTTTCCTTTAAAAGGGCGAGCGTCTCTCTCGGGCATGGGCCGAGATTGATTTGGTCGCCGAGCGAGACGATCCGGTCGGGACTGTGCCGGCGCTCGATATCGCGCAGAACGGCTTGCAGAGCCGGCAGGTTGGCGTGGATGTCTGCGATGAGGGCGATGCGCATGGTTGCCTCCTTCGTTCCGGTTTGTAAAGGAATGGGTTATATGGTATAATTCCATATGGAGGCTGTCAAATCCTGCCCTTGGCGTGATGCGATGTTTCACGTGAAACATTGTGCGCCGAGAAAAAATGTTTCACGTGAAACATTCCGGAGGCCAAAGCATGAAGATCATCATGGCGAGACCGCACAGACTGCTGGGGGAAATCATCCGGCGGATAGGGGAACACGCGCGGCAGGGGGAGAGCGTCATGCTTCTCGTCCCGTCGCAGTACACGCTGCAGGCGGAGCTGGAAATCATGGAACGGCTGGACATCAGCGGGTCGTTTTTGATCGACGTGCTCTCCCCGGGGAGACTCCAGAGCCGCGTATTTGAGTATGCCGGTCAGCCGGCGAGGACCGCGTTTGACGAGCGAGGCAAACGCATGGTGCTCAGCGAGATCATCGAGCAGGAGAAGGAGCGGCTCACCGTCTACCGCGCGGCGGCCGAAGCGGGAACGGCCGGGTTCGCGGCAAAGGTCTCCGCGCTGATTGCGGACTTCAAGCGAAGCGGGAAGACGGCCGAGGAGATCGGCGCGATGGCGGAAACCCTGCCGAGGGAGAGCGCTGCGCGCTCCAAACTCGCGGACATGGCAAGGCTATACGCGGCATACGAGCAGCGGATGGCGGGGGAGCTGGCGGATGCGGAGGACATTTCGCAGGAGATGCGCCGGAGGCTGGCGCGATCCGGCGTGGTTCAAAGGCAGCACGTGTTCGTATACGGATTCGACATGATCACCGAGACGTTTGCGCGGGAGCTTTTGGCGATCGACAAAGAGAGCGCCTCTTTGACGCTGGCCGTGGAGACGGATTCCAACAGCGCGGCGGACGGGAGGCTGTTTGCGCCGGTCAATTTCAGCCTGGCGCGTCTGGAAAAGCTCGCCAAGGAGACCGGGCAGGAGGTCGAACGGGAGACATTCGACGCCGAAAGAAAGACGCCCGAGGATCTGAGGGCGCTGGAGGCGGGGCTCTACGCGCTCGCACAGCCGCCATATGAGAAAAGGCCGGAGCACATCGAGCTGCGCGCGGCGAGCGGCGTGCGCGCCGAGGTGCATTTGGCAGGCGCGCGCATCAGGCGCATGGCGGCGGACGGCGCAGATCTATCGGATATGGCGGTCGTCTATCCCAAAGGGAGCGGCTACCCGCCGCTGCTGGAATCGATTTTGCCGATGTACGGCGTGAGGGCGTATATCGCGCAGAAGCGGCCTGCGTTGGCGCATCCGCTATGCCGTTTTTTGCTTGCGAGCCTCGCCGTGGTGTCCGGCGGCTGGCGGACGGCGGACGTGGTGGAATGCGCGCAGTCGGGCTTTTGCCCCCTGACGCAGGAGGAGACGGAAAGGCTCGCGGCCTACGCGGAGGGGGTCGATCTGCGGGGAGAGGCGTGGAAGCGCCCGTTTACCTATGTGCCGGAGGAGGACGAAGAGACGCTGGCGGCGCTTGAATCCGCACGCCGGAGCGTGGTTTCGCCGCTTTTGGCTTTTTCGCATGCGCTGAATGCGGCAAGGACGGCGGACGACACGGTCGAGGCGGTCATCTCGCTGCTGGACGAGGTCGGGGCATACGACAGGCTCCTCGCCATGAGAGAGGAGCTCATGGCCGCAGGCTTTGCGCCGGAGGCGGAAGACTGCGCGCAGGTCTATGAGGATCTGATGGAAACGCTCGATCAGCTGCACACGCTTCTGGGGGGGAAAAGAGCGTCGGCCGACGTCGCGGGAAGGCTTTTGGAAGAGGGGCTTTCGGCGCTGGAGCTTTCGGCTCTCCCTCCCGCGGACGGCGCGGTCATCTGCGGCGAGATCGGCAATGTGCGCACGGCGGAGGTGGAAACGCTGTTTGCGCTGGGCATGAACGACGCGGCGGGCGGCCCGGAGAGCACGCTGCTCTCCCTGCTCGAACAGGAGGAAGCCGAGCGGGCGACGGGGGCATATCTCGGGATGACGCCGTCGGAGCGGGCGGCGATGGAGCAGCTCGACGAGCTCAAGGCGCTCGGCGGGGCGAGGCGGAGGGTGATCGTCTCCTACGCGCTTGCGGATGAGACGGGCAGAGCGCTGCGCGAAGGAACGGCCGTGCAGGCGCTCAGACGCCTGTTCCCGGCTCTGAGCGTCACGGGGGGACTTGCACAGCAGGAGCAGGAGGAGATGCTTGCCGCGCCGGCGGCGGCGCTGGACGTGATGGCGGTGCGCCTCGGGCTGGCGGCCGAGGGAAAGGTCGAGCTCACCGAGCGGGACAGGCAGGCCTATGCGGCGATTGCGCAAACCGAATCGGGGAGGGAAGCGCTGCAGCGGGTGACGCGAAGCCTGATGACGCCGCCGGCAAAAAGGCTGAACGCTTCGCGGGCGCGCGCCCTCTATGGACGGCCCGTGATGAGCGTGTCGAGGCTTGAGACGTTTGCCCAGTGTCCATACAAGCATTTCGTGCATTACGGCCTTGCGCCGCAAAGCGAATTGGAGCCGGGCGTCGACCGCGCGCAGCTGGGAACGATCTATCACGAGGCGGTGGAGCGCTTTACGCGCGCCGTGACGGCGGAGAGCGGCTTTCCGGAGATCGCCGGGGAAATCTGCGACAGGCTGATGGATGAGGCCATCGGACCGCTGATGGAGGAATGGAGCAGGTCGCCGCTCGGCTCAAGCCGGAGGGGAGAGGCGGTTGCAAGGCGCGTGGCGAAGACCGCCAGACGCGCGGGGCGCAGCATTGTCGCCCAATTTGCGGGCAGCCGCTTTACCCTCATGTCGACGGAAATGGTCTTCGGCCAAAACGGCGTCGCGCCGATCGCGCTGGAGCTGGCGGACGGCTCGGTCGTCTACCTGCAAGGGCGAATCGACCGAATCGACGTCTTGGACGACGGAGGGGGAACGAGAAGCATCCGCATCGTGGATTACAAGAGCGGGGCCAAGCAGTTTGACCCGACGATGGCCTATTGGGGCATCCAGCTGCAGCTGCTGCTCTATCTGGCAGCCGCGCTTGCGCAGCTTCCGGGGATGCGCGCGGCGGGCTTCTTCTATTGCCGAATCGACGACCCGATTGTGAAAAGCGATGTACGGATCAAGGAAGAAGTCGAAAAGAGCATCGCCAAAAAGCTGGGGCTCAAGGGGATTTCCCTCTCCGACGTCGAGATTCTGCGCGCGCACGGCGGCGAGCAGGCCGGCATGGTCACCAAGGACGGGAAGCCCAGCAAGAGAAGCAGCGCCTCGATGATCGACGCGGAAGGGATGGATCACGTGGTCGATTTTGCGCGGAGGCGGGCGTCGGAGCTGGCAAGCGGCGCATATGCCGGCGTGATCGACGATTCGCCGGCGGAGTGGGGGCAAAACATGAGCGCCTGCGCGATGTGCGACTATGCGGCAATCTGCGGGTTTGACCCCGCGGTCAAGAAAAGACGCCGCCTTGCCAAGAAGACGATCGAGGATCTGCGATAGGACGCGGCGGAGGATCGGAGAAGAAAAACAATGAATAACTCATACAATACTACCAGAGTAGTATTGACGAATGCATAAGACTGTGGTAGTATAAAGGCGTAGTCATGACGGACGCCACAAGAGAAAAAGGCCGATTCAGAAAGGCCCTTTGGAAATGGATCTTTCAGAATAGACCTTTCAGAACAGACCTTTTGGACAAGACCTTTTAAGGAGATGCATGCATCGTGAAACTTCAGGATTCCGAGCTCAAGGTGATGGATGTCCTCTGGCGGCAAGGAGACTTGCCCGCGCGCGACATCGCCGCCCAGCTCAAAACCCAAATCGGATGGAACGTCAATACCACCTACACGCTCATCAAGCGCTGTGCGGCAAAGGGCGCGCTTGAGCGCATCGAGCCGGGCTTTATCTGCCGTGCGCTCGTGCCCAAGGAGCAGGTTCAGCAGGAGGAGACGCAGGAGCTGATCGACAAGGTGTTCGACGGCTCGGCGGATAAGCTCTTCGCCGCGCTGGTCGGCGGCAGGCGTGTGAGCCCCGAACAGCTGAAGCGGCTGCGCGATATGATTGACGAGCTGCCCTGACGGGCACAAGGAGGTCCTGCCGATGACATTGCTCGAGATGAGCGTTTCCGCCGGCGCGATCATTCTGCTGACGGCCGTGCTGCGCGCGCTCGCAGGCGGGCGGCTGCCCCGGAGGATGTACGTGGCGCTGTGGGATGTCGCCATGCTGCGGCTGCTTCTCCCGATCCGGATTCCTTCGAGCTTTTCGGCCCGCGCGTGGATGGCATCCCTCGCCTTGCGGCTTGCAGGCCGGCCCCTTGCGGCCGGAACGGGGATCGCCCCCGCCGCCGGAACGGCCTCGGGATCGGCCGGGCGGCAAGGCGCGCGGATGATCTCGGAGGCGATCGTTCAGGGAACGGCGATCCGGCCCCAAGATGTAGCGGCGGCGCAGGCGGCTGCGGAAGAGCCCTCCGCGTGGGGACGCCTTGCGGCAGCGGTCACGCCGGAACGGGTGCTCGCCGCCGTGTGGATCGTGGGCGCGCTCGTGCTTGCGATACACTTTGCCCGCGCCTACGTCAGGAGCATGAGGCTCTTTCGCGAATCGCTGCCGGATGAGCACCCCGAGACGGACGCGTTCCTGCGCGGGCATCCGACCTTTCGGCGCGTACAGGTGCGCCTGAGCGGATGCATCGCCTCGCCGCTGTCCTACGGCATTGCGCGGCCCGTGATCCTGCTGCCCAAGGGCATCCGGCACGAAGATACGCGCACGCTCGGCTTTGTGCTGATGCACGAGCTCATGCACATCCGCGCGCTCGACGCCGTGCGCAAGCTGCTGGCGATCGCATGCCTGTGTCTGCATTGGATGAACCCGCTGGTGATCTTGATGTTCCTCCTCGTCAACCGTGACATGGAGCTGCTCTGTGACGAGCGTGTGCTTGCCGCCTTCCCCGGCGACGCCCGGCGCGACTATGCGCTGACGCTGCTGGCGATGGAGGAGGGCAAAGCGCGCCTTTCGCCCGTGGCGAGCAGCTTCAGCGTGAACGCCATTGAGGAGAGAATCAAAGCCATGATGAATATGAAGAAAAAGAGCGCGCTGAGCGTTTGGCTCGCGCTGGCCATCGTCGTCACATCGAGCGCCGCGCTGGCGACCAGCGCCCCGGAGGAGGGTACGGCAGCTCCGAGCGCCCCGGCAGCCCCAAGCGCGCCCAAGGCCCGTCTGGCGGCGGGCAGCGGATCCGCCTCGGCTTCCGGCGGGGAAACCTACGGTCAGATGCAGGAGGGCGATCCCTTCCTGAGCCAAGAGAGCTGGGAGGAGGTCTATGAGCCATACGCCGCCTTTGGCCTGGGCTATGACGCCAAGAAGGGGCGGCTGACCTACGAGGGCCAAATCGTCCGCCTGTTTGAGGATCTGTATCCCGTCGGCGACGGGACGCAGGCGGGGATCGTCTGCTCCTTTGCCGACGGCGAGGCCGACGTCTACGCCGTGCGCGACCTGACGTCCCCAATCGTTCGCCGGGAGGACGGCAGCTTCGACCCGAGCGGGGAGCTCACCGGCCTGCGCCGGGCCACGCAGGAGGAGTTTGACGCCGAAACCCGCAGGAGGGAGAGCAGCGCCGCGCGTGCATCTGGCGGCGCACTCGCCAACGAGAGCGGAGAACTGGACATCGTCTGGTGGACGGCGGAGGAATTCCGCGCGTATATGGAGGAGCAGCGCGAGGCGCTTGCCGAGATGGCGGCGGCGGGAGAATGGGCCTACACCGGCTCCGATGGGTGGTTCCAGTGGACGCCGGAAAAGGCTGAGGAGACGATGGCGCTTTACGCCGATATCCTGGCGCAGATCGAGAGCGGCGTGCTGGTCTCCAAAACCGTGAACGGCTCGGAGGAGATCGCGCTCATGCAGGGCGTTCCATCCGGTGAAGCGCTTGAGACGTTTACGGAGGATGCGGTGAGCGCGGAGGTCTCGCCAGACATGGGCGTTCAGTCGGCCGCGGAGGCCGTCGGCATCGCCCGCTCGACCGCGGCGGATGATCCGGCGGAAAGGGAGGCGCTGGCCCAAGCCTATGCGGATTGGGACAACACGCTCGGCCCGTATGAGGCGGTCGGGCTCAGCTGGACGGTCGATACGGACGGCAGCGTCCGCATGTACGTTGGGGAGCGGGAAGCGCGCGGCATCTGGGATGCGCATCGCGGACAGTGGATCACATGGAGCATGGGCAACACTCGCTTTGACGGGGAGGCGAGGGAATTTATCGCCGTCTACGACGGGGAGAGACTCACGGCCCTGCGGGAGGCGGACGAGAGCGAACAGGCATTTTGGGATAAGCAGCGCGGCGCTCTGTAAACCAGAGACGCAGCTTGTGCGATAAAATCAGGGGCGGCCGACAGCATTTGTCGGTCGCCCCCAATTTGTACCGCGAAAATGACGTAAATTACTTCTTGGTGCCCACCGTGTTGCGCTGCGCCTGCGGCTCGACGGAGCCCGCGATGCTGCCGTCCGCGACGACGACGACCGGCTGCGCGTTGTCGACGATCTGGATGAACGTCTTGCCGACCTTCATGGCCAGCTCGTTGCCCTCATCGTCAAAGAACACCATGCGGTTGTTCAGGTTCTTGGTTTCGGTGGAATTGCGCGCCCACGTGCCGCGGATATACTTGCCGTTCTGGAAGATCTCGCAGACGCCTTCGCCGTGCAGGCGGATGACGGGGCGGGAGTTGTTGTTGTTCTTCCAGGTGATGTCGGTGCGCAGAACGATGACGTTCGCATAGGAGCAGGCCTCGCCGTTGTTGGCGTCCACATAGGGCGCGCCGTTGCGATAGCGGTCGTACAGGCCCGTGCTCTCGTTATACTGGTAGGCGGAAACATAGGCGGGGTTGGTGGTCTTGTAGCTGATGACGACGCCGTTCACGTCCTCGCCGTGGTCAAGGCCGGTCTCGGTGAAGATAAACGGATGCTCCGTGGGGGTTTCGGTGTAGCTGGACTTGACGGCGCTCAGGTTGAGGCGGACGTTATAGGGGCCGACGTGGTTGCTGTCGTTGGAGCGGGGGAACCAGTCGCTGTTCTTGCTGATGCCGTTGACATAGGGATAGGCGAGCTTGCCGACGGAGCTATATTTCTTGACCCAGTCCTTGACGTCCGTGGAGCCCTCCTGATAGCCGTAGAAGCAGTAGACGCCGCCCCACATTTCACGCAGGGAGCACATCGGGATGCGGGCGGAGCGAACCGGGCCGGCGGAATCCGGATAGTCGCCCATGAACAGCGCGAGGGAGCGGGTGGAGCCGTCCGCCTGAATCGGCATCTCATAGATCAGGTCGGCGGAGCTGACGCCCCAGTGCGGCAGCGCGTTCGGGTGCGTATCGATGTTGACCAGCGTCGGCTGGTAGGAGCCGGAGAACGCCTCGCCGGTGATGGGGTTCACGCCGTCGACGACCGGGTTTTCGCTCGGGATGCTGACGGTCACCTTTTCGGAGCCGTAGGACTTGGGGCTGCCAAGCTGCTGGGCGGTGCCGCTGACATTGAGGCCGGTGGAACCGATGTCAAAGGCGTCCGCGCCGGCGGCGGCGGGAACCGCCATCAGCAGGGTGAGCATGCCTGCGGCCAGCAGGCGAAGAGACTTGTTCATGACATTTTTCCTCCTTGTTTTTTGATCGCTTTGGGATGCTGTGCGCCGGCGCTTTCGCGCGGGCCGCCGGGCGGCATGGCGGAAGATATCGGCATGCCGCCGACTGGTATCGTCTGTAACGAGTGATGGTGTTCACATCTCTCTATATCATTAGACGACGGAATCCTGACAAAAATTGCATGCTTTTTTAAAAATCGGTCAAATTTGTATTTTTTACAAAAGTGTTAACGAATTGCAATTTTTGTCAACTCCTGCGCGTCTAATGAAATAAAGAGGAAAAGAAAGCCTAAAGAGAAAGCCGCCGGAAGCGGCGGCATGGACGGTTATACCGATGAAAGCAGAAGCCGAGGAGGGATCAGCATGTTGTATGCGGCTGTGACGGGCATGAAGAAGCTCTTTGAGCTGGGGGATAAGCGGCGCGCCGCGCCCAGGCGCGAGATACCGGGGAACAAGACGGCGACGATGCGCGCCCTGTCGGATTTGGGCGAAAGCGTGGCCTCCGGCGTTCATGTGATCTATTCCCCGGTGAGGCTGTATCTCTGCGTGGCGATGGAGCCTAAGCCGGACGCGCTGCGCGCGCAGATCGACGCGGATCAGCGCGCCGCGAAGGGCATGTTTGAGGTGGACGAAAACTGGAGCGCCGCCGAGGTCAACGCCCGCTGGGCCAAGCGCGCCACGCTCGTAGACGGCGCGGGCCACGTGCTTTACGGCGCCGTCAGCGGCGCGCGCGGCCTTACGGATGTCGGCGCCAAAGAGGTCTTCTTCGAGTTTGGCGCGATGGAGACCTACCCCGAGGCCATGTATCTGGTCAGCGGGGATACGCGGGTGAGGGTGCGCTGAAAACAGGATAAGGCGAGAATAAACGCAAACAGGCTCCTCCGCATAGTCGGGGGAGCCTGTTGAGTTTGGGGGTTATGCCGTCGGTTTAAAAAGAGGCGGCGACTTGGACGATGTGATCCGCACAGAGGCCGAACTCGCGCAGCAGATCCCATGCCGGGCCGGAATAGCCGAAGACGTCGTTTACGCCGATGCGGCGCACGGGCGTCGGGCATGCTTCGCTGAGCAGCGAGCAGACCGCCTCGCCCAGACCGCCGATGACGCTGTGTTCCTCGCAGGTGATGATCTTGCCGCATTCGCGCGCGGCCTTGAGGATGATCTCCTCGTCGAGCGGCTTGATCGTGCAGATGTTGATGACGCGGGCGCCGATGCCCTGCGCGCGCAGCCGCTCGGCGGCCATGAGCGCTTCGTTCACCATGAGGCCCGTGGCGACGACGGCCACGTCGCAGCCGTCTGTGAGCTGCTCGCCCTTGCCGATCTGGAAATCGTAATCCTCGTCGTGGAAGACGGGAACGGCCAGACGCCCGAAGCGCAGGTAGACGGGGCCCTTGTGGGCATAGGCGGCCTTCACGGCCTTGCGCGCCTCGACCTCGTCGGCCGGGCAGAGCACGACCATGCCCGGGATGGAGCGCATGAGCGCGAAATCCTCGCAGCATTGGTGGCTGGCGCCGTCCTCGCCCACGGAGATGCCGCCGTGGGTCGCGCCGATTTTCACGTTGAGCTGCGGATAGCCCACCGAGTTGCGCGCCTGCTCGTAGGCGCGCCCCGCCGCGAACATGGCGAAGCTGGAGGCGAACGGCACAAGGCCCATCGCCGCCATGCCGGCGGCGGCGGCGATCATGTTTTCCTCGGCGATGCCGCAGTCGAAATGGCGGTCGGGGAACGCCTTTTGGAACATGCCCGTCTTGGTCGAGGCGGCCAGGTCGGCGTCGAGCACGACGATGTCCTCGTGCTCGCGCCCCAGCTCCACCAGCGCCGCGCCGTAGCCGTCGCGCGTGGCCTTTTTGATCGCTTCGCTCATTGTGCCGCCTCCAATTCCGCAAGCTGCGCGCGCAGCTCGTCCATCGCCACGGCGTATTCGGCGTCGTTTGTCGCCTTGCCGTGCCAGTCCGCCACGTTTTCCATGAAGCTGACGCCCTTGCCCTTGACCGTGCGCATGAGGATGGCCGTGGGCTTGCCCTGCGTCTGGTTAAAGCGGGCGAAGGCCGTCTCCATCTGCGCAAAGTCGTGCCCGTCGATTTCGACCGTCTCAAAGCCGAAGGCGCGCATCTTGTCGGCGACGGGCTCGGTGTTCATGACGTCCTTCGTCGCGCCGTCGATTTGCAGGCCGTTGATGTCGATGATCACGCAGAGGTTGTCGAGCGCGTAGTGCGAGGCGAAGAGAAACGCCTCCCAAACCTCGCCCTCGGCGATTTCGCCGTCGCCCAGCATGGTATAGACGCGAACGCCGCTGCCCATCAGCTTGGCGGCCTTCGCCATGCCCGCCGCGGCGGAGACGCCCTGCCCCAAGCTGCCCGTGCTCATGTCGATACCGGGGACGCTGTTCATGTTCGGATGACCTTGCAGATAGCTGCCGATGTGGCGCAGGGTCGTCAGATCGGCCTCCGGGAAAAAGCCGCGGCCCGCGAGGGCGGCGTAGAGCCCCGGCGCAGCGTGGCCCTTGGAGAGAACGAAGCGGTCGCGATCCTTCCAGTCCGGCCGGGCGGGATCGATGCGAAGCTCCCGATTGTAGAGGTAGGCAAACATGTCGGCGGCCGAAAGGCTTCCGCCGGGATGACCGGACTTGGCGCTGTGCGTGCTCGTCAGCACGCCTATGCGGATTTTGCAGGCCGCGAGGGTCAACTGATGCTGCTCTTGGTGGGTCATGATGGCGCTCCTTTAATCGTAGTTCGGATGATCCATACAGAACGATTCCACGACAGTATAGCATCGAAGGGTCGGTTTTGTAAAGGAAAAACAAAGGATTGTCAATAATCCACCGTCGATGTGATCAGCGAGCGGAAGCGCCGGTCAGTGCGCGCGGCGGGGAGGGGAGCGGCGTCCAGCTCCTCGATGGTTTCAAGCTCGCCCGAAAGATAGCGCGCAAGCTCGTCCTGAACGTCGCGCAGGCGGCCTGTCGCCGCGCCGTAGCGCAGGGCGATGACCTCCCAGCCGAAGCGGCGCATATCCCGCTCCCAGAGCCTGCGGTGAAGGCCGAGAAGCTCGTCATAGAGCGATAGCAGCGCGGGAATCGCTTCGTTTGCGACGGCGGCGAGGTAGGCCCTGTCTGCCGCCAGGTAGCGCGCGCGCAGGCTGCCCATCAGCTCCGCCTTGCGCGCGCAGAGCTCCATGAGGCGCGCAGCGTAGCGGCAGTCGAGCCTCTCCTCGTGCTGCCGGAGGACGGGCAGCGCGCCGCGCATGCGCCGCTGCGCCTCGCCGAAGGGATCGCCCTCGTCATACAGCAGCGGGAGCAGGATGTCGCCCCAGACGAGGTGCTTGCCGGCGATGCCCCTGTCCCCGTCGGCGAAAAACTCGCCCATCGCGTGCAGGGCCTCGTCCGGCAGGCCGGTCAGGCATTCGCCGGAGAGGGCGATTTCCCGCTCCAGATCCTCGGTTTCGCCCTGCCAGCAGACCTCCGAGAACATGGGCAGCATGCTCGAGGCGAGGAAGAGGTTGGTCTCCGCACCGTCGTCGCCCCAGAGCGTGGCAAACACGGTCTTGACCCCGCGCGCAAGGCAGGCGCGCAGCGCGGGGCGCATGGATGCCTCCGTCTGCTTGACGTGGGGAAGGAAGCCGCCCCACGTCCAGATGCCGCCGGCGAAGACCGTCTCCCGGCCCATGCGCTGGTGCCCCGCGAGCATGCCGTTAAAGAAGGCCTCGTCCTTGTGGTAGTAGTCCCAATAGCACAGGTCGACGGCGGGCAGCCTGTCGATGATCTCCTGCGGGACGACGGCCTCCGGGTCGTAATAGTCGTTCGTCTTGGAGCCGAGGCGGAAGAACATGTCGCTCCACATGATGGGCCTGAAACCGTAGCGCTCGCAGATGGCGACCACGCGGTCCAGGTGCCTGCGCAGCAGCTCGAAGCGGTCCGTCGCGCCGTGGCGCAGGAAATAGTTGCCAAAGCCCACGCCGTGCGCCTCGTCCATGCCGATGTGGATGCGCGAGGTGTGCATGCAATCGCGCATGGAGCGGATCTGCGCCTCGATAAACGCGTAGGTTTCCTCACTGTCGATGAGCAGGATGTCCCACTGATCGCGCAGCGGCGCGGCCTCGTCCCATTGCAGGTATTGGGCCATATGGCCGAGCGTCTGGATGCAGGGCACCAGCTCCACGCCCATGCTCTCAGCATAGGCGTCGATGTCCCGGAGCTCCTGCTTCGTGTAGCGCCCGCGCAGGTAGCCCATGTACGGATGGCCCGGCACCTCGTAGGTATCCTCGGTGTAGAGCATGAGCAGGTTCAGGCCCAGGCTGGCGAGCTGGTCGATATAGCGCCTCACGGCCTCGGGCTTGAGCACGGCGTTGCGCGAGACGTCCGCCATCGCCCCGCAGGCGGGGAAGCGGCGGCTCTCGCGGATATCGAGGGTCTTGCGCCCTTCCCGCACGCAGCGGCAGAGCCGGAAAAATCCGCGCGCGAGCGCGCTCTTGTCCTCGGCGGCGATGTGCGCGGCGCCGTCCTCGAGCCGGACGCTCAGCCCAGGGCCGGACGTGACATGGACAGCGTAGGGCAGCGCGATGCCCGCGGCGGCTTCCACGCGGGAGCGGAGGGCCGCAATGGTGTCGGCAGTGAACATGGAGGGAACCCCCTTCGGCATTTTTTTCTATTATACAGCATGGAGGGCGGGCTTGTCTCGCCCCGGGGCAAAAAAACGCGGCTTTCCCTTGCCGAGGGCGCGGCGGAAAAACACCTGTTTCAAACTCGCTTAAAATATGGTATAGTATAGGAACAAAGCGAAGGAGGCCGCATGTCATGCAGGAGCAAGTATACGAGGTTCAAAACATCTGCCATCGCGAGAGCGTGGAGCGCAGGATCTCCATGCAGACGCGCATCATCCAGTTCATGCTGTATGTTGCCGTGCTTGTCTTTACGTTTCTGGGCTCCATGTGGGGCGCGCTCATGCTCGCGCCCTCGCTGGGCACGCTGTTTTTCGCGTGGTATTTTATGGGCGTGGCGCGCATGAGCTATGAATACCGTCTGGACGGCTACACATTCAGCGTCATCCGTCACAGCGGCATGCGCTCGCGCCCCAAGCACGAGGACTTTTTAACCCTCGATCTCCATGAGCTGATCGTCATCGGCGAGGAGGGCGACCCACGCCTTGACGAGGCGGAGCGCGTGAGCGCGGCGGCGAGCCCGCGGCGCATCACCTACAACGTCTCGGCGCACGATCCCTCCCGCACGGCGTTTATCGCCTACGCGAAGGGGATGGGCGCGGAGCAGGGGCGCTATATCAAGGCATACATGCAGCCCTCCAGCCGGCTGCTCGCCTATTTCAAAATGCTCTGCCCGGGAAAGGTGATGGGCGATGATCAGTGAGAGCGAGCGCGAGCTCAGGCGCCAGCTGGAGGAGCCGCTTAGCTGCGAATGCCGGAACTACCCGCTCTCCGGCGAGCACGCGCTGGTCACCCTGATCGACACGCCGTATTATCCGCCCTACGCGTTCGATCCGCTGCATGTCCACAACTGCCTGGAGATCGGCTTTTGTATGGCGGGCAGCGGAAAAATTCGTTTTAGGGGGGGTATTTTACCGTTTGACGTGGGCGCCGTCGTCGTCATGCCCAGGGGAGCGTATCACAGCCAAAAGAACGAGGGCGTGCCGATGACCCACTGGCGCTATCTGGTGATCGACGAGGAATGCCTGATGCGCCGCCTGCCCGAAGCGTGGCGGGGCAGGACGCAGAGGCTGCTCGAGCGCGCGGGAGAGGGCGGCATGCTCATCGACGGGGCGGAATACCGGGAGCTCAGCCTGATCGTGCAGCTGATGTTCGACCTGTGGCGCAACCGGGCGGAGGAAAGCCCGCCCGAGCTGGAGCTGGGCATGCTGCTGATCCTGTCCCTGCTGGGCGGCATGACGGAGCCGCCGCAGCTCTTTGCGGCGGCCGACCCCAGGCGAAGCAAGCCGGTGGAGCCCGCGCTCCTTTACATCTCCGAGCATTACCGGCAGGAGTTCGCCGTCGCCGAGCTGGCGCAGAGCTGCTCGATGAGCGAGAGCTATTTCCGCAAGGTGTTCTCCTCGTGCATGGGCGTTTCGCCGCTGGACTATGTCAACCGCTACCGCGTCCACCGCGCCATCAATCTGCTGCGCACGACGGACGAGCCCATGCAGGTCATCGCGTGGCGATGCGGCTTTTCCTCCATCGCGGCGTTCAACCGCAATTTTAAGCGATACGCGGGCATGAACCCGAGCGCTTGGAGAAAAGAGCACAGAGACGAGTGAGCGAAAAAGGGGAAATTTCCTTGACAGCCCAAAAAGTGCGTCGCCAAATTGGGGAGACGGCTTAAGGAAAATCGAAAACGAACAAAATTCAATCGAAAATGCGCACATTGTCGGTTTTCTCCATACTATAATGATACCAATAAATCAGTTCAGAAATCATGTGAACTGAACAAGGAACAAAGAGGAGGAACCGTCTTATGAAAAAGTTTGTCTCCCTGATGCTGGCGCTGGCGCTGGCTCTCTCGCTGTGCGGCATGGCTTCCGCCGCGGAGGACGGCAAGATCACCATTTGGACGTGGGACCCGACCTTTAACGTCGCGGCGATGAAGGTCGCCAAGGAAATGTATGAAAAGGATCACCCGGACGTGGAGATCGTCATCGAGGAGGTCCTCTCCGAGGACATCGAGACCCGCGTCATCACCGCCGCTTCCGCCGGCGACATCTCCAACCTGCCGGACATCATGCTCTGCCAGGACAACTCCATCCAGAAGTTCGTGGCGAACTATCCGGAGGTCTATGCCGATATCACCGGTAAGTATGACTTCACCGATTTCGCGGAAGGCAAGCTGGCCTATTCCGTCGTGGACGGCAAGAACTACGGCGTCCCGTTTGACGCGGGCACGGTCGTGGCCACCTACCGCACCGATTACCTCGAGGAGGCGGGCTACACCATCGCGGACCTGACCGATATCGATTGGGATCGCTTCATCGAGATCGGCAAGGACGTCAAGGCCAAGACCGGCCGCCCGATGCTCTCCGGCCAGGCGGGCGCCATCGACACCGTGCTCATCATGATGCAGTCCTGCGGCTCTTCCATGTTCAACGAGGACGGCTCCGTCAACTTTGTGAACAACGAGTCCTGCCGCAAGGTTCTGGAATACTACAAGACGATGGTTCAGGAGGGCGTCTTCATCGAGGTCAACACGTGGGACGAGTACTGCGGCACGCTGTCCAACGCCTCCGTCGTGGGCACGATCAACGGCTGCTGGATTCTGGGCACCATCATGAGCGTCGAGGATCAGTCCGGCCTCTGGGGCCTGACCAACATGCCGGCGATGCCGGGCGTCGAGGGTGCGACCAACTACTCCAACAACGGCGGCTCTTCCTGGGTCTTCACCAACGGCACCGACCTCGACCTTGCGCTTGACTTCATGCAGATGTACCGCAACGTCGACTTCTACAACGAGATCCTCCCGAGCACCTCGGCCATCGGCACCTGGGCTCCGGCCAAGGAAGGCTCCAACTACACGGCGGGCAACGCGTTCTACAACGACGAGCCGATCTTCGCGACCATCGTCGAATACACCGCCCATGTTCCGGCCGTCACCACCGGCGCATACTATTACGACGCCCGTGAGGCGCTGGGCACCGCGCTGACCAACTACATCAACGGCGGCGATCTCGATTCCGAGCTCCAGACTGCGGAGGATACGATCAACTTCGCGATGGGCTTCTGATTTCTCGGGCTTTCTGTAAGGCGGCTGCCGTCCCGGTCTTGACCGGGGCGGCAGTATCCTTTAGCCGCCCCATCCGCCCGCCGCGGTACGGGCCAATCGAAAAGAAAGGGTGAATTCCCGATGACCAACGCGACTCCCACTGCGAAAAAGAAGCGCTTTTGGACGATGGAGCGCAAGCAGAGCGCGGCCGGCTGGGCCTTTTTGCTTCCCGCCACGCTGCTCATCTGCATCTTTAGCTTCTGGCCGATGTTCCAAGCGTTTTTAACCTCCTTCAAGCGCGGCCTGCCGACGGCGCTGACCTATTCCGACCCGCTGTGGCGCAACTATCAGTTCATGCTCAAGGACAAGGTGTTCATTCAGTCTGTCACGAATACCTTCACCTACCTGATCATTCAGGTGCCGATCATGCTGGTGCTGGCCATCATCTTCGCTTCGCTGCTCAACAACAGGGATCTCAAGTTCCGCGGGCTGTTCCGCACGTGTATCTTCCTTCCCTGCGCGACGGGCCTTGTCGCGTATTCCATGATCTTCCGCACGCTGTTCACCTATGACGGCATGATCAACGCCCTGCTGCTCAAGATCGGCGTGATTTCCGAGGCGATCAACTGGCTGAACGATCCGGTTTACGCCAAAGCGGTCATCATCATCGGCCTGATTTGGCGCTGGACGGGCTACAACATGGTCTTCTATCTCTCCGCCATGCAGGGCATCGAATATTCGATCTATGAGGCGGCGCGCATCGACGGGGCCAATCAGGTGCAGCAGCTCTTCAAGATCACCATTCCGCTGCTCAAGCCGATCATCCTCGTGACGGCGATCATGTCCACCAACGGCACGCTTCAGCTCTTCGACGAATCCGTCAACCTGACGCGCGGCGGACCGGCGAATACGACCATCACGATGTCGCACTACATCTACAACACGATGTTCACCAAGAACCCGAACTTCGGCTACGCGGCGGCGATGTCCTTTGTGATTTTGATCATGGTGGCCATTTTGGCGGCGATCCAGATGAAAGTGGGTGACAAGCGATGAGAGAAGGCGCGTTTTCCAAGCATTTGACTCGGTTTTTCATGTACGCATTTCTGATTGTGGTGTCCTTTATCTCTGTTTTCCCGCTGTACTGGGCGTTTATCTCCTCCTGCAACAGCACGCAGCAGATTTTGGGCGGCCGGATGATTCCGAGCACGTATTTGATTCAGAACCTGCAAAACCTCTTTGCGCAGCAGGACGTGCTCAACGCTATGAAGAACTCCTTTGCCACAACCCTGCTGCAGACGGTGCTGGCGCTGGCGGTCAGCTCCATCGCGGGCTACGGCTTTGAAATCTATCACGACAAGCTGAAGGACGGCGTCATGGCCATCCTGATGCTGGCGATGATGGTGCCGTTTGTGGCCGTCCTCGTTCCGCTGTTCCAGCTGTTTTCCAAGATGAACCTGCTCAACACGTGGGTCGGCTTCTTCCTGCCGAGCTTGGCGACCCCGTTCCTCATCATGTACTTCCGCAACAGCGCGCGCACCTTCCCGAAGGATACCATCGAGGCGGCGCGCATCGACGGCTTGGGCGAATTCCAGATCTTCCTGCGGATGTTCGTTCCGATGATGAAACCGACCTATGCGGCCGCCGCGACGATCACGTTCATGAACGCGTGGAACTCCTATCTCTGGCCGAAGGTCATCATACAGAACAGCAGCGCGACCACCATGCCGATGCTCGTCGCCAACCTGATGGGCGGCTACGTCATCGATTACGGCGTGGTCATGGCGGGCGTCACGATCTGCTCGCTGCCCACGGTCATCATCTTCTTCTGCCTGCAAAAGAGCTTTACCAACGCCGTCGCCGGCGCGGTCAAGTGACAATTGGCCATCACTTTTCATGTTCGGGCCGTGTCCCTCTGTTCATTTCTCGTCCGTTATGTTATACTGGAAGCAAATGAAGGGAAAGGGCGGCGACCCGAACCCCTATGAAAGGAGGACGCTGCATGCCCTTGCGACATGCAGCTCTTTTTATGAGCTTTTCGTATGAGAATCTGAAAAATCCCGCGTATTTTGCGGAGAACCGCGTCCCGGCGCATTCCGACCATGTCCCCTATGCCGGGCGCGAGGAGCAGCGCGCGGGCGAAAACAGCCTGCGCTGTTCGCTCAGCGGGCTTTGGAAGTTCCACTGTGCGCGCAATCAGGGGCAGGTGATCCCCGGCTTTGAGGCGGCCGATTACGATTGCCGCTCGTGGGCCGATATCCCCGTGCCGGCGCATATCCAGATGGAGGGCTACGGCGTGCCGCAGTATGCGAACACGCAGTACCCGTGGGACGGGCGCGAGGCGGTCGAGATCGGCGAGATCCCGACGGAGTTTAACCCCGTCGCCTGCTATGTGAAGACGTTCATCCTGCCCGAGCGGATGCGGGGCAAGCGGGTCTTCGTCTCCTTCCAAGGCGCGGAGAGCTGCGTGGCCGTGTGGCTCAACGGGCATTACGTCGGCTTCTCCTCCGATTCGTTCACGCCCAGCGAGTTTGAACTGACGCCGTATCTGACGGACGGCGAAAACAAGCTGGCCTGCCGCGTCGACCGCTGGAGCGCCGGCAGCTGGCTCGAGGATCAGGACTTCTATCGCTTTTCCGGCCTGTTCCGCGAGGTTTATCTTTACGCCATCCCGGCGCTGCACCTTTCCGATCTCAAGGTGAAGACGCTGCTGGACGACGCCTATCAAGACGCCGTGCTGACGCTGGAAGCGAAGCTGGAGATCGCCGCGGGCGAGGCGGGCAGCCTGCTCGTGCGCCTGATGGACGGGGAAAACGCCGTTGCCGAGGCAAAGGCGGAGGCTAGACAGGAGGTTCGGTTCTCGATTCCCGTCCGCTCGCCGAAGCTCTGGAGCAGCGAAAAGCCGAACCTCTACGACCTTGAGCTGACGCTCACGGACGGGCGGGGCGAGGAGACGGAATTCGTCCGCCAGCGCGTGGGCTTCCGACGCTTCGAGATCAAGGACGGCGTCATGCAGCTCAACGGCAGGCGCATCGTCTTCAAGGGAGCCAACCGCCACGACTTCTGCGCCGAGACCGGGCGCGCCGTGCCGCGCGAAAAGATCCTGCGCGACCTGCTGACGATGAAGCGCAACAACATCAACGCCGTGCGCACGAGCCACTATCCCAACAGCACGGCGCTCTATGAGCTCTGCGACGAGCTGGGCCTCTACGTCATCGACGAAAACAACATGGAAACCCACGGCACGTGGGACCAGATCATCCGCGGGGATAAGCCCATCGATTACGCGCTGCCCGGCAACCGCGAGGACTGGAAGGATATCCTGCTCGACCGCGTGAACAGCACCTATCAGCGGGATAAGAACCATCCCTGCGTGCTGATCTGGAGCTGCGGCAACGAATCCTTCGGCGGCAACGTGATTTTCGAGATGAGCGAGCTCTTCCGTCGGCTCGACGATACGCGCCTTGTCCACTACGAGGGCGTCTTCAACGACCGCCGCCGCAACAACAGCAGCGATATCGAGAGCCAGATGTATACCTCGGCCGCCAAGGTTCGCGAGTTCCTCGCCGTCCATCGCGACAAGCCGTTCATCCTCTGCGAATACACGCATTCGATGGGCAACTCCAACGGCGCCATGCACAAGTATACGGAATACGCCTACGAGGAGCCTCTCTATCAGGGCGGCTTTATCTGGGATTACATCGACCAGTGCATTTGGATGAAGAACCGCTTCGGCGGCGTGCGCTATGGCTACGGCGGGGACTGCGGCGAGCGCCCGACCGACTACAACTTCAGCGGAAACGGCATCGCCTTTGGCGACGGCAGCGAGACGCCCAAGATGCAGGAGGTCAAATACAACTACCAGAACATTGTGGCGAAGGTCGGGGCAAGCCGCGTGACCGTCATCAACCGATCCATGTTCACGAACACGAGCGAGTATGACTGCGTGGTCACGCTCGAGCGCGAGGGCGTAAGGCTTGCGCAGGCAAAGCTTGAAACCGACGTGCCGCCGCTGGAAAGCCGCGAATACGCGCTGCCCTTTGGCAAGGCGGAGCGCCCGGGCGAATATGCCGTCACCGTCTCCTTCAGGGAGAAGCGCGAGACGCCGTGGGCGCCCTGCGGGCACGAGGTCGCTTTCGGACAGGGCGTTTACAAGGTTGCGGGCGAGGCCAAGCGGGAGGAGCATGCGCCGCTGCGCATCGTCTATGGCGCGCACAACTTTGGCGTTTCGGGCGATCACTTTGACGTGCTCTTCAGCTACCTGAACGGAGGGCTCGTCTCCTACCGCTACGGCGGCAAGGAGATGATGAAGTCGATCCCGATGCCCAACTTCTGGCGCGCGCCCACGGACAACGACGCGGGCAATCTCATGGCGGCGCGCTACGGCCAGTGGAAGCTCGCCTCGCTCTACGCGACGCACAAGGGAGTCGCCGGCTTTGTTCCCCCAAAACCCGTGATCGCCGAGCATGAAGACGGCTCCGTCTCCATCGCCTTCACCTATTTCCTGCCGACCACGCCGCAGGCCGCCTGCGAGGTCGCCTACACGGTGCGCCCGGACGGCGAGGTGCGCGTGAAGCTCGGCTATGACCCGGTGGAGGGGCTTTCCACGATGCCGGAATTCGGCATGATCATGAAGCTCGACGCGGACTATGATCATATCCGTTATTACGGTCTCGGCCCGGACGAAAACCACGTCGACCGCCGCGCGGGCGCGCGGCTGGGCGTCTTTCAGACGACGGCGCGCGAAAACGTCACCCGCTATCTCGTTCCGCAGGAATGCGGCAACCGCACGGGCGTGCGCTGGGCGGAGGTCACGGACGTGCGCGGGCGCGGCCTGCGCTTTACGGGCGACAAGATGGAGTTTTCCGCGCTGCCGTATACGCCGCACGAGCTAGAGAATGCCGCCCACCCGGATGAGCTGCCCCCGGTTCATTACACCGTCATCCGCTGCGCAAAGATGCAGATGGGCGTCGCCGGAGACGACAGCTGGGGCGCGCGCACGCACGAGGAATACCTGATCGACGTGAGCCAGCGGCTCGAGTTCGAGTTTGGATTTGTCGGGATCGTGTGATGCCGCACGCATAGACAAAAGAGGGATTGACGGCTGGCTGTCCGTCAATCCCTCTTGGCTTGTTCCTGTTCTTTTTCCGTCGCCCAAAACGTTTCGATCAGGGCGCGAAGCGGGTCTTTTTCCTGTTGGGCGGGGCGCAGAGCAAGCAGCGCGCGAATCATCCTGCGCATGCCCGCCTCGCCGCGCGGGATGTAGAGCCCGTCCGCGTCCGCGCGTTCGGCGATCAGCGCCGAGAGCAGCGCGCGAAGCAGACGCCTGTCCTCCGGCATGGGCGGAGCCTCCTTTGCTGTTTTCTTGGCTGTGAGCATAACACAGACGGGAAACAAACGCAAGTTTTCTTGATTCTTTTCCCGCGATGTGTTACCATAAAGCGAGTCCCGCCGCTTTGCGGGGAGCCATCAAACCGAGGGAAAGGACAACCTATGAAACGCGTTGTATGCATGTTCCTGCTGCTGATGATGACCGCGGCGTCCGCCGCCGCGCAGATGAACTACGACCTGATCTCGCCGTATCTCGTCTATTCCAAGCTCGAGGAGAGCGAGGCCATGCCCGTTTTGGGCGGGAGCGCCGTCATCGGCGGGGCGGAGGGCCCGACGGAGATTGAGGCGGAGGAGACCGAGACGTGGCCCAAGACGTTCACCGTCACCGTAGCGGGGGATACGACGCTCGGCTCCACGGACGAGCTGCGCAAGCGCGACGACTGCTTTGAAAACGTCGCCGCCGAAAAGGGCTACGGCTGGTTCTTTTCCGGCCTTGAGGCGCTCTTTGCCACGGACGATTTGACGCTGATCAACTTCGAGGGCACGCTCACGGAGGAGACGCAGAAGAAGGAGAAGACCTTCAACTTCAAGGGCCCGGCGGAGTATACCGAGATCCTGACGCTGGGCAGCGTGGAGGCCGTGAACATCGCCAACAACCACACGATCGACTATGGCGAGCAGGGGCGGGCGGACACCATCGCCAACCTCGAGGCGGCGGGGCTGATCGTATCCGGCAACGGGCAGCTGGGCATCTTTGAAAAGGACGGCGTCAAGGTCGGCATGACCGGCTATTGCTTCCCCTATAAGGACAGCAAGAAGGACATCACAAGCGACGTCAAGGCCCTGCGCGAGGCGGGCTGCCAGATCGTCATCGCCTCGTTCCATTGGGGCAGCGAATATCGCGAGGACTTCACCGCAGAGCAGCGCTCCATCGGGCGCGCGGCGATCCGCGCGGGCGCGGATATCGTCGTCGGACATCACCCGCACATCGTTCAGGGCGTGGAGGCGTATGACGACACGTATATCCTCTACTCGCTGGGCAACCTCGTCTTCGGCGGGAACGTCGATCCCGACGACCGGGACGCCCTCGCCGCGCGGCTCACGTTTACCGTCTACGAGGATCACGCCGAGGCGCCGGAGCTCACGCTCGTGCCGCTGCGGCTGACCGAGCTTGCCGACGGGACGGACTATCGCCCCATTTTGGCCGAGGGCGAGGAGGCGGAGCGCATCGTCAGCCGCGTGCTCAAGCGTTCCTCCAACATGAGCGGCTTTGAAAACGGGACGTGGTGACCTCGCGGAGAACCCGACGCGCGGGCGGAAGCCGGACCGGAACCAGAAAGGAACGAGACAATGGCATCGCATTTCGCATTATTCGTCGACCTGGAGAACTGCGGCGGCAAAAAGAGCATGCTGATGGACGTGATCGAGCGCGTGAAAATCCGCGGCGACATCCTCATCGGCAAGGTCTACGGCTACACGGACAGCTATTCGGATCTCAAGGAGACGCTGCTGTCCAACACGTTTTCCGTCGTGCCGAGCCTGCGCTTTGGGCGCAACCAGAAAAACAGCATGGACATTCAGCTGGTCATCGACGCGCTGGACGTCGCCTTCCGCAACGAACTGATTGACAGCTTCTGCATCGTTTCCGGCGACAGCGACTATGTGCCGCTGGTGGGCAAGCTCAAGAGCATGGGCAAATTTGTGCTCGGCATCTCCCGCAGCGAGGCGGCCTCGGGCGTGTTTATGAACGCGTGCAGCGAGTTCCAATTCCTGGAGAGCGTCACCGGAAGCAAGGAGCGCGCCGCCGCGCCCGTGGGCGAGGCGCTGACGCTCGCCGACGTCAACAGCCTGATCGTGACGATTCTCGGCGAGGGCGACAGCGGGGAGATGCTCGCCTCCGAGGTCAAGAGCGTGCTGCTGCGGCTGCGGCCCAATTTCTCGGAGAAGAGCGTCGGCTTTTCAACCTTCGGCAAGCTGCTCGCCAGGCTCGCGCAGCAGTTCGGCGATTTCTCCGTCGCCAGCGAGCAGTACAACCTGATCGTGAGCCTCAATCAGGCGCACGGCGGGGGCGAGCAGCTCACGCGCGAGAACTATGTGAAGGTCTTCGCGCGCATCCTCGCCGAATACAAGGAGGACGGCTTTGACCGCGTGAACCCGTCGATCCTCAAATCCGCCGTGCAGGCGGAGTATCCGGATTTCACAGAGCGGCAGATCGGCCTGCGGCGCTTTTCGGACGTGCTGCGCTCGCTCGAGCGCGAGCGGCTTTTGTCGCTGGAAACCGACGAGGGCGGGAACATGCTCGTCCATATCCTGTGAGGAGGGCTGCGGATGAAACGTTGGCTTGCCGCGCTGCTCGCCGCCCTCGCGCTGCTGCCCGTGGGCGCAGCGGCGCAGCGCATCGACATGGAGGACGTACACCTCGCCTTTGACTATCCGGACAGCTGGCTCGTCGTCTCGCCCCAGCTCTGCGGGGTCTATGCAAAGCTGCTGGAGGATGCGGGCATCGACGCGGACGCCCTGTCCGAGGAATTCACGCAGACGGGGATACACAGCCGGGCTTACAGCGCGGATTTTGCCCAGACGCTGAGCGTCGTCACCATGAGCGACGATCTGTCCGAGGAGATTTTCGACATGGCCCGCGTCAGCGACAGCCAGCGGCGCACATTGCGAAGCCGCGCGGAAAACGGGCGGCTGTTTGAGACCACGGGCATGCGCGTGCAGGATACCGAGTGGCAGAAGGAGAACGGCGAGTATTGGCTGTACATCCACTACACCAAAACGCGCTCGGATGAGCTCGTCGGGCGCGGGCTGCGGTATGTGACCGTCAAAAACGGCATGTACGTCATGCTGGATTGGCAAATTTCCGGGCGGCGCTTTACGGCGAGGGATTTGACCGCGTTCCGCGCGCGGATTTCCGACCTGACGGTCACCCAAACGATCGACGAGCCCGTGCGCAGCGTGAGCCTCACGGCCCAGATCCCGACCGAGACGAGCACGTCCGAGCTGGTCATCACCGGGCAGACGAACGGCGGGGCGACGCTTGTCGCCGAGGCGCCGGACGGCTCCGGCACCATGCAGACGCTCTCCGTCGGCGTCGCGGGATCGAGCGGCAGCTTTTCGCTGCTCGTCCCTCTGCCGGACGAGGGCAGCTATGACATCAGGCTGACCGCCAGCCTCGAGGGGCGAAGCGACGCGAGCGTCACGGGCTCCGTCGCCTACAGCGCCAAAACCCTTCCCGTGAGCCTGAGCGGCGCGCAGGCCGACGGCATCACGGTCGTCACGACCGACACCGTCACCCTTTCGGGCCAGACGCTCGCCGGCGTGAGCATGCAGCTGGTCACACCCTTCGGCCTTACGAAAAAGCGCGCGGGCAACGACGGAAGCTTTACCTTCGAGCTGACGACATCCTCCGAGGGCGAGTATGACTACACGCTCATCTGCGACAAGAGCGGCTACAACCAGCGGCGCATCTCCTTTACCCTCGTGCGCGAGATCACCGGCGATCAGGAGCGTGCGCGCATCAAAGAGAGCGCCGAGAAGATCTCCTATAAAAATCTTCAGCGCGATCTGCCCGAAAACCAAGGCAAGATCATGGTCATCTATGGCCCGGTGACGCAGATCAGCAGCAGCGGCGAGCAGACCTACGCCCGCATGCAGTACAACAAGAACGCCAGCGGACAGTGGTACAACGAAATTGTGATCACCGCGCAGGGGGATATGGGCGTCAAAGAGGGGGACATGGCGACCGTCGTGGCGGCCGTCGAGGGCGTCTACGAGGAGCAGGACGCGGACGGCGAGACGGTCATCGTGCCGCGGCTGAGCCTTGTGTTTGTGGACAAGGTGGAATAACAGAGAGCGATCAGTCCATATCGGGGCGCCGCAGGCAAGCGGCGTCTTTTTTTTTACGAAAAAATGCTTCCAATACTTGACAAAATTCACCGGGGGGGGGGGTATAATCAGAATGTCATAGTGAGTTTTCGTTATATAATATCTACTTGGATATTTTATAACAGACAGTGATGAAAGGGGAAACGTGGGAATGAGAAAATGGATCAGCGTTCTGCTGTGCGCCCTGATGGTTTTGGAGCCATTAGGCGCTTTGGCGGAGGTCGCAACACCCAGCGAGTCGGAGTGTGCGCACGAGAACAAGACGAACGTGGAAACTCGTCGGGACGTGGCATATCAGGAAGTCACGGCACAAGGACATACACGGGTTGAGAGCGTTTACGGGGACGTCGTGTGCGCGGACTGTGAGAAGGTAGTGGAACATGGCGTTCTTCTTGAGGAAAGCACGACGCCGGAGGAGCACGATTTAAATGAAAACCGCGTTTGCACGGCGTGCGGGTATCAGGCCCCCTGCGATCATGCGAACGCAGCAGTGAACAACAGCTGGACAGTCTTCAAAGGGTATGACGCCAAGGACGGGCAGACGCATGTCGAGATCTACGAGCGGTATGAGCAGAGGTGGTGCCCGGATTGCGGCGAATATCTTCCCGAAACGGTTGTTGGGGAAGAGGAAGGCGAAACATATCCGCATTATTTTGAGAATGGCGTATGCGGAACGTGCGGAGAGGAGAATACCTGCGGCCACGCGAACACGTACACGCAGGAATGGACGGACAACTGGAGCTATACGCCGGAAAACAACGCGACACACACGGTAACCTACGATCGTTATCTGGATACGTGGTGCAGCGATTGCGGCGAGAGGCTTGATTGTCAGGAGATCGAACAAGGATATAAGGATTCCTATAGTCACAACTATGACGAAAATGGCAAGTGCTACAATTGTGGACACCAGAACACCTGCGATCACGCGAACACGTATACGCAGGAATGGGCGGATAATTGGAGCTATACGCCGGGAAACAACGCGACGCACACGGCAACCTACGACCGTTATCAGGTTACGCTGTGTAGCGATTGCGGCAAGACACTTGATCGTCAGTTGATTGAGGAAGGATATAAGTGTTCTGAAAGTCACAGCTACGACGAGAATGGTCAGTGTTACAGCTGTGGACATCAAAACACCTGCGATCACGCGAACGCAACGGTAAACAGCTGGAGGAGTATTAAAGAGTATATTGTCAAGGATGAAAAGATGCATGTTGAGCTCTATGATTCGTATGAGCAGAAGACATGCCCGGACTGCAATATGTATTTTCCAGACGAAGTGGTTGCGGAAAATCAGGAGGAGGCATTTCCACATTATTTTGAAGGCGGCGTATGCGGGGCATGCGGCGCAGAGAACGGCTGCCCGCATGAGAGCAAGGATACATCAGAGGTATGGGATAACTATACGGTGGTTTCTACGGGAGACAATTTGACACATCTGCTGCGTTATGATCTTTACGTGCAGACGCGGTGTAATGACTGCGGCGAAATGCTCGTAAATGAACTGATTGAAGCAGGATGTGAGCAGATCGATAACCATATCTACGACGAAAACAGTGCATGTTCTCTTTGTGGACATCAGAATGCGTGTAGCCACGCGAACACGTATCAGGAGGAATGGGCCGAGAACTGGAACTATACGCCAGAAAACAATGCGACGCACGTGGCAACCTATGACCGCTATCAAAGTACATTTTGCAGAGATTGCGGTGAAAGGATTGGCCATGAGCTGATTGAATCAGGATGTACATATTCCGAAGGTCATAGCTACGATGAAAGCAGCACGTGTATTGTTTGCGGGCACCAGAATACATGCAATCATGTGAATACGCATGTACAGGAAGATTGGGAAAACAGCGTAGTCATCTCTCTGGGGGATAAGACGCATCAATCAACTTATGACCGCTATAATAGTATATGGTGTGAAGACTGCGGCGAGAGGATAGTGCGTGAACTGATTGAATTGGAGCATACGCAGATTGATGAGCACAACTTTGATGATAATGGTCAGTGCGGCAGTTGTGGCCACCAAAATACCTGTGTTCATCAGAATACGTATGAACAAGAATGTCACGGTAGTTATATTTACACGCCTGAAGATAATAAGACGCATGTGGTAACCTATGATCGCTATCAGGAGACGATTTGCAGCGATTGCGGTCAGAGAATTGCACGTGCTGAAATTGAATTGGGTTATACGCGGGTCGAGAATCATACCTACGACGAGAACAGTCAGTGTTACTATTGCGAGTACCAGAACACTTGCAGCCACGCGAACACATATCAGGAGGAGTGGACAGACAACTGGAGCTATACGCCAGAAAACAACGCGACGCACACGGTAACCTACGACCGTTATCAGGATACGCGTTGCAGCGATTGCGGCGAGAGACTGGAGCATCAGCTGATTGAGCAAGGATATACGTATTCCGATAGACACAGCTACGACGAAAATGGCAAGTGCTACGGCTGCGGACACCAGAACACCTGCGATCACGCGAACGTGGTGACGGACAGCTGGCGCGTTTTTAAAGAATATGTCGCCAAGGATGAAAAGACGCATGTCGAGATCTACGACCTGTATGAGCAGAAGACATGCCCGGATTGCAGGGCGTATTTCCCCGCGGAGATCACCGCGGAAAATCAGGAGGGCGACGCATATTCGCATTGGTTTGAGAATGGCGTATGCGGAACGTGCGGCGCAGCAAATACCTGCCCGCATGAGAACACATATACATCAGAGGGCTGGGAGAACTATACGATGGTCTCTACCGGAGACAATCGAACGCATCAGGAAACCTATGACCGCTACACGGGGACATGGTGCAGTGACTGCGGCGAGAGGCTCACATATACGTTAATTGAACAGGGACATACGGAGAACACGAACCATTATTACGACGAGAACGGCAAGTGCTACAATTGCGGACACCAGAACACCTGCGATCACGCGAACGCAGTGGTGACGGACAGCTGGCGCGTTTTTAAAGAATATGTCGCCAAAGATGAAAAGACGCATGCCGAGATCTATGACCTGTATGAGCAGAAGACATGCCCGGATTGCAGCGCGTATTTCCCCGCGGAGATCGTCGCGGAAAATCAGGAGGGCAACGCATATTCGCATTCTTTTGTAAACGGCGTGTGCGGAGGATGCGGCGCGGAAAACACCTGCACCCACCCCAATCTGGACACGTGGGAAAGCAAAGGAAACGTTACCTATGTGTCCAATGGAAGCAATCTCACCCATCAGATAATCTGCGATCTGTACCGGGAGGCGTGGTGCAGCAACTGCAGCGAGAGGTTTGAGCGTGAGCTGATCGAGGCGAACCATACCGAAGAGCAGAGGTACAGCTACGACGAAAACGGCAAGTGCTACGCGTGCGATCATCAGAACGCCTGCGACCATGCGAACGCGACGATGGGCACGGTAAAGACGTGTGAGGGGTATAAAACCAAAGACGCGAAAAATCATGCGATCGTCTATGCGATGTATGAACAGCTGCAGTGCCCGGATTGCAGCAAGGTTTTCCCGAACGGCGATTTGATTGCGGAAAGGGAAATGCTCGAGGCGCATCAGTTCTACAACGGCATATGCACGTTCTGCGGCTATGAGAATGCCTGTACGCACGAGAATACGGGAACAAAGGTTGTGACAAAAAAGAAGGACGCACAGTTTGAGCCGATGGATGACAGATATCACCTTGTCACCTACGACGCCTATGAAGTGACGGTTTGCGCTGTATGCAATGCGGAGCTCTCCGAGGAAACGCTGGTCAAGGCCGGACGTCAGGAAAGGCGTGAACATTCGAGCGGAACGTGCTATGCGTGCGGCTATAAGAGGGAGGAGTGCCAGCACGAGCACGTGACCGAGTCGACCAGTTGGGTCAATGCGTTTGCGCTCGACTGGAATGCCGGCACGCATCGGTTTATCGCCGACGTGATGAAGACAACGACCTGCTTGGACTGCGGCGTCAAAACGACGGAAATCATTCAGGAGAACGTCGAAGGCACGGAGCTCCATGAGGTGAATGCCATAGCCAATATGACGGGCTGCTGGTGCGGCTATGAAGGGCCGAACGCCGACTGCAAGCACGAGAACACGGTGGAGGAGAGCTCGTATCAATATGTGAGCGTGCTTGCTCAGAATGAGACGCACCATAAGATGAGCGCGCTCAAGGAGATCGTCACGTCCTGCCCGGTCTGCGATGAATACCTCGGCAGCAGGTATATCGACGATCAGATTGTCGAAGAAGAGCATCAGTGGGAATTCGGGAAATGCGTCGTCTGCGGTTATCTGAATCCGTGTCCGCATCAAACGACGTCCGAAGCGTATGCATACACGAGGACGAGCATTCTTTCCACGAACGAGGATACGCACACGATGAGCGGCGACAAGTGGAAGCTTGTGATCTGCGACGATTGCGGCGATACCCTCGAGAAGACGCTCGAGGCGTATGACTGCACGTTTACCGAGGAACATTCGTATGGCGAGGACAATGTCTGCGATCTCTGCGCTTATGTGGGAACCGTGAAGCCGACGG
>JAUNPI010000002.1:35775-43769 GCA_030536875.1 Clostridia bacterium
CAGCCCCACCTTTATACGCGCACCCGCGATTTCGCCGAAGGATTCGCCGAAGCCGACGGATTCGCCGGAACCGACAGAGGCTCCCACGCCGACCCCGGATCAGGACGTTGTATTTGAGCCGACTCCGCGCCCGCAGACTACCAATGCTGCGACGGCCGAGCCGACGGTTGAACCGACCGCCGAGCCCACGGCGGCTCCGATGGTCAGCACACTGCTCAGCGCCGTCGCCGAGGCGGAGGCCGAGGGCAGCACGGTGAACATTGAAGTGGTCGGCGCGCAGGAGATCATGACGGAGACGGAATATGCCGCGCTCCGAGAGCTGCCCGCGCAGGAGCAGATTCTGGTGACGCTGGCGTCCATCGGCTTTGCGGATGTGGTCGAGGCCGCGACAAAGGCGCTCGATGTGACGCTCAGCGAGGCGGCGCAGACGCTCGCCGCGCAGGTGACCGAGCGCATGGCGGCGGTTTCCGAGGAGGAGCGCGCTGCCGTCGAGGAAAAGCTGGCGCAGTACTTCCCGGTAGAGGAGATTGAGATCGACGGCGTCAAGACGTCGTACTTCGTCATCGACCTGCGCATTGAGGTCGACGGCGTCGTGCGCGTGGAGCGTTACGGCTTCAGGCTCGACGAAAACGGCGAGTGGATCTTTGTAAGGCTCGATTTACGGTCTGTCGAGTGGTAAAACCCAAATAGGAAACGCGGGATGGAGAGCTGATCACGGCGCCGTCCCGCGTTTTCTGATTTTTCATCCCGCAACTTTTTTTCATCAGATTCCGCTTTTCCGGTCAGACTAGCATCCATGACAGTCAGAAAGGAACGGATGCAGCATGGCTGAACAGACGATGCGCCCCTTCGGCGTGAGGGACAAGCTGGGGTATCTCTTCGGCGACTTTGGCAATGATTTTACGTTCATCTTTTCTACGACGATCCTCATGAAGTTTTACACGGACGTGATGGGCATATCCGCGGGCGTGGTCGGCGCGGTGATGATGATCGCGCGCTTTGCGGACGCGTTTACCGACGTGACGATGGGCCGCATCTGCGACCGCAGCCGCGTGGTTGACGGCGTGGGCAAGTTTAAACCGTGGATCAAGCGGATGTGCGGCCCCGTCGTGCTCGCGTCCTTTTTGATGTATCAGAGCGCGCTGGCGGGGCTGCCGTATGGGGTGAAGGTGGGCTATTTGCTGGTCACCTACATCCTTTGGGGCAGCGTGTTTTACACCGCCGTCAATATCCCTTACGGCTCGATGGCCTCCGCGATCTCCGCCGAGCCGGGCGACCGGCAGAGCCTGTCGACGTTCCGCTCGATGGGCGGCATGTTTGCCGGCGTGATCATCGGCGTGGGCATTCCGCTGATCGCGTTTCAAAAGGTGGACGGCGTGGAGACGCTCATCGGCAGCCGGGTGACGCTCGCCGCGGGGCTGTTTTCCGTGCTCGCGCTGATCTGCTATGGGCTTTGCTATGCGCTCACGACGGAGCGCGTCGTGCCCGAGGAAGGGGAAACGCCCCGCAAGCAGACCTCCGTGGGCAAGATGCTCGTCGATGCCGCCCGCAACCGCGCGCTGATCTCCATCATCGCGGCGTCCATCGTCATGCTGCTGGCCCAGCTGACGATGCAGAATATGGCGGGCTATGTCTACCCGGACTATTACAACAACGCCACGGCCCAGTCGGTTTCCACGCTGATGATGCTCGTCGCCATGCTCGTCTCCGCGGCGTTCGCCAAGCCGCTGGCCGCGCGCTTTGGCAAGGCGGAGATCAGCGTGGCCGCCAACGCGTTCGCGTTTGCGGTCTGCCTGCTCACGTTCTTTTTAAAGCCGCAGAACGTTTGGGTTTTTGCGGGGCTGCAGACGCTCAACTGGCTGGGCTTGGGCATCTTCTCGATGGTCTCGTGGGCGCTGGTGACGGATGTCATCGACTATTCGGAGATCCAAAACGGCGTGCGGGAGGACGGCTCGGTCTACGCGCTCTATTCCTTTGCGCGCAAGCTGGGGCAGGCGGTTTCCGCGGGCGTCACGGGCTGGCTGCTGACGATGATCGGCTACGTTCCCGGCTCGGCGGCGCAGACAAGCGAGGTGCTGGGCGGCATATTCGCCATCGCGACGCTCGTGCCGGGCGTCGGCTTTGGGCTGCTGGCAGCCGTGCTGTGGCTTTGGTATCCGCTGCGCAAAAGGCATGTCGACGAGAATGTGGAGCTGCTGCGCAAAAAACACAAAAAATGACGCCGGTCAAAAGGAAATGGACGCGCGGCGGATAATAAGGCGTAATAAAACCAAACTTTGCATAAGGAGGATGTTGAGACATGAGACAGACGGTGAGCCTCAACCGCAAATGGGCCTTCGTGATGGACGGCGGCAGCGTGCCGCGCGATGTGCCCAGCCCGGCATACTACGTGAACCTGCCGCACACGTGGAACGCCATCGACGGGCAGGACGGCGGCAACGACTACTACAGAGGGCTGTGCTACTATGTGAAGCGCCTGCCTCGGGAGGAGATCCCGCAGGGCGAGCGGCTTGTGCTCGAGTTTTGCGGCGCGAACGCCTCGGCGGACGTCTATGTGAACGGGGAGCATGTGGGCCGCCACGACGGGGGCTATTCCACGTTCCGCGTGGACGCGACGCAGGCGATCGGCTCGTCGGGCGACCCGCTGATCGTCGTGGGCGTGGACAACGGCGTCAGCGAGAGCGTGTACCCGCAGATGGCGGATTTCACCTTCTATGGCGGTCTGTACCGCGACGTGAACCTGATCGCCGTCCCAAAGGCGCACTTCGACCTGCTCTACGAGGGCGGGCCGGGCATCGCGGTCACGCCGGTCATGGAGAAGGACGACGCGCGCGTCGCCATACAGGTCTGGCTTCAGGACGCGGCGCCGGGGCAGAGGCTGCGCTATACGATCGTGGATGCGCGCGGCGAGACGGTCGCCGAGAAGACCGCGCCGGCGGAGGAAACCCGGTTTGAAACGGTCATCGCGAAGGCGCACCGCTGGCACGGGCGCAGGGACCCCTATTTGTACACCGCGCGCGTGGCGCTGCTGGAGGGGAACGAGGAGATGGACGCCGTCAGCGCGCGCTTCGGCTGCAGGAGCTTTGAAATCGACCCGGAGCGCGGCTTTATCTTAAACGGCGAGAGCTATCCGCTGCGCGGCGTCTCCCGCCATCAGGACAGGTGGGGCATCGGCAACGCGCTGCTTCCGGAGCATCACCGGGAGGATATGGCGCTCATCGAGGAGGTCGGGGCGACGACGATCCGCCTGGCGCATTACCAGCACGATCAGGCCTTTTACGACCTATGCGACGAGCGCGGCATGGTCGTCTGGGCGGAGATCCCCTACATCTCCAAGCATATGCCGGGCGGCGAGGAGAACGCGCTCAGCCAGATGCGCGAGCTGATCGTGCAAAACATCAATCATCCGTCCATCGTCGTCTGGGGCCTCTCCAACGAGATCACGATGAACGGAGGGGACGAGAAGGCGCTGCTCGCTCTGCACAGGCGGCTGAACGACCTATGCCACGAGATGGACAAGACCCGCCTGACCACGATGGCCGTCGTCAGCATGTGCGATATCCGCGCGCCGTACATCCAGATTCCGGATACCGTGGCCTACAACCACTACTTTGGCTGGTATGGCGGCGACGTCTCCATGAACGGCCCGTGGCTGGACGAGTTCCACAAGACCTTTCCCAAGCTGCCCATTGGTCTGAGCGAATACGGCTGCGAGGCGCTGGATTGGCATGCCTCCGACCCCGTACAGGGCGACTACACGGAGGAATACCAGGCGGCATACCACGAGGAGATGATCCGCCAGATCGCGCAGCGGCCCTACCTTTGGGCGACGTATGTCTGGAATATGTTCGACTTTGGCGCGGATGCGCGCGCAGAGGGCGGCGAGAACGGGCAGAACCACAAGGGCCTTGTGACGTTTGACCGGCGCTACAGGAAGGACGCCTTCTACGCCTACAAGGCATGGCTGAGCGACGAGCCGTTTGTACACCTGTGCGCCAAGCGCTATGTGGATCGCGTGGAGCCGGTGACGCGCGTCAAGGTCTATTCCAATCAGCCGGAGGTCGAGCTGTTTGTGAACGGCAGGAGCGCCGGCAGGCAGCGCCGGGAGGATCACTTCTTTGTCTTCGAGGTGCGCAATGAGGGCGAGAGCACGCTGACCGCCGTCGCGGGCGACTGCCGCGACGAGAGCCGCATCCGCAAGGTTGAGACGTTTAACGAGCGCTACCGCCTGCGCGAGCGGGGCGCCGTGCTCAACTGGTTTGACGTCAGCGAGCGCAAGGGCTTTTATTCGCTGATGGACAAGGTCGGCGACATCCGGCGCTCCGGCAAGGGCGAGGCGCTGCTCAAGGCGTATTTTTTCGATCGCGCGGGCAAAGAAAAAGACGGAAAAGACGGAAAGAGCGAAAAGAGCGGAGGCTTTGAGCTCAAGGAGGGAATGGCCGAGATGATGAACGGCTTTACGGCCCTTCGCCTGAGCAGCATGCTGCCGATGATGGGGGTCGAGCTTGGCAAGGAGGAGCTTTTGGAGCTCAACGAAAAGCTGAACCAGGTTGAAAAGGAGTAGATGCGGCCGGCGGCACGCCGGTTTGTTCTGTGCATTCTTCCGCTTGGTTTCGGCCTCGGGCTGAGAAGCGGCGGGATCGACACGATTTCGTCGGCAATGCAGCCGGCGGCACGCCGGTTTTCCCGCTTGACAATCTGTCAAATCCGCGTTACAATAATAGGCAAATCGCACATGACCTTTGGATAAAGGCAATGAAGGAACCAAGACGCGCGCTCCAAAGCGCAGAGAGCCGGCGGTCGGTGCAAGCCGGCGGCGGACGCGCGGGATAACTCACTCCGGAGCCGTCCGCGCGAGGAGCGCGGGACGATTTCGCCGCGTTAAGGCGCAAGAGGGCCTCTTTCCGTCTGGCTGCGTGCCGGGAGGAGGCTGAATCAGGGTGGTACCGTGTGGCTTTTGTCGCCTCGCCCCTGCTGAAAAGGCAGGTGCGAGGCTTTTTGATTTGCGCAAAAGGGAGGAACAGACCGATGGGCATGACCATGACACAAAAAATCCTCGCGCGCGCCGCGGGCGTAGAGAGCTGCCGCGCGGGCGAATTGCTCATGTGCAAGCTGAACCTTGTGCTGGGCAACGACATCACAGCGCCCGTGGCGATCAACGAGTTCAAGAAGATGGGCGCGACGAAGGTGTTCGATCCGGCGAAGATCGCGCTGATTCCGGATCACTTCGTCCCCAATAAGGACATCAAGTCCGCCACGATGGCCAAGCAGATGCGCGATTTCGCGCGCGAGCAGAAGGTCGTCCACTATTACGAGGTGGGCCGCGTGGGCATCGAGCACGCGCTGCTCCCGGAGCAGGGCATCGTCGCGCCGGGCGAGGTGATCATCGGCGCGGACAGCCACACGTGTACCTATGGCGCGGTCGGCGCGTTTTCCACGGGCGTGGGCTCCACGGACATGGCGGTGGGCATGGCGACCGGCGAGTGCTGGTTCAAGGTGCCGGAGGCGGTGAAGGTCGTGCTCACGGGCAAGCCGAAGCCGTGGGTCACCGGCAAGGACATCATCCTTCACCTGATCGGCGAAATCGGCGTGGACGGCGCGCTCTATCAGTCCCTGGAGTTTACCGGCGAGGGCGTGAAGGAAATCGGCATGGACGGCCGCCTCACCATCGCGAACATGGCGATCGAGGCGGGCGCGAAAAACGGCATCTTCCCGGTCGACGAGATCTGCCGCGCGTATCTGGCGGAGCGCGTTTCGCGCGAGTGGACGGCGTTTGAGCCGGACGAGGACGCGCAGTACAGCAAGGTCGTCACCATCGATCTGAACGAGCTGGATCTGACCGTCGCCCTGCCGCACCTGCCGGAGAACACGAAGCCCGCCAGCGAGTGCCGCGACATGAAGATCGATCAGGTCGTCATCGGCAGCTGCACCAACGGGCGCATCAGCGACATGCGCGTGGCGGCAAAGATCCTTGCAGGCCGGAAGGTCGACGAGCGCGTGCGCTGCATCGTCATCCCCGGCACGCAGCAGGTGGTGAAGACCTGCCTGAAGGAGGGGCTGGTCGACATCTTCATCGACGCGGGCGCGATCTTCACCATGCCGACCTGCGGCCCGTGTTTGGGCGGCTTCTGCGGCGTGCTCGCGGACGGCGAGCGCGCGGTCTCCACGACCAACCGCAACTTCGTGGGCCGCATGGGCCACACCGGCAGCGAAATCATCTTGGCCAGCCCGGCCGTCGCGGCGGCTTCCGCCGTGCTGGGCCGCGTCGCCACGCCTGAGGAGGTGCTCTGATCATGAACGTCCATTCCAGCGTCATCAAATACGGCGATCACGTCGACACCGACGTCATCATCCCCGCCCGCTACCTGAACACGACCGACCACGCCGAGCTGGCCTCCCACTGCATGGAAGACATCGACGCGGATTTTAAGCAAAAGAGCCGGACGCGCCGCGTCATCGTCGCGGGCCGCAACTTTGGCTGCGGCTCCTCCCGCGAGCATGCGCCGATCGCCATCAAGGAAAGCGGCATCGAGCTGGTCATCGCCGACAGCTTCGCCCGCATCTTCTACCGCAACGCCATCGATATCGGCCTGCCGATCATCGAATGCCCGGCTGCCGCCGCCGCGATTGCCGACGGCGACGAGGTCGACGTCGACCTCGACCGCGGCGTCATCACCGATGTGACCACGGGCGAAAGCTTCACCGCCGCGCCCTTCCCGCCGTTTATTCAGGAGATCATCAGCAGCGGCGGCATCGCGGCTTACGTCCGCAAGAGGATGTCATACAAAAAGATGTCATAAAGAAAACAGGACGAGGTACGTGAAACGATGAAAGCAAAACTTGTCACGCTTCCGGGCGACTACATCGGCCCGGAGATCGTCGGGCAGGCCGTCAAGGTTCTCTCGGCCGTCGCGGCGAAATACGGTCACGCGTTCACCTTTGACGAGCGCAAGCTGGGCGGCGCATCCATCGACGCCTACGGCGTGCCGCTGACGGAGGAGACGCTCGCGGCCTGCAACGCGGCGGACGCCGTGCTCATGGGCAGCGTCGGCGGCCCCAAGTGGGACGGCGTCGAGCCCGCCAAGCGCCCGGAAAAGGGCCTGCTCGCCCTGCGCAAGGGCATGCAGGTCTTCGCCAACCTGCGCCCCTGCACGATACACCCGCAGCTCTCCGGCGCTTGCCCGCTGCGCCCGGACATCATCAAAGAGCCGATCGACATCATGATCCTTCGCGAGCTGACGGGCGACATCTATTTCGGCAAGCGCTGGCGCTCCGACGACCGCAAGGCCGCGACCGACGAGATGGCCTATTCCGAGATGGAGGTCGAGCGCCTTGCGCGCATCGGCTTTGAGATGGCGAAAAAGCGCCGCGGCAAGCTCTGCTCGGTCGACAAGGCGAACGTGCTGGAGTGCTCCCGCCTCTGGCGCGAGACCGTGCAAAGGCTCTCCGCCGAGTATCCCGAGGTCGAGGTGACCTACATGTACGTGGACAACGCGGCGATGCAGCTGATTCTGCGCCCGTCGCAGTTTGACGTCATGATCACGGGCAACCTCTTTGGCGATATCCTCTCCGACGAGAGCGCCGCCATCGCGGGCAGCCTCGGCATGATGCCCTCCGCCAGCCTCGGCAGCGGCACGCGCGGCCTCTATGAGCCGATTCACGGCTCCGCGCCCGACATCGCCGGGCGGGACATCGCCAATCCGCTGGGAACGATTCTCTCCGGCGCGCTGCTGCTGCGCCACAGCCTCGGCCTCGAGCAGGAGGCGAAGGCCATCGAGCGCGCGGTTGAGCGCGTGCTGGACGAGGGATACCGCACGGGCGATATCTGGACGGAGGGCTGCACGAAGGTCGGCTGCACGAAGATGGGCGATCTGGTCGCCGAGAGGGTTTGATTTTCCCGAAGGAACGGTTCAAGCGTTTTGAGATGAAAAATGGCAAAAGGCGGGCGTGGCCCGCCTTTTGCTGTTTCCAGCGGCACGGCAGGGGTGACGATT
>JAUNPI010000002.1:43779-48191 GCA_030536875.1 Clostridia bacterium
ACATACTTCCATCGTGTATAATAAGGCTATCTGAGCTTCTAAATTTTCAATCGACGCGGTATTGTTTGAATGATAAGACAGAGCAGGCGCCGAAAGATCGCCATGCAGAGAGGCAGTTTGAAGAGGGAGAAATTCCATGAATTCTGCGGAAAAGATAAGGGTGCTTCTGGCTTACAGAAACATGAACATGAGAGAAGTGGCGAAGAGAATGCATATCTCTCAGCAGAGCTTGTCCCATAAGATGCTGAAAAACAGCTTTAAAGAGGACGAACTGACGGAAATCGCCGAGATTTGCAATGCGACATTTGAAGGCGTATTCACCCTGAATGACACCAAAAAGAGAATCTGAAAAAGCGCGGGTGCAGCGCCGAGGCAAAGGGAAAAACCGGCGGAGACCTCATCCGTCATTTAACGTCCGGCTTTTCAATTCGCTCATGGATAGTGGGAAAGAAAAAACGCGTGCAGAGCAGAGGGATTTCTCCCTTCCGCCTTGCACACGTTTTTTTCATTCATCTTTTTCACTCATCTTCAATCATCCGATGAGCCGGCGCATCTGCGCCTCCATCTGATCGAGCGCCGAGCGCGCCGCCTCGCGGGAAGAGGCGCGCACGCTGAGATAGACCTTGACTTTGGGCTCTGTGCCGGAGGGGCGGACGATGGCCTTGAGCCCGTCGTCCGTCGCATAGGAGAGGACGTTGCTCTTGGGCAGGCCCTCGATTCCTGCGCTGTAGTCCTTGACCGCCGTGACGGGGCTGCCCGCCAGCGCTTTCACCGGATCGCTGCGCAGGGCGGCCATGACCTGCTTCATGCGCTCCATCGGCACCGCGCCCGCGATGTCGAAGTTGAGCAGGCGGTTTTCCATGTGCCCGTAGGCGGCGTAAAGGGCGTCGATCTCGTCGGCCAGGGTGCGGCCTTGGGCGGCTGCGCTCTGGGCCATCTCCGTGACGAGCATGCAGGCCATGACGGCGTCCTTGTCGCGCACGTGCGTGCCCGCGAGGTAGCCGCAGCTCTCTTCGAAACCAAAGACATAGCGCTCCGCCTCGCCGGCGGCTTCCAGCCTGCCGATGATCTCGCCGATGTATTTGAAGCCCGTGAGGCATTCGGTGACGGTTACGCCGTAGCGCTGTGCGATGGCAAAGGCGAGATCGCTGGTGACGATGGTTTTGACGACGACGGGGTTTTGCGGCAGCGTTCCGTTTTGGATGCGCGAGCGAAGCACGTATTCCATCAGCAGCAGGCCGACCTCGTTGCCGGTGAGCACGGCGTATTCGCCGTTCCTGCGGCGCACGGCGACGCCGACGCGGTCGCTGTCCGGGTCGGTGGCGATGAGCAGGTCGGCCCCTTCGCGCTCGGCGAGCTCAAGGCCCAGCGCCAGCGCCTCGCGCAGCTCCGGATTGGGCTTCGGGCAGGTCGGGAAATGGCCGTCGGGAACGCATTGCTCGGCGACCTCGATGCGCTCGACGCCCTTCATTTGATCCAGCACAGCGCGAACGGGCTCCAGCCCCGTGCCGTGCAGCGGCGTGTAGACGAGGCGAAGCGGCGCAGCCGCCTGCGGATTGACGCGGCAGGAGAGCGTCTTTTCGATAAAGGCGTCGAACACGCTCTGGGGAATGTCCGAAAGCAGGCCCGCGCCGCGCGCCTGCGTCTGGCTCATGGGGCGCGCCGCGCCATAGGGCACGCGCTCGATGCACGCGGTGATCTTCCCGGCGGCCTCCTCGGTGATCTGGCAGCCGTCCGCGCCGTAAACCTTGTAGCCGTTGTATTGCGCCGGGTTGTGGCTCGCCGTGATGACGATGCCCGCGTCGCAGCCGAGCTCGCGCACGGCGAAGGAGAGCATCGGCGTGGGCATGAGGCGCGGGTAGACGTGCGCCTTTACGCCGTTTGCGGCGAGGACGCCGGCGGCGACATGCGCGAACTCGTCCGAATGCAGGCGGGAATCGTAGGCGATGGCCACGTCTTTGCTGCCGGTCTGCGCCAGATAATCCGCGAGCCCCTGCGTCGCGCGCGCGACGGTGTAGGCGTTCATGCGGTTGGTTCCCACGCCGAGAATGCCGCGCAGCCCGCCCGTGCCGAAGGATAGTTCGCTGCCAAAACAGCTCAGAAGCTGCTGCTCGTCCTGCATGATGGCTTTGGCCGCCTCGCGCGTGGCCGCATCAAAGCCTTCGCCCGTCGCAAAGAGCGCCGCGCGCTCGATAGCATCATTGACCTGCATAGGATGATCTCCTTTTGAAGTGTAATTTTGAAGTGACGTTTTGAAGCGATGGTTTAAAGCGATGTCCGGATGGGGTGGACAAGGGGATAGAATACCTATCCTTATTTCATTTCTCCGCCGCCTGCGCCAAACCCTGCCGGGGCCGCCGCGTTTGCCTGCGCTTTAAGGAAAGTTTTTTATTGGCGGGGCGGGGAGGGATGCGCACTTCGGACGGCGAAATGATAGAGTACACGAAATGGATGGAGGTCGTCACATGACCGCAAAGGTAAAGGAGAGGGAAGACATGCAGTTGGTACCGATTTTGATGACGCCGGCGTATCGCTACGGCGCGATGACGCCGTGGGGAGGCGCGGGCCTTGCTAAGCTGGGAAAGAAGATTCCCGACCCCCGCACGGGCGAGAGCCTCGAAATTTCCGTGCTGCCGGGACTGGAGAGCCGGGACGGCGAGGGGCGCACGCTCACCGAGCTGCTCGAGCGCTTCGGCGAGGCGATGCGCGGCACGAAGGTGGGGCGAACGTTCCCGCTGCTGCTCAAGCTGATCGCGGCGGACGACATGCTCTCCGTCCAGGTGCATCCGGACGACGCTTACGCCGGGCTCAACGAGGGCGGCAAGCTGGGCAAGACGGAGGCTTGGGTCATTCTCTCGGCCGAGCCGGGCGCGCAGATCGTCTATGGCATTCGCGAGGGCGTGACGCGGCAGGCGCTCGCCGCGGCCTGCGAAAGCGGGGGCGAAGCCGTGCGCGCCTGCTTAAACCGCGTGCCCGTGAAGCCGGGCGACGTCTATTTCATCCCGGCGGGGATGGTTCACGCGCTGGGCGGCGGCATCACGCTCATGGAGATTCAGCAGTCGAGCGACGTCACCTATCGCTTCTACGATTGGGACCGCGTCGACGAAAGCGGGCGCGGGCGCGAGCTGCACGTGAAGAAGGGGCTGGACGTCACCAAGACGGATCTGCACCTGGCCGCCTGCGCGGGGGAGACGACGCCCTGCGAGGGAGGGAGCAAGACCGTCTACATCCGGGAGGATGCCTTTACCCTGGAGCGCTGGCACGTCGAGGGCAGCATGAAGCTGGGCAGCACGCCGGAGCACTTCAGGCTCCTGTGCGCGCTCTCGCCGTGCAGCCTCGTCTGGGACGGCGGCGCGGCGCATCTGACGGCGGGCCAATGCGTGTTCCTCCCGGCGCAGCTGGCGGATACCGCGCTGGAGGGCGCGGCGGACGTGCTGGTCTGCTGGCCCGGGAAATGACGCGCGGTGAATCCAAAATGACCCAAAGCGGCCCCTTTCGCGGCGAAAACCGCGGAAGGGGCCGCAGCGTTGTTTTCACGAGGCCCGCCTTCGCCCGGCGATGCGCTCGCAGAGCGCGCATAGCCCGCCCATCAGCGCGGCGTCCGCCGTGTCGATGGCCACGTCCACGGGGCTGGGGCCGCGCCCCTCGGTGAACACCTGATGGAACTCGTCGCTGGAGGCGTAGAGCGCGCAGAGGAGCAGCGCCATCCGCCCGGGGCAGCGCGCGCCGCTCAGCCTCAGCGCCCGCCGGTAGAGCCAGAAAAGAACCGCGTATTCCGCCATATGCGCGCCTTTGCGGATAAGCAGCTCGAGCGAGAGAGGGCTTGTCTCCGGATAGGAAATCCCCAGCTGCTCCAGCGCCTGCGAGAGGATCTCCACGACCGTGCCGCTCTGCTCGCCGGAGACGTCCCCGGGCATCGTGGACATGGCGAAGATCACCGCCATCCAGATGAAACACAGCGCCCAAGCGCGAAGCTTTTTCAATGCCATTCCTCCTCGGCGCGGCGCTTTGGCCGCTGATAGCGCTATGATAACACAAAGAGGGGCGTTTTGCTAGGGCAGGAGGGGGCAGATGCCGGGCGAAAGCTGGGAGAAAGAGGATTCTCCGCCAAAAAATGCTTGAGTTTTGCCCGGCGTCTGGTATAATAAAAAGAGAACTTGTCGCGCCGGCACAGGGCGCGCGACAGCCTGAAAGCGATCAGCCCCAATCCTGTGTTTGGAGGTAATGGAGAATGAATAAGAGATTTGCAGCCGCGCTGGCGCTGACAAGCCTGCTGTTTGCGGCCAATGCGTTTGCGGAGGACGCCGCGCTGCCCGAGACGCCGGGCATGCCGGAGCAGACCCCCGCGGTCACGCAGATGCCCGAGCCGGAGGCGGAACCGACGCCCGAGGCGACGGCGGAACCGACACCCG
>JAUNPI010000098.1:0-5610 GCA_030536875.1 Clostridia bacterium
GTAGGCGTTGGGGTGGGCTTAGGCGTGGGAGTCGGCGTGGGTACAGCCGTAGGGGCAGGCGAGGGAGAAGGCGTGGAAGTAGGCGCGGCCGTGGGAGAGGGTGTAGGAGAGGGAGATGGCGTCGGAGTCGCGCGCAGCTGCACGAGGCTCTCGTCCAGCAGAGCGATCAGCTTGTCGATATCGCCGGGCAGTATGCTGAGCAGCACGCTGCCGTCAAGGGGCGTGACGGAAAGGGAGGCGGCGTTGTTTTTAAGCGCCGGAACCACGCTGGAGAGCATGTCTTGCCCGATCAGCTCGCGAATCTGTTCGAGCCGGTCGATGAGCGAAAGGAGCCTTTTGCCGTCCGCCTTGGAGCCCTGCGGCAGCGAGATGGCCTGTACGCCGCCCTCGTCATAGAGCACGACAGCCTGCGGGGCTTCGCCGCTTTGCGCGGCAAAGGCAGGGACGGTCTTTTCATCCGCCTGCGCTGCCGAGTAGGCTTCGGAGGCGGAGCCGGCCTCCTCGCTCTGGGCGAGCAGGCGGCGAAGATCGGCGTAGGAAAGGGGCGCTGGGGTCGGCGTGTCCTCGGCGGCAACGGCGACCTCACCGGAGGCGACGGCCTCGCTCAGGGCGGAGGCATCGACCGGCTGCCCGGAGGCGGCGGCGAGCAGCGCCTCAAGCACTGCATCGGAGAGGGAGGCCTGAGACGCGAGATACAGGGAGGCGGCATCCTCGTCTGCGTGCAGAGAGGAGACCGCGGTCGCCTGCGCCATCGCGTCGGGTTCGCTGTCCTGCGCCTGCGCGGCGCGGATGAGCCGGATGAGCTCGTCCGCCGTCAGGCTGGAGGAGGGCGCAAGCGAGACGATCAGGGAGCCGTCCTGCTGCGCCTCGGCGGCAAAGAGCGTGGCGTCCTCGCCCTGCGCCTCCCCGGCGAGCAGCGGAAGCAGCTCTTCCACCGTCTTGGGATAGCGGGCGATCTCGCTGCCATCCGGATCGTAGAGGACGATGTCGCCGTTGGCGTCCACGAGCATGGAACCGGGATGCGCGGTATAGATATAGTCTATGCGAACCTCGGCGAGCTCGTTGAGCTCGCGCGCGCGAAGCGTGACGCGCTTTTGCGCGCCGCCGACGGCTTTGCGCGGGAACGGCGCGCGCAGCACCCAAGCCCCTGTGCCGCGTATGCGGGAAAGACGCGCGCCGTCCGCGTCAACGGTGAGATAGAGGTAGAAGGACTGTTCGTCGCTGCGCGTGGCGGAGGAGATGTTCAGCCTTGCGCAGGCCGCGCCGGGGATGAGCGTGGGCATGCCGCCCAGCGCATACTGCGCCCTTGCGCTGCGCCCTGTCGCCTGACGGGCAAGCGACAGGGAGAGCGTATGCCCCTCTCGCATGGCGGCCATCATCGCCGTGGGATCGTCAAGGCGCAGGGATTCGGCATTTGTCCCCGCCTCGGCGGGGCCGTAGCGGTCGAGCGAGTGGCTGGAGACCTCCACGGCCTCCAGCTGCCAATAACAGCTGACGGCGTTTTCGCCCAGCGCCGGAACGGCGCATGAAAGCAACAGAAGCAAAAGAGCGAAGACGAGCATGCGGACGATGGCTTTCAAATGAAACGTCCCCTTTCGCGGGGTCGCCGCGAAGGGACGGCCCTGAGTATATATCCCATTTATATCATGCCGGGAGGAAAAATGCAAGATTTGGCAGGGAAAAAATGACGCTTCCCTGCCGGCCTCCGCCGAGAAATTCAAAATTAATCGAATTTGGGGCTAGTCAGGTGTGTGGATTTAAGCTATAATGATGCTATCAGAAAACAAGAAAGGGAGGGATTGACCGTGATCCAGGTGATCTTTGGCAAGAAGGGTTCCGGCAAGACCAAGCGCATTTTGGATATGGCAAACGAATCTGTGAAGGAAGCGAAGGGCAATGTTCTCTTCGTGGACGATGACAAGAGCTACACGCTCAGCCTCAAGCCGCAGATTCGTTTTATCGATGCGAGCGAGTACGCCGTCAAGGGCGTCGAGCCCTTCTATGGCTTCCTCGCGGGTATTCTGGCCGGCAACTACGACATCAGCGTGATTTATATCGACGCGTTCCTCAAGCTGGTGAAGGCCGGAGCGGGCGAGCTGGAGGAGTTCTTTGCCAAGCTCGAGCGTCTGGTGAGCGCCGCCGGCTGCGACATGATCATCAGCTTCAGCGAGGATGCGGCGAACGTGCCGGAGAGCATCCGCAAATACCAAATCTGACGGGCAAACGACGGGCCGCTTCCTTGCGCATGGCGGGGGAGCGGCCTTTTGGAATATGGGGGGGATGATCATGCGAATGCTTTCTACGCGCGGCGGGGCTGCGGTTTCGCCGTCGGGTGCGATTTTGCGCGGCCTTGCGCCGGACGGCGGGCTCTATGTGCCCGGGACATTCCCGGCGTTTACGCTGGAGGAGATCGCGGAGCTGGCGGACAAGCGCTACGAGGAGCGCGCGCTGACGGTGCTCTCGCGCTTTTTGCCGGACTTTGAAACCGATGAGCTGCGCCGCGCCATCGCCGGGGCGTATGGCACGGGCTTTGACTGCGAAGCGGTCGCGCCGCTTTCGCGCGTGGGCGCGCGCGCCTATGCGCTCGAGCTCTGGCACGGGCCGACGCTCGCCTTTAAGGATATGGCGCTGCAGCTGCTGCCGCATCTGCTCACGCTCAGCGGCCGGAAGCACGGGGAGACGCGCGAAATCTTTATCCTCGTGGCGACGAGCGGCGACACGGGCAAGGCCGCGCTGGAAGGCTTTTTGGACGTGCCCGGCACGCGCTGCTGCGTGTTCTATCCCGAGGACGGCGTCAGTCAGGCCCAACGGCTGCAGATGGTGACCACCGGTGGGAACAACACGCATGTCATTGCCGTGCGCGGCAATTTCGACGACGCGCAGACGGGCGTCAAGCGCATGTTCTCCGACGCGGCGTTTGCTCGGAAAATGGATGAACAGGGCCGCGTGCTCTCCTCCGCCAACTCGATCAATTTCGGGCGGCTTGTGCCGCAGATCGTCTATTATTTTTCGGCCTATGCCGATCTGCTGAAGCAGGGCGCGGTGAAGCCGGGCGATGCGGTCAATTTCTGCGTGCCGACGGGCAACTTTGGCGATATCCTCGCGGCAGACTATGCGAAAAAGGCCGGCCTGCCCGTGGGCAAGCTCATCTGCGCCAGCAACGAAAACAACGTGCTGACCGACTTTATCCGGACGGGCGTGTACGATATCCGCTCGAGAGCCTTTTACAAGACAATTTCCCCGTCGATGGATATTTTGATCTCTTCGAACCTCGAGAGGCTGCTCTTTGATCTGGGCGGCTGCGACGGGGAGAAGACGGCCGCGCTCATGGAAGCACTCAAGACGCGCGGCTGTTATGCCATCGGCGAGGACATGCTCGAAAGGCTTCGCGCGCGCTACGCGGCGGGCTATGTCGACCAGGACGGCGTGCGCGCCGAAATCGAGCGCACGTGGAAGGAAGACGGGTACCTCATGGACACGCACACCGCGGTGGCCTCCGCCGTGCTGCGCGCCTATCAGCGGGAGACGGGGGACAGGACGCTCAGCGTCATCGTCTCCACCGCCAGCCCGTACAAGTTCGGCGCCTCCGTGCTGGAGGCCGTGGCGGGCAAAGCCGCCTGCGAGGGAAGGGACGATTTTGCCTGCTGCGAGGCGCTCAGCGCGCTGACCGGCACGCGCGAGCCGGATTCCATCCGGCGCCTTCCGAGCCTGCCCGTTCGTCACGGCGCCGTCTGCGAAAAGGATCAGATGCCTGAGGCCGTTTTGGAGGCCGTGGCGGGCAAGCCATAATCCCGCCGCTTGGGCCCCAAGCCGATGCCTTGAGAAAGAAATGGTAGCATAAAAGGGACTGTCAGGATAAGAATCCCGATATTCTAAGGAAAAATCAAGTTATTTGCGCCCGAAGGTTTCCAAAGGGCGACCGGAAAGCCCTTTGGCGGGGCGTTGGGGCAGAGCCCCAAGCTCCTCAAAGGCTTAACCGACTTAGATTTTTCTATCTTAGAATGTTCGGAATTATCCTGACAGTCCCTTTTGCTATGTAAATCCATCTACAAAGAAACGCTTTAGACATCGTATACGCTTTGCGTCGGAGCGAAATCCGAGCGATAGGCGATGATTCTGGAAAAGTCGTTTTGAGCGGCGATGCGCATCATGTCCGCCTGCGTGCAGTGAACGCCATAGCGGATCAGGCAGGCCTGTCCGGAATGCATCAGCAAGGAGGCGTAGGTTCGCGGCTCGACGGTGCCGGTCATGATGACGCGCGCGCCGCAGGCGAGCAGGCGGCCCACCAGCGTTCTGGCAAAGCCGGAGTCGAGCTGCGGATCGCTCAAAAAATACACGCCCAGCGCGACAAAGTCCTCCGGAATCGGGCGCACGAACGTGTCGGCGAGCCTATCCAGCGCCCGCTGCTGCACCCACATGGCGGAGGCGGCGTCCAGATGGCTGAGCTCCTCAATAAAGTGGCTGTCGCCGAAGATATCGGCATCCGGAAGACGCTCGCTGATATAGGTCAAAATGCCCTGACCGCGCCCGTAGCGGGGGACGGGCAGCAGCACGGGCCTGCCGTCCGCAAGGGCGGCGGAGATCGCGGAAATCAGGCGGTCAACCTGCTCCTCGCGGGAGTTGCCGCCGGGGAGCGCGCCGTAATCGCAGTCGAGCACGGCGAGATCGGCCCGGATGCCGACGATCGGGTCGGCCGCATGGACGCGCGCGCTGTCGTAATAATCGCCGGAGAAAAACAGCGTCCGTCCGCCCTCGCTCAGATGGAACCATGCGCTGCCCGAGCAATGCCCGCTGCGGCCCCACATGACGCTGAGGCCGCCCGGAAGCTGCGCCGGCGCATAGGGCAGGGAGAGCCCCTCCAGAACGATGGGATCGTCGAGCGTGACGCTCAGCTGTCTGGCGGTCTCCGTCGTCGTGACCACGCGGCCCGAAAAACCGCTCGAGAGCAGAAAGGGCAGCGCGCCGGCCTGATTTTCATGAGAATGGGTGAGGAAGAGATAGCGGCTTTTGTGAATCTGTTCCAGCGTCAGGTGGGGACGCTCGTCCCCCTCGTAACAGCGCTGATAGCCGCAATCGACGATAAAGGGCACGCGCGCGCCTTCCACATAGTAACAGTGGCGCTGCTGGGAACAGGGCTTGCCCGTCAGATAGAGCTTCATGAACGGAGGGCCTCCTTTGGCGCAAAAAGCAGTAAACCGGGCGGGTGTTTTGAAAACTGAATATCATATAGTATAGTACAAAAGGGCAGAGGCGTAAACCCGAAAAGCGCGTTTTTTTCGGTTTTGTTAAAAGATATGGGTTGCCCTTCCCGATTTTCGTGCAAATTCGGACGCTTTTTTCCTTTGGCATGAGCGGAATTCCGTGATACAATAGGAGGCAAAGAAAGCCGGAACCTTTTTGGAATTTGGGGATGAAAGCGCCCGGGTGATTCGTCTTGTATAGCGAGAGGAAAGTTTTTCCGTTTTTTCCTGCTCATGCGAATTTGGCGAGACGATTCGACGGCGCGCCGCGAAGGATGGATGAATATGGCAACACCACGATGGTTGAAGCTCTTGGCCCTGACGGCTGCCCTCACGCTGGCGGCGGGCTGTGCGCTGGCGCAGGAGGCCG
>JAUNPI010000098.1:5620-10211 GCA_030536875.1 Clostridia bacterium
CGAGCCAACTCAACATGCGCGATCAGCCGAGCCGAGACGGCCGCTCTGTGGGCAAGTTTTACAGCGGCACACAGGTGGAGATCGTCTCCGACGCGGGGGAAGGGTGGTCGCAGGTGACCATCGGAGGCGGGCAGAACAGCGTGAGCGGCTATATGATGTCCAGCTATCTGTCCACGGACGGCTCGAGCGTGGTCAACGGGACGTTTGAAAAGGAGGTCGCCTCGCCCTACGGCACGCAGTCCGTCGTCCTCCGAAGCCGCCCGTCGGATTCCTACGACGCGGTTGCGATGCTGGCCGTCGGCGATGCGGTGACGGTCATCGGCGTATCGGGAAGCTATTACTATGTGCAGCTTGAGGACGGCTCCGTCGGATGCCTGTCCAGCGATGAACTTAAGTGACGGCCGGCGCAGGACGATGGCCGGCCGAATGATTCCCCTGTCGGAAGCGGCGGTTAGCCGGGGGTGTCAATAAGAAAGGAATTGTAGTTGATACCAGCATCATCACGACGCAGGGCAATACAAAGCGCAGTCATCTTTTATAAGTAAAGTGATCTAATCAATGAATCTGCATCCGTTTATGACATGGCATATTCCACGATCATCGGATCGTCATAGGCACACCACAGGGACTTGTTCTCATCAATAGCCCGGAGCTTTGCCATTTCCTCCTCAGTCAATTTGAAACCAAAGAGATCAATATTTTCCTCCATACGTTCTTTTCTGACACTCTTTGGAATAATGACGATCCCACGCTGAATGGTGGCGCGTAAAGCCACTTGGGATGCCGTCTTTCCGTGTGCGGCGGCAATTTCCTTTAGAACGGGGTGATTGATGACCTCGGAAATACGATGCTGGGCGAGAGGGCCCCATGCTTCGTGTTGAATATGGTATTTTTCCATCCATTCGTGGAGCTCGTACTGTTGCCAAAACAGATGTGTTTCTACTTGATTGACAGCAGGCGCCACCTTGTTAAATGTCGCAATATCCGCCATCCGCTCTGCGGAAAAATTTGAAATACCGATTGCTCGGATTTTACCCTCGGCATACATGTCCTCTAAAGCATGATAGGCCCCATAATAGTCAGAAAGGCATTGATGGATAAGCACCAAATCAAGGTAGTCCACTTGAAGTCTTCGCATGGATTCAAGTACGGATGCCTTTGCTTTTTCATAGCCAAATTCTGTAACCCATACTTTTGTTGTTAAAAAAATTTCTTTTCTGGGGACGCTTGTTTTTTGTAAAGCGCGGCCAACGGCCTCCTCGTTGTAATATGCCTGGGCCGTATCAATCAGCCGATAACCTACGTCCAGAGCGTCTAAAACACATTGTTCACATTGAGCGGCATCCTCAATCTGAAATACGCCAAATCCCACCAAGGGCATTTTAACGCCATTGTTTAATGTAACAAATTCCATAGTAAAACCTCCTAAATCATAAGTTGTGAAATGATAATTTTATGAGAGCGCTATAATGATTGTTGAGCCAATCCCATGTCTTGTAAAAATTCGGTTACATCGGAAACATCATTTGCAGAAAGGCCCTCCTCCACGATTGCATCTGGACAAGCGGCGGTAATCTGTCTGGGGCCAGTTCCTAATCCGCTTCCTTGACTGGTCGCAATCGGTATAATTGTTTTACCGGAAAAATCATATTCCTCAAGGAATGTCAATACAGCCTGCGGCAGAGCTCCCCACCAAGTTGGAGAAACCAAAATAACCGTTGTATATTGATCTATATTTTCGACATGAGCTGCCAGCTCGGGACGGGCATCTTGGCTTTGTTCCGTACTACTGCGCTCAGAAGTTCCATCAAAACTTTCGGGATACTTTTCACTTACTTCAATAAAGAAAATGTCTCCCCCAGTTGTTTCTCTTGCGGCTCGCGCCAAAATTTCGGCATTGCCTAAAACTTCACCGTCTTGAATATTCAAACTGGCCAATGTAACAGCATCTACCTCTGTCGTATAGATACGATTACCTGTAAGAGAGAAATAGGCAACAAGAATATTTCCTCCCTCATTCATGGAAACGGTGCCTTTAGATACGTCCTCTGGTGCGGCGTTTTCCGCAAGTATATTGGGAAAGAATAACCGCCATGCAACAAGCGCTACAATAGCAACAAGTATAATGCCTATCATGACTTTACCTTTTTTCATGGCTTGCCTCCTTGCTCTCTGCTATTTCGTGCTCGAGAGAATCGCCATACTCTTGTAAAAGCGTTATGAATTGATGATATTTTGTTGGCCCCATCCGCTTTGCAATTTTTTGATCCAGCGTCAAAAGCGGCAAAACAGTCTCCTCGGCATATTTCTGCCCTTTTTCAGTAAAAAGAATTATTTTCCACCTTTTATCATTTTCGTTCTGAACCAGCTCCACATAGCCCTCCTTCTTCAATGCTTGGATTGCATTGTTGACGGTTTGGCGGGGAATTTGGTACTTGTCGCTTATTTCTTTTTGAGTTAAGTCTGGTTCCATAAACAGGGCATTAAGCGTCTGGATTAAATAGCTATTCAGCGTCCTTGTCTGAAACCATTTCTGATAAAGACCGTTTATTCTGCTTAACGCCTTGTTCATGGAGATAATACTCTCGTTTTCCATGATAACCTCCTACTGAAAATTAGCAAGCATTAATCCCTACGGGGATTATAATAATCTTTGCAGGGCCTATTGTCAAGAGAATTACCAACAGATTTTTTGCAATATCCGGGTGTGCGCTAACCGGTAAGCGGGGCAAGTGTACAACGCTCGCGATTTTTACAGCGCCGGTGGCTCTGTAAAAACGCTTGTTGGGGAGCCTCCCCAAACCCGGCTTTGGGACAAAGCGTCCCATAGGTTCAATGTTGACGGACAAAAAAGGTACGGGGTACGACGGAGCACACTACTTCTTGTGCAAGGGAAAGGAGAAGGTGAGCGCCGAAATAGCGTTAGGCTATCTCACCTATCATTTACGCCGGGCTATGAACATCATGGGCGTCGGCGTATTACTTGCGCGCATTCGCGAAAGAAACCGAAAAAACAGGGGCTGAAAAGCCTCTGCTTTGCTCTTTTCGGACGGAATTTAGGCTGAAATGCATAATAAAAAGTCCGAAAACTCAGCGTTTTCGGACAAATTTGGTGCACCTTCAGGGGCTCGAACCCTGGGCACCCTGATTAAGAGTCAGGTGCGCTCCAAATCATCGCGTCAATGTAGCGATCCTGTCGAGCTCTCGGAGGGCGTCCGCGCCTGTCACGTGGGCATAGACGCGCAGGGTCATGTCGAGAGAGGCATGACCGGCGACGTATTGCACCACGCGCGGCACGGCCCCGGCGAGGAGCAGCCGCGACACGTAGGTGTGGCGCAGATCGTGCAGCCGGTAGCGCTGGGACAGCTGGAGCTCGCGCTGTTGCAGGCGCTGCCAGCGCCTGTCAATGGCCTCCGGGGCCGTATCGATCACCCGCAGAGACGGCGCCAGCTGGTACGACCGGCGCAGGATGGCGAGCAGCTCCGGACAGAGCGGCACGTCACGCACGCCCGAGGCCGACTTGGGCGGCGCATCGATGAGACCGGCTCGTGTGCGGATCCGCTGCCGCCTGACGTGCAGCTGCCGCGCGGCCGGATCGACGTCGCCCCACCTGAGCCCGGCGATTTCGCCGCGCCTGAGCCCTGCCAGCAGGGCAAGGGACAGGCCGACGTCCTCGAGGATCCACGGCAGAGCCGCCGTATAGTCGGCTGCCGTGAGGGCGAGCCCCGGCTGCGGCGTGTGCTCGGGCCGGTCTACGGCATCGATCGGCGACCACTGAATGCGCCGAGAGCGCACGGCACGGCGCATGACGGCGCGCAGGAGCGCGTAGACGGCCTGCGCGCAGCGCTGGCCGCCGCGCTCGCCGGCGTCGAGCAAGACGCGCTGGACGTCCTCGGGCGTTACGGCCTCCAGCTGCATGGGCCCGATGCCAGGCGAGATGTACGCGCCGTGAAGCTGCGCGTAGCCGTCGACAGTGCGGGGCTTGCGGTTGCGGAGATACAGGGCGACATAATCGCTATACCATGTGTCATAAGTGGGCATGATAACCCCTCCCCATGTGATGATGCCCCCATCATCCGCTATGAAACAATTATACACGATCGTGCCTTTGCCACAAGGCCCGTTTGAGGGGCTGGATGCGTTGGCACGCTATGCCTTTGGGCTGATCTGGGATCGCTACCGGGTCAGCAGTTACAACGTCACCGGCTGCGCCGGGGATAGCCCTTGATACGACCCGGACGAGGACGAGATATTCTGCGTGTACTCGCGGGCCGACTTGGCCGCCGCGATGGGCGTCAGCGAGCGCACCGTGAGGCGCTGTCTTGCCGACTTACGTGACGGGGAGATCATTCGATGGCGCAAGGCCCAGTATCGCGGCACATGCCGGATATACGTGAACGAGGATATCAGAGGCTATCTTCGGCGTCAATAATCCGGCAAATTTTGCCGCTCTATCCGGCAAATTCTTTCGGTTCTATCCGGCAAATTTTTCCGGATATACTAGTATCAAGATATATATACAGCTACTTTAGAGCAGCAGCTGCTGTTCTAACCGGCAAATTTTTCCGGATAGGAGCCTGAAAGGCGGCCG
>JAUNPI010000099.1 GCA_030536875.1 Clostridia bacterium
GCCCACACCGACGGCAACGCCCGTTCAGGATACGGACACGACCTTTGTTCCGACTCCGCGCCCGCAAACCGCCAGCACGGCGACGGCAGAGCCGACTGCCGAACCGACGCCCGCGCCCACCGCTGCGCCGATGGTCGATACGCTGCTGAGCGCTGTCGCCGAGGCGGAGGCCGAGGGCAGCGTGGTGACCATTGAAGTTGTCGGCGCGCAGGAGATCATGACCGAGACGGAATACGAGACGCTGAAGACCCTGCCCGCGCAGGAGCAAATTCTGGTGACGCTGGCCTCCATCGGTTTTGAGGACGTGGTCGAAGCCGCGATGCAGACCTTGAACGTGTCGCTTTCCGAGGACGCGCAGGGGCTTGTGGCGCAGGTGACCGAGCGCATGGCTGCGATTTCCGAGGAGGAGCGCACGGCCGTCGAGGAAAAGCTTGCCCAGTATTTCCCGGTGGAAGAGGTTGAAATCGACGGCGTGAAGACGTCGTACTTCGTGATCGACCTCAAAATTGAGGTGGACGGCGTTGTGCGCGTGGAGCGTTATGGTTTCAGGCTCGACGAGAATGGCGAGTGGATCTTCGTGAAGCTGGATCTGCAATCCGTTCAGTGGTAAGCGCAAACGAACGCGAGGCGCAAGAGCCGAACAAAGCTTGAATTGGCGAATAAACAAGGGAGCGGCATGGCGTATGTGTTTCGCCATACCGCTCCCTTTGCAAGGCGCGCCCGGTAGTGAGAAGAAGATAGTCCAAAGTTGCTGGAAGCGGCGGTCTCTTGCGGAGCATCTTCAACGCGCGTTGATTTTCTGAAAACAGCATCAAAATCCAAAAACTCTTGATAAAACGAGAGTTTTTGCATATAATGGTGCTGTAAGGAGGTGCGGCAGATGATTGAACGCAAAGAGTATTTGGATGCGTTGAAGCGCTGGCGGGATAAACGGGTGATCAAAGTCATCACGGGTATCCGCCGCTGCGGCAAATCCACACTCATGGAACTGTTTCAGGAGGAGCTGCGCAGCAGCGGCGTGACTGCCGAGCAGATCATCTCGATCAATCTGGAAGACTTCGATTGTATTGAGCTGCGCGATCCCGTCAAGTTGCACAGCGCCATTGTGGAGCGGGCTTCTCCTACGGGAAAAACCTATGTGTTTCTGGATGAGATTCAAAATGTACGGGACTTCCCGCCGATGATCGACAGTTTGTTTCTGCGCAAAAATCTTGATCTGTATATGACCGGTTCCAATGCGTATATGCTGTCCGGTGAGTTAGCCACCCATCTTTCCGGTCGCTATGTGACGATAGATATGCTGCCGTTGTCCTTTGCGGAATATGTGCAGTGGACAGGAAACACCTACGATCTCGGCCGCAAGTACCGGGAGTACATCGAAACCAGCTCTTTCCCCTATGTGACGGAACTTGACAATAACCGAAAGGCTATCGAAGAATATCTAAGCGGCATCTATCACACAGTCGTACTGAAGGATGTGGTGGGCCGGCTGAAAAAAGCTGATCCCATGATTCTGGAAAGCATTCTTCGGTTTGTTTACAGCAGCATCGGCAGCCCGATTTCAACCAAAAAGATTGCGGATACACTGACTTCAGAGGGCCGTAAGCTGGATGTGCGGACGGTCGAAAGATATCTGTCGGCTTTTCTGGACAGTTACATCGTCTATCAGGTCAAGCGATACGATATTCGCGGAAAGCAGCACCTGAAAACGCTGGAAAAGTATTATGCGGTTGATATTGGCTTGCGCTTTTTCATGCTGGGCCATCAACAAGCTGATATTGGCCATCTGCTGGAAAACGTGATCTATCTGGAGCTGCTGCGTCGAGGATACGATGTGTTCATCGGTAAAATGGATGAGTTCGAAATCGATTTCGTCGCTGTCGATCAATCCGGCACGACCTACATTCAGGTCGCTGCATCTGTTCGGGACGAAGCGACCTTGCGGCGTGAATTGCGGCCTCTGCAAAGAATCGACAATCATTATCCCAAGATGATCCTGACGCTGGATGACGACCCGGCGGCAGACTATGAAGGCATCCGGCGAATCAACGCATTGGAATGGCTGTTAGACAAGCATTGACCCCATAACCCCATCAAACGCCGATATCCGACGGCGTTTTTTTGTGCGAAAAGGGTTACTGTGCCAGATGCGCCTTTTCCAGCGCGGTGACAACCGGCGGGATGACGACCAGCTGGAGGATGATGCCGGGGATGGCGTTCACAAAGCCGCTGGTCACAAAGATCTGCCATGTGAAGCTCTTGGCGACAAAGCCGTAGAGAAGGAGGCTCGCCGCACCCCAGACGACGCGGCCGAGAAGCATCGCGCTGACGAGCGAGACGAAGAGCATCGGCAGCGTCTTGGGAAGCCTGCCGCGCAGAAGGCCGGCAAACAGGCCGTAGGCCGCCAGCTCAAAGGCCATCGCGACGGCGGTGGGCATCAGCGGCGGCATGCCGAAGAGAAAGCTGCGCAGCAGGGGGAGCACGGCGCCCACGGCCAGCCCCCAGACGGGGCCGCAGATCATGCCGCAAATGAATACCGGCAGATGAAGCGGGCAGAGCATGTTTCCGATGGTTTGAATCTGACCGGTCAGAAAGGGAAGCAGCAGGCCGATGGCCAGCAGCATGGCGGAGAGGGACAGGCGACGGACGGAGACATTTGTTTTCATGGCGATACTCCTTTGTCGAATGTGGATCATGACGACATCAAAAGGCCGCGAAGACAAGACCCCGGTTCGCCGGGGAGATTGCCTTCGTGGCCTTGATATCAAGCGATGGCTGCCTTCGGACAGCACATTGATTATACCGCGCAGGCGTGCCCGCGTCAAGCGTGTTTTGGCGCGGATGAGGACGATGGCCTGCGCGCGGGAAAACAGGGCGTTGCGAGGATGGAGTATTTGCTGTATAATTGAAAAAACAAATGGAGGAGGATATATTTATGGAGCTTACTCACATTCTCTCTGCGGTTGACCACACGCTGCTGAAGCCCGAGGCCACATGGGAGCAGATCCGGCAGATCTGCGACGACGCGATGCGCTACCACACCGCCACCGTCTGCATTCCCGCTTCCTATGTCGCGCAGTGCAAGGCCTATATGGCGGGGAACCCCGACGCCGTCGGCGTATGCACGGTCATCGGCTTCCCGACGGGGTATTCCACCACGGCGGCCAAGGTATTCGAGGCGGCGGACGCGGTCCAAAACGGCGCGGACGAGGTCGACATGGTCATCAACATCGGCATGCTCAAGGACGGGCGAGACGGCGAGGTACTCGCCGAGATCGACGCCATCAAGGAGGCCTGCGCGGGCAGGACGCTCAAGGTGATCATCGAAACCTGCCTGCTCAGCGAGGAGGAGAAGATCCGCATGTGCGGCATTGTCTCGCGCTCCAAGGCCGATTTCATCAAGACCTCCACGGGCTTTTCCACCGCCGGCGCGACGTTTGAGGACGTGGCGCTCATGAAGAAGCACATGGCCCCGGGCAAGGGCATCAAGGCGGCGGGCGGCATCGCCTCTTTGGACGACGCGGAGCGCTTCCTCTCCCTTGGCGCGACGCGCCTTGGCACCAGCCGCATCGTCAAGCTTGTCAAGAATGAAGAGGCGACGGGGTATTGAGGAAGGAAACATGAACAGCATCATCGCCAAGCGAACGGGATGGAAGCGGTTGGAGAGCCGCAGGGCGTTTTGCGTGTTTGCGGGGCTGCTGTTGCTTGTCAAGCTGTGGAGCATGCAGGGACTGCCGATTTGGGCGCTCCCGCTGGCGCCGCACGACGACGCCATGATGGTCAATATTGCCCACCAGATTGGAAACGGCGGGCCGGAATATGATCAGCTGACGCTCGTTAAGGGGTGGTCGTTCCCGCTGTTTCTTGCGGTGATTCACAAGCTGCGGCTTCCGTATCTCTTGAGCATGGCGCTTCTCCATGCCGGGGTAAGCCTGATGGCCGCCGCCGCGCTCAGCGACGGGCGCATGAAGCCGTTTCACTATGCGCTTTACGCAGCCCTGCTATTTAACCCGGCGATGACCTCGCGGGATATCCTCCTGCGCGTTTACCGCAACGGGCTGAGCGCGCTGACGGCGTTTGCGGTGATCGTCGCCTTGATTGCCATATACTTGCGCCGCTATCGCAGGCCGGCGTCATGGCTACCGTGGACGATCGCCGCCTGCGTGGCGCTGCCTGTATTTTATTACACGAGAGAGGATTCGATTTGGCTGTTGCCGTTCCTGTTCGGCGTTGCCGCGGTTTCGTCTTTATCCGCGTGGCTGTCGGGGAAAAAACGCCGGGCGGCGGGGCTGCTGGCCGCGTGCATGCTTCCCGTGCTCGCTTTGGGCGGAACGAGCGTTGGCCTGCGGGCGCAGCGACAGGCCAAATACGGCGTGGGCATCACCAATGAGCTCTCCGAAGGGGAATTTCCGAGGGTTATGAAGGCCATTTATGCGGTGAAGACGGATGAAGAGGAGCCGCTGTATGTGGCGGCGTCGAGAGCGAAGATCAGGATGCTGTATGCCTACAGCCCGTCGCTGAGGAGCATCGAAAGCGAGCTTGAGGCCAAGCTGGACGAGTGGTCGCAGTATGCGCGCCTTCCGGAAAACCGGGAGAAGCGCGAGGTGGAAAACGGCTGGTTTTTCTGGTGTCTGCGCGATGCCGCACAGCAGGCGGGACATTTTGCGAGCCTAGAGGATTCGCAGGCATTTTGGAAGCGGATGGCGGACGAGCTGGAAAGCGCGCTGGACGGCGACCAGCTTGAGCGCCGCTGGACGATGCCCTCGGCGCTGATGCCGCCGTGGACGGAGGGAACGGGAGAGCGGCTCATGCAGGCGCTTGCCCGCATTCCCGACTTCGTGTCATCTTTTGAAGAGATTCCCGCTGAGCTGGAGTTCAGCATGGGGCGCTTGAACAAATCGGTCAATCGCTTTGAGGCCATCACGGGCAACATCGCTATATGCGACTACGGGGATTCGTTTTATGAAGCGGCTGTGAAGGCGATTGAGACCCAGAACCAGATTGCGGAGCTCTACCAGCGCGTGTGGCCCGTCCTTTCCGCGGCGGGCAGGCTGTGCGCCGCCGCGCTGCTGCTTCTGCTCGTCTGTATGCGCAATTCAAGCGATTCCCTGCGGCAGAGCGTGTGGATTTTGGCGGGCGTCGCGGGGGCGCTCCTTGTGCTGTATGGCGGCGTCGCGTATAACCATGCCGAATCCTGCAACAGCATCATTACGCTGTACCTGAGCGCGGCGTATCCGCTGGTGATTCTCTTCGATATGCTGGCGATTCGGGAAGCAGGGCTCCATGTTGGCGCGAGGCTGCTTGTATGCGCGCGGAATCGGAAGGAAAAAACCTGATCCATTGCGGTAAAACGAAAAGAAAATGATTGACAGGGAAACGAAAAACTGTTATCATTGTAAGGCAAGCCGCTCGGGACTGGTTTATTTGAAATGCCCTTTTGGCTACCTAAGCCCGGCGAGTAAATCATTAGGAGGTGTCACCAAATGTACGCTATTATCGCGACTGGTGGCAAGCAGTATCGCGTCAGCGAGGGCGACGTGATCTATGTCGAGAAGCTCGACGCGCAGGTTGATTCTACGGTTTCTTTCGACGTTCTGCTCGTGGGCAACGACGGCGATGTCAAAGTCGGTACCCCGGTTGTGGACGGCGTGAAGGTCGAGGGCAAGGTCGTGGGCCAGATCCGCGGCGAGAAGATTATCGTCTTCAAGTATAAGTCCAAGAAGAATTACCGCCGTAAGCAGGGCCACCGCCAGCCGTACACCAAGGTCGAGATCACCAAGATCGGCTGATCGGCGGCATGACCACCATCACGGTCTATGTTTCCCCGGCGGGCGATGTGCGCGGCTTTTTAGCCGGCGGACATGCCGGCGCGAGAAACAGAGGGAGCTATGATCTTGTCTGTTGCGCGATTTCCGCGCTCACGCAGACGGGCGTCAACGCGCTCGAGTCCGTCGCGGGCGTCGTGCCCGAGGTCAGGGTTCGAGACGGGCTGCTGCGGTGCGTCCTCCCCGAGAGGATGGACGAGCGGCAGGCGCAGCGCTCGCAGATCGTACTCCGCACAGTCCTACAGGGACTTACAGACATCCAGAAAATCTATCCGAAATTCATTCGGATCCAGCAAGAGGAATGGAGGCAAGCAGATGCTTACGATGAATCTTCAGCTCTTCGCTCATAAGAAGGGCACCGGTTCTTCCCACAATGGCCGAGACAGCGAGTCCAAGCGCCTGGGCGCCAAGCGCGCGGACGGCCAGTTCGTTCTGGCGGGCAACATCCTGTACCGTCAGCGCGGCACCCACATTCACCCGGGCACGAACTGCGGCATCGGCGGCGACGACACGCTGTTCGCGCTGATCGACGGCGTGGTTCGCTTCGAGCGCATGGGCAAGAAGAAGACCCAGTGCAGCGTCTACCCGGTCGCGCAGTAAGGAAAGCTGAGCAAGAAAATCAGAATCATCAAAGGGAGCGTCGAGATTTCGGCGCTCCCTTTTGAATGGGCGAAAGGCGGACGGAGGATCGCGCTTAGCGCGCGGGGCTGCCCGGCGTCCACTGCGCGGCAAACCGAGCGGCTTCGAGCACGGCGTCCATCGCCGTTCCGATGCGGCTTGCATCGCCCAGGCAGACGACCTCGATTTCCGGGTGGGTATCCCGGAGACGATCCGCCAACGCGTGTTCGCTGCGGCGGCCAAGCGCCGTGATCACCGCGTCAAAGGGGCCGCCGGTGTGGGTTTCCCCTGCCGCGCTGTACGTCACATGGGGAAAGTCTACCCTCTCCACGCGCGCGCCGCAATGGGCGATACAGTGGCCGGCTTCGAGGCGATTCTGGATGAAATACAGGCGATTTTTGTTGAGACCCGCGCCTACGTCGTCCGTCAGTTCGAAAATCTCCGGCTGAATGCCTCGCGCGCAGAGCGCGTCCGCAATCTCCAACCCGACCAAACCGCCGCCGAGAATGGCGCAGCGCCCGGTATGCCCGAAGCTGCCCTCGCGCAGCAGGCGCAGCGCGTGATCCGACGTATAGACAAATGGGCATTCCAGCCCCGGAATGGGCGGGACGGACGGACGGCTTCCCGTGGCGACGACGACGAGATCGGGAGCGAAGGCGCCGATGTTTTCCGGCGTGGCCTCCCGGTCAAACCGAATGGGCACGCCGAGACGGCGAAGTTGCTCCGTGCGATAGGAGACCATCCGCTCCATGACGTCCTTGTGCGGCGGAATGCGCGCAAGCTCGAGCAGGCCGCCTGCGCGGGAGGATTTTTCCCAAACCTCCACCGCCACGCCGCGGAGCGCAAGATCCAAAGCCGCTTCCAGCCCGGCGAGCCCCGCGCCGACGACGAGCGCGCGTCTGCGGCCCAGCGCCTCGTCGAAGGTCAGGCGCAGCGAGGCTTCGCGGCCGGTGAAGGGATTCTGCACGCAGTAAATCTCCTTCTTGGTCAGCGATTTGCGGCAGCCTTGGTTGCAGCCCAGACACTGGCGAATGGGTTCGCCCGTCTGCGCCTTGAGGACGAACTGAGGGTCCGCAAGCATGCCGCGGCCGACGGCCACAAAATCCGCCATCCGCCGCGAGACGACGGATTCCGCCAGCTCCGGGGTATTGATGCGGTTGACGGCGATGACGGGAATGCGAACGGCGTCGTGGATGCGGGCGATCTGATCGAGATTAAAGCCGTCTGGAACATCCATCGGCGCGGAGATGAAGGCCTCCGACAGCGGCATGCCCGTGGAAACGTGCAGCGCGTCCGCGCCCGCCTGCTCCAACAGCTGCGAAATCTCGATCGTCTCGGCGAGCTCTCTGCCGCCGGGGATTCGCTCTTCCGAGCTTATGCGGAAGATGACGGGGAAATCTTCCCCCGCCGCCTCTTTGATCGCGCGGACGACCTCGATCCCCAGCCGGGCGCGATTGCGGACGGAGCCGCCGTATCCGTCCGTGCGGTGATTGTAGTAAGGCGACATGAATTGCGCGACCTCGTGCGCATGCGCGCCGTGGATTTCCACGCCGTCCAGCCCGATGTCGCGGGCGGCCTTTGCGCAGGCGGCATAGCTGCTCACGATCTCTCGGATCATCTGGGTGGGCATGCAGTCGGGCAGCAGCAGCGAGGGGTCGCGCCCGGCCTGCGCCTTGGCGGGATGGATCTGCACAAAGAGGCGGCAGTTCTGCTCGTGGCAGATATCCCTCAGGGCGCGCCAACCGTCGACATACTTGGGATGGGAAAGCGCGGGGCGCGCGGGGCCCGGCTTGCCGTGCGGGCTGCCGGGCATGATGATCGCGCCGGCTCCGCCCTCGGCGCGGACGCGAACAAACGCCTTGAGTTGCGGGGTGACAAAGCCCTCGGCGTCGCAATAGAAATTGCACATGGAGGGAAAGAGGATGCGGTTTTTGAGAATGGCGTTTCCGATCGATGCGGGGGTCAGAATGTTCATGCGTATACCTCCTTGAGCCTGATCCGCGCTGGGAAAGGGATGGGCTTGCGCGGGCCGGTTGTTTGAGGTCAATATATCATCGCGGTATCAGAGCGTGCAAGCGATTTTCAAATTCTGAAAAAACGCCGTCACGCCCGCGCATCGCGCTGCCATGCGTATTCCTGAGCGATTAGCGCGGCGATCATCTGCATCTGCACGGGATGAGAGGCCTGCGTCAGATCGGAATCAAACGAGATGAGCTGATCGATACAGGGACTGGGCGCATCCTTCACGCCCGCGATGAAGACGACATGCGCTTTGCGCAGGCCTGCGGGCATGTGCTGATTCAGATAGTCGAAATAGATGCCGGAATAGCTGAAAATGAGGATGAGATCGCGCTCGTCGGCGCGTTCCATGTATTCAATCTGCTGGGCGAGCGGCGTTTTGCAGATGGTCATCTTGCCCTGAAGCAGCAGATCGGCCTGCAGGCATTGGGCGGCCGTCCCCGCCTTGAGCAAACCGAAGAGGGCGACGCGCTCATTGGCGGCGATTTTGCGGCACAGCAGGGAGATCTGCCGCATATCGACGCTCAGCGCGGCACGGTCTATGCTGCCGTGCATGAGGCGGATGGCGTCGCTTTTGCGTTCCTCCGCCGACGGCGCGCGGGAGGCCGGGGCGAAATGCCAGTCGGCTTGCCCGATGAGCTCGCGCAGCTCGGCAAAGTCGCTCAGGCCGAGCGCCCGGCAGAACCGGGAGATCGAGCTGACCGAGACATGGCAGCGCTCGGCGAGCTCGACGATGCTCAGACCGGCGGCCTGATGAGGATTGGAGAGGATGGTATGGGCGATGGCGTATTCCTTTGTTCCATCTTCCTGAGAAGCCATGACGGAGAGCAGAACGATGGGCAGTTTACCGTAAATCAAGGGATCACCGGCCTTTCGTGTGGCAAGGCGCTGTCGCTGCGGGGCAGGGCGGAAGCGCCCGCTTGCAGGATGGAATGAAAAAACGGATGGAACCAAAAAACCCGGAGCAGCAGACGCTGCTCCGGATTTGGAACGGAACACATAGGCCCGACAGGGCATTCCCTCATCAATAGAGGCTGTTCAGAGCGCCGGCAGACTCTCTCTTGATGCCATAGCTCTTCTTATACTCCACACGGTAGAAGTCATCCATCTGACGGGCGGCCTCGATGCGGCGGCTGTCATACACAGAGTAGACGATGTTCGCGGCGATCAGCGCGAAGAAGACGAAGATAGCGGTCATATGAAGCACTCCTTTGAGTCGGGACGATATTCATTCGCTGCGGGATTCCGCCTCGCGGCCCCTGCCTCTTTGTGGCTACATTATAACACTTCTTCCTGATTTTCGCACGCTTTTTTTTGCGCAATAGCAAATAATTTCGAGATTGAGCGGCCCTGCAAACGCCTTGGCGGAAACGACTGACCGGCTCGATTTTTCGAAAAAATCTGCATAAGCATCCCCCAAAATGTTCATTTTAGCCCATTTTGCCGGTCTAAAATGCAGGGCGCGCCGGCAAGTTTTTTTCTTGATCTTTCCTGACTATTTGGGCCCGGCAGGAGGGCGGCAAACCGGCCGGACGAATCGCGGGCAAAGCGCTTTTCCCCCTCGCCGCCGTATACCTGAGGCCGTCGCGATGCGAAGAGGATGAATCTTACAAAAAAAGTAGCGCGAAAAGTGGCGCGAGATGAAAAGAACACTTGTTCCCATATTAAAACTATGCTATAACCGGAGTTTGCCACTTGCTCTTTGATTCTGATTAAATTTTTTTCTTATTTTGTT
>JAUNPI010000100.1 GCA_030536875.1 Clostridia bacterium
TAGGAGAGAAATAGAAAAGAATCATAGAGGGAAAATAGAAGGGAAAACATGGAGGAATCGACGCGTAAGACATCATGAGGGGGATGGGATGCTATGCTGCTGAGCAGACAGGAGAATATGAGAATCGCCGCGCTGTCGCATGACCTGCGCACGCCGGTGACCAGCGTCGTTGCGCTGACACAGCTGGCGCTGGAAGCGCAAAGACAGGGGAAAGAGGTGGAATGCTGTTTAGGGGAATTGCTGATTGCGGCGCATGCGCTGGAATCGATTGCGAGCGACCTGGCGGTTTCGGGAGAAGAGGACGAGTTTTCCGGCGAGGAACTGGAGCGGGAGCTTCTTGTGCTCGCCACGAGGCGAGCCGGGGAAAAGGGGCAGCGGCTGACGGTCGACATGGGCGCGCTGAAGGGCATGCATGTCGCGGCGGACCGCTCCGCGCTTGAGCGCATTTTGATGAATCTGCTCACAAATGCGATCAAGTACACGCAGGAGGGCGGAGAGATCAGCCTGAGGGCGAGCGTCCGGCAGCACGGGGAGAACGGCGCGTCCGTCACGTTTGTCGTTCGGGACAACGGCATGGGGATGAAGCGGGATTTTTTGCGCAAGCTCTATCGGCCCTATGCGCGGGCCAAGGAAGCCATCCTCTGCCGCATTCCCGGAACGGGCATGGGGCTGGCCATCGTCCGGCGGCTTGTGGAGCGCATGCACGGGACGATTCAGGTCAGCAGCGAGTGGGGCGAAGGAACGGTGTTCACCGTCTGCGTGCCCATGCGCCTCGTTTGCCCGGCGGCATGCGAGGCGGCGGCGGAGAGGGAGGACGACCGCGCGTGTCTGGCGGGCAGGAAGCTGCTTGTGGCGGAGGACAACGCGCTGTGCGCGAGGATCGCGCTGCAAATCCTCACGGGCGCAAAAGCCGAGGTGGAGATCGCCGTCGACGGAGCGGACGCCGTCAGGCACTTTGCGCAGGGTCACTATGACGCCGTGGTGATGGATATGCGCATGCCGGGCATGGACGGCTGCGCGGCGGCGGAGGCGATCCGCAAGGAGGAGCGAGGACATGTGCCCATCATCGCGATGACGGCGGGGCAGGAGGCGCAGGATAAGGAGGCGGCGCTTCGCGCAGGCATGGACGATTGCCTCATCAAGCCGCTGGAGGTGGGGCGGCTGGCGAAGGCGCTGAAGGTATGCTGGAACGCATGAGAAAGGGGAATGCTGGGGGGACGCTCAAACGGGCGTCCCTTTGCCGCGCGGATCGGAAAGCCAAATGTGTCATTTTTTTGAAAGATGTGAACGATTGTGGACGTTCGCTCATTTTTTGCCGCAAAGGGACGCGCACAGAGAAAGGCGCGCGCCAAATGTGAAGAAATTGCCGCGAAGCGTGGAGCGCTGAGCGGATTTTGCCACAATGGCTTCAAACGGATATCCGATTTGCGGCGTATGCTTGAATCGATCATCAAGCGAGCCGCGGAAGAAGCCGCGGCGTGAAAGGAGCGCGGGACGTGATTGAAGTCAGCCATCTGACCAAGCGATATGGCGGGCATACCGCCGTATCGGATCTGTCCTTTTCCATCGAGAAGGGGAGAATTTACGGGTTTCTCGGGCCGAACGGCGCGGGGAAATCCACGACGATGAACATCATCACCGGATGTCTCGGTGCATCGAGCGGCGAGGTCAAGATCGGCGGGTGCGATGTGCTGGACGAGCCTGTCAAGGCGAAGCGCATGATCGGCTATCTGCCGGAAATTCCGCCGCTGTACACGGATATGACGCCGAACGAATACCTCCGGTTTGTGCTGCGCGCCAAGGGCGTGGGGCGCGTCGAGTGGGAAAAGCAGCTGCGCGCGGTCATGGACAAGACGAAGCTGCATGAGGTCAAGGACAGGCTGATCGGCAACCTTTCCAAGGGCTATCGCCAGCGCGTGGGCATCGCTCAGGCGCTGCTCGGCGCGCCGCAGGTGATCATCCTCGACGAGCCCACGGTGGGCCTTGACCCGGCGCAGATCATCGAGATCCGCGAGCTCATCCGCGAGATGGGGAAGGAGCACACCATCGTCCTCTCCAGCCACATCCTCAGCGAGGTGCAGGCCGTCTGCGACCACATCATGATCATCGCCAAGGGCCGGCTTGTCGCCAGCGATACGGCCGAAAACCTGACCGGGCTGATGGCCGGCGGAGCCAGAATCGATTTGACCGTCCGCGCCGGGGAGGAGCAGACGCGCGAGGCACTCTCGGGCATGGCGCTGGCCGAGGGTGCGCAGCTCATGCCCGCGCAGGAGGGGAGCACGCGCGTGCTCCTCACCCCGAAGGACGGGGAGGATATCCGCGAGGCGCTGTTTTACGGCTTTGCCGAGAGGCGGCTGCCGATTCTGGAGATGAAGCGGGAGCGCGCCACGCTGGAGGATGTCTTCCTCGAATTGACGCAGGCTGAGGAATTGACGCAGGCCGAGGCCTCGCCCGAAGGGGCGGCCCAAGCGCCGGACGAACAGGAGGCGAAGGGCGCATGATCGCGGTGTACCAAAAGGAATTGGGCTCGTACTGGAGAGGGATGCTCGGCTATTTGTTTTCGGCGTTTGTGCTGATCTTTGCGGGCATCTACACGATGGCCTATAATCTGAGCGGAGCGTATGCGAATTTCGCCTACGTGCTCGATGCGATTTCGTTTATCTACCTGATCGCCGTGCCGATCCTTTCGATGCGCACGTTTGCCGAGGAACGGCGGCAGAAGACCGACCAGCTGCTCTATGCGCTGCCCGTCTCCATGAGCGGCGTTGTTTTGGGCAAATATCTGGCGATGCTGACCGTTTTGGCGGCGCCGACGCTGATCATGGCGCTCTATCCGCTGATCCTCATGCAGTTCGGATCCGTACCGCTGGCCACCGCGTATGGCGCATTGGCGGCGTTTTTCCTGCTGGGCGCGTGCCTGCTCTCCGTGGGGCTTCTGATCTCGTCCGTGACGGAGAATCAGGTCGCCTCCGCGGTCATCACGCTGGTGACGGTGCTGCTGCTGTATTTTATGAAGGGGCTCTCGGAGTTTGTCTCCACGGAGGCGTCCGCCTCGCTCATGGCGCTGTGCCTGCTGGTGGCGCTGTTCGCCGTCGCGCTGTATATGCTCTGCAAAAATCCGATCGTTGCCCTTGGCGCGGCGGTGGTTGGCATCGGCGCGCTGATGGCGTGCTATACCGTAAACAGCTCGGCCTTTGAGGGCTTGTTTGCCAGCATCATGGCGCAGCTGAGCGTGTTCGACAGGTTTTACGGCTTTGTGAACGGCGTGTTCGATCTGACGGCGGTCGTCTATTATGGGTCGATCATCGCGGTGTTCCTGTTCCTGACGGTGCAGGCGATGGAGAAAAGGCGGTGGAGCGAATGAGAGGATTTGGCAGGGAGGCTGCGCAGCCGAAGCAGCCCAAGCGCCCCAAGGAAAAGCGCTCTGCGGCGGAGCGCATGCGCGGCATGTTCGGCAAGCGTTTTTTCGCGGGAAGCTATTCCGCATTCGCGGCGGCGGTCGTGATCGCCATTGCCGTGGTGATCAACCTGATCGCTTCCGCACTGCCTGCGGACAAGACGCAGATTGACCTGACGGATCAGGCCATTTACACGCTGAGCGACCAGACGAAACGCATCATGGCCAGCCTTGACAGCGACGTGACGCTCTACCTGCTGGCGCAGAGCGGGCGCGAGGACGAGACGATCACCAGGCTGCTGGACCGCTACGCGAGCCTGAGCGACCATATTCAGGTGACCCTGATCGACCCCACGCAGAAGCCCACGTTTCTGGACGGCTATGATCTGGACATCTCGCGGCTGTATGCCAACAGCGTGCTCGTCGAATGCGGCGAGAGAACCCGTTTGGTCGGCTACGACGAGATCTACGTGACCAGCTACGAGATGGACTATTATTCCTACAATTACACGACGACGACCAGCTTTGACGGCGAAAATGCGCTGACCAACGCCATTCATTACGTCTCCAGCGGGAATATCCCCAAGGTCTATGCGCTCACGGGCCACGGCGAGACGGAGCTGAGCAGCAGCATCCAGACGCTCATCGAGCGGGATAACCTCGAGCTGGACAGCCTGAGCCTGCTCAGCGAGGACAGCGTTCCGGAGGACGCCTCCGCGGTGGTGATCCATGTGCCGCAGAGCGACCTTGGCAGCGAGGAGGCGGACAAGCTCATCGCCTATCTGGACGCGGGCGGGCGCGTCGTGCTGATCACGGATTACATCGAAACCGGGAGCATGGAGAACCTGCTGCGCGTGACGGCGAGCATGGGCATGACCGCCGGAGAGGGCCTGATCGTCGAGGGCGATCGGAACCAGCACGTCAGCCGGTATCCGTATTATCTGCTCCCGCAGATTGCCAGCCACGACATCACCCAGCCTCTTTTAGACGGCGGATACTTTGTCCTCACGCCGCTGTCTCAGCCCATTGAGGAGACCGGGGACGGCGAGGCGACGGTGACCACCCTGCTGGAAACGTCGGATTCGGCATACAGCAAGGCCGCCGCTCTGCAGATGCAGACGACGGAAAAGGAAGAGGGGGATACGGAAGGCCCGTTTGCCGTGGCCGCCGCCTCCGAAAAGGGCGAGGGGCGCATGGTGTGGGTGACCTCCGCCGACCTGCTCACGGATTCCGTGAATGCGATGGTCTCCGGCGCAAACAGCGATCTGTTTATGAACAGCCTCGACTGGATGTGCGATCAGGCGGAGACGATTTCCATCCGCGCCAAGTCGCTCGATGAAGCGGGGCTCACGCTCACGCAGGCGCAGAGCTCCTTCTGGAGCGCGGTGATGATCGGCATCATTCCGGGCGTGCTGCTGATTGCGGGTCTGGCGATTGTGGTAAGGAGGAAACGCAGATGAGGCGAGGCATGAAGATGGCGCTGATGCTGGGGGCATTGGTTGTGCTCGTGGGCGGCTATGCGCTGGTCAACCAAATGGAGAACGCGCAGGAGGTCGGCGAGACGGAAGGCGTCTTTCCGCTTTGGGCGGAGGGAAGCGACGTGACGTCCCTCTCGTGGGAGAAGGACGGCGCCGAATACGCCTTCCAAAAGGGAGAGGATGGCTGGACGCGCGAGGGCGACGCCTCCTTCCCGGTGAACCAGACGGTGCTGGAGAGCTTGGCGGAGCGCATCGCGAACCTGACGGCGACGCGCGAATTGACGGATGTCTCCGAGCGATCGGATTACGGGCTGTCGGACGCGTCGTTTGCCGTGACCGCGAAGGATGCGGACGGCGGCGCGGTCACCTTTGCAGTGGGCGCTCAGACGCCGTTTGAGGACGGATACTACATTAGCGCATCAAACAGCGACGCCCTCTATGTGGTGGAAAGCTCGCTGGAGAGCGCCTTTGACCTCACGCTGACAGAACTCGCGCAGATGGAATCCATCCCGCAGGCCGAGACGGTGACGAGGCTGACGGTGGGCTCGCTGGACATCGCCTATGACGGGGAAAGCGGGACATGGAGCGACGCGGCGACGGGCGAGAAGCTCGACGCCTCCGCCGCGGAAAAGCTGGCCTCGGCGGCCAACGATCTGGGCTGGAACGAGCTGATTGCCGTGTCCGCGAGCGACGAGGAGCTCGCCGAATGGCAGCTGGACGAGGAGCAGGCGACGGCCCTTATGATCTACGACGGCGAAGAGGCGGTGCTCAGCCTGCTTCTGGGCGGCGAGGACGAGAGCGGCAACCGCTATGCCCGTCTTGCGGATTCCCGCATGGTCTATACGCTTTTCAGCAGCGATGTGAGCAGCCTGCTGAGCGCGAGCATCGATACGCTTTGGAACAAGGCGCTTGAGACGATCACGGCGGAGGAGCTCGGCACGGCGGTCTTCACATGGGAGGACGGCGAGCTTACGCTGACCGCCGACGATGCGGAATCGGCGACGGCGCAGGGCATCCTTGAGCAGCTTGGCGCGCTGGAGGGCGCCTCGCGCGTGGAGCTGGGCGAGCTGGGGCAGTCCGTGCTGACCGTCCGGATGACCGACGCGGACGGGGAAGAGACGACGGTTGCCTGCTACGCCTACAGCGTGGACGCCTATCTGGTGCCCATCACGGCGACGCACGGCATGCTTGTGGACGCCGGAGAGGTGGATAAGCTGATCCGCATGCTCAAGCAGGTGGGATAATCGATCGAAAAAGCGTGCGGGCAGGAGACCTTCCGCCCGCAGCAGGATGACGGCAAGGGGCTGTCAAGCTAAGAATCCAAACATTTCGAGCAAAAACTAAGAATTTGCGCCCGAAGGTTTCCAAAGGGCGATCGGAAAGCCCTTTGGCGGGGCGTTGGGGCGGAGCCCCAAGCTCAAGGAAGCCAATGATTCTTAGAAAAATTGCTTTTTGAAATGTTCAGGATTAGCCTGACAGCCCCTTTGCCGTGTTCCGACGTGGCTTCCGAATCCTGCACAGCCATGCCAGAGCGGTGTTGAACAGTGTGTCGATCTATGGTATGATTGTCTTCGGTATCACATGGTTGCAGCCAAGAGAGGCGGGTGCGACACAAGCCGACGGTCCGTCCGGCGACATGGGTGTGCGGCGCTTCAAACGCGGTGCGTGTGCGAAAACAGGGGAGGCGTGAAAATGAATATGACAAGGGAAAAGACGGCGGATGTGAGGGAAAACATCATCCGCCTGTGGTTTGGCATGTGGCTGGAGCGCAAGGATAGGGGCATCGCCGAGATCTTTTCGCCGGATGCGGTCTATATCGAGAGCTGGGGCCCGGAATACCACGGAAGCGCGAAAATTGCGCACTGGTTTGGCGAGTGGAACACGCGCGGAAGGGTTTTGCGCTGGGATATTGAGCGCTATTTCCATCAGGACGATCGAACGGTTGTGCAGTGGACGTTTGAATGCAAGATGAACGGCGAGGAGGCGGGCGCGTTCGACGGCATGTCGCTTATTCGCTGGACGGAGGACGGAAAGATTGGCTTTTTGCAGGAGTTTGGCTGCAACCTGAAGCGCTATGACCCGTATGCCGTAGGCGGCGAGCCGGTGTTTGAGCATGACGATATCCCGTGGTTTTGAGGAAAAGACTTTGAAAAAACGACTTTGGAGAAATGATTTGGAAGGATAATTAGCCCCCTGTTTTTTGGGCCAATTTACGTCCCCGGCCTGCCGCTGAGCAGCTCCTCGGAGAGCCGCAGAATGTCCGGCGCGATTTTCTTCCGGTTTTTGCGCGTGACGTGCTGATAGAGCGGATACGCCAGCGCGATGCCGGCCATGCCGAATACGCCGACGACGATGCCCAAGGCAAAATAGCGGGTGAAGACCATCGAGAGCGTCATGCCGATTCCGAGCAGCAGCGTGCTGATCGTGCCCTCGCATATCGCCGCGATCATGCCCTGACGCTCGGCCTGCTTGTCCAGCCGGCGCAGCCGCGCCATCCGGTCCTCCTCCGAGGGCATATACTTGGCGCGGATTCGCTCGATTTCCTTGCGCTGCTGGGCGGAATAGGTGTAAGAAAAATGGGGCGCGCTTTGTGAGGCGGAGCCTTCTTCTTGCTCATGGGGAATGGGTTTGCTCATGGAATGAACCTCCTTCTTGGGAAAACGGCCGCTGCCGGAATCGGGCCCGAGCGGCCGCGAAAGCCGCTCAAGGCTTGCCCGCGGAGAGACGGCGAATGGCGCTTGTGCCGCGGATGACCATCATGACCGCGATCAGGAGAATGCCCATGCACAGGGCGCAGCCGGAGGCGGCGTTCATGATCAGGCGGAACGCATCGGAGCCGCCGAACATGGAGAGCAGGGCGGTTTGCAGAGAAAAGATGGACGTCATGGCGACCGCGAGATTGAGACAGCGCGCGGCGGCAAACAGCGGCTCGGCCCGCTTGCGGCGTCGGATCAGGTTGACCGCCGCTGTGATGACCTTGTAGAAGGCGTAGGCGGCAAAGGCGTAGACGATTGTGCCGGGGTAGCTGTATGTGCGGTTGTCGAGAACGACCTGAAGGATGATGGCGCTCATGACGATGTTCAGCGCGAACATCAGCGCGCCGGTCAGCCGGTATGTTTTGTACTGCTGCAGCAGGCTGCGGGCATCGGGCTGCGCGGGCGTCTTTTGAAGCCTGCGCAGCAGAAAAAAGCGCATCAGCGCCAGCACGGCATAATCGAGCCCCAGCGCGATCAACCAATAGGAGCCGTACAGCGCTCCGGCGACGAATTTGAACGCCGCGAAGGCCAAGTTGAGCAGCAGGCCGAGGCGCAGCGCCGTCTGAGTCCGGAAAGCGTAGTCGTTTAAAAAGCGGCTGACATGCGCATTCCGCCGGATGAGCCCGGCGAGACGGAGCGCGCGGGGGATGGATGCGCAGGCGACGACCAACGCGTAGGCGGAGAGCGCATAGGCGGCATAAGCGATGGGCGTGCCGTCCAAACCGGCGGAGAACACATACATCAGCAGGCCGAAGGCCAAGAGGACGAGGGGCAGAGCGAGCGCAAGCGGCGGGAAGAGAAGCTGTTTTCCGATGGACTTCAGAAGCTTCACAGCGTTTGCCTCCCCACTTTGACGGTGAACGTGCTGCCCTTGCCCAGCGTGCTGGCCACGGAGATCTCGCCGCCGACGATATCGACGACCTTTTTGACGAGCGCAAGCCCCAGGCCGTTGCCCTGCGCGGCATGGGACGTATCGCCCTGATAGAATTTTTCGAAAATATGCGCGCCGGTCTCCGGACTCATGCCGCAGCCGGTGTCCGAAACGGATACCACGGCATACGGGCCGTCGGCATGCAGGGCGCAGGAGACGGTTCCGCCGGGCTCCGTGAATTTGACGGCGTTGGAGAGCAGGTTGTTCCAGACGAGGCCGAGCAGCTCCCGATCCGCCTGAATCACGACCCCGTCCTCGATATCCGTTTGGATGTCGAGGCGCTTCTCCTCCCAGATCGATTCGAAGCCGAGCATGCACTCGCAGAGCTGTTCGCCCAGATCGTATGACGCGGCGACGGGATAGATCTGCTGGTTTTCCAGCTTGCTGAGCTTGAGGATATTGGTGATCAGGCCGGAAAGGCGCGCGGCAGCCCCGGAGATGATGCGCGCATAATCCATGCGCTCCTGATGGGTGAGCGCGGGATTGCGCAGCAGCGTGGCGTAATTGTCGATGACGGCCAGAGGCGTCTTGAGCTCATGGGAGACGTTGGAGATGAAATCCGTCCGCAGGGTCTCCACGCCGGCGAGCTCTTGGGTCATTTGGTTGATGCCGTCGATGATGCCGTCGAGCTCGTTGCGCGAGTTTTTCTCCTGAACCGGCGCGATGCGCACGGAAAAATCGCCGCTTTGGATCTTTTGAAGACCCCGCACGATCCGGCGAACATGCCGGTTGACCCAAAAGTACCTGCGCAGCGTGTCGGCGCACCAGATCAGCACGGAGAGAAACAGCACGTTAAACAGCGTCAGCGGCGCGTTTTGACGAATCGCCTGTTCGTCGATCTGCATGGAGCGCAGCAGAAGCAGCGCGCAGCAGGTGACGACGAACGACGTCATCAGCAGAAAGATGATGAAGCGCCGGGCATGATAGAGGATATCCGTCGCCGTCAGGCTCTTTTTTTTCCCTGCGCTCATTGGGGGACCGCCTTGTAGCCCAGCCCATGCACGGTGACGATTTCAAAATCCTCGCAGTCGGAGAACTTATCGCGAAGCTTGGCCATATACACATCCACGGCCCTCAGGTTGGGCGCGCTTTCCGCGTTCCAGAATTCATCCATGAGCTGAGAGCGGGTGAACGTCTTCCTGGGCGAGGCGAGCAGCTTGAAGAGGAGGTTAAATTCGCGCGCGGTGAGCGGCACCTCCTTGCCGCGGACGTAGGCCGTGTGCTCATCGGCGTCAAGCGTCGTGTTCCCGATGGTCAGGCGCTTGGCGCTCTCGAGCTTGGCGCGGCGAAGCAGGGCCGTGACGCGCAGCAGCAATTCGTCCAGATTGATGGGCTTGACCATGAAATCGTCGATTCCCGCCTGATAGCCGCGCAGCTTGGCGGTAAAATCGTCGCGCGCGGTCATCAGCAAAATGGGAATCTGCTGATTGAGGCCGCGCACGGTCTGCACGAACTCAAAGCCGTCTACGCCCGGCATCATGATGTCGGAGACGATCAGGTCGTACAGCCGCCCGTACATGGCGTCGTAAGCCTCGTTGGCGCTCAGGCACCCGGTCGTTTCGTAACCGTTTAGCATCAGATGGGAACAGACGGCGTGGTTGAGCTGGCGGTCATCCTCAACGACGAGTA
>JAUNPI010000101.1 GCA_030536875.1 Clostridia bacterium
TGTTCGCGCTGCCGCCGATGTTCGCGCCGCCGGCCAGCTCGCCGCCTTCGTAGAGGCCGACGATCGGGTTGCCCTCGGTGTTAAGCACCTGCGCGTCGGTGTTCATGAGCGGGCCGCCCTTCGTCAGCATGACATACGGGCAGGTCTTCACCGCGTAGAACGGGCCTTCGAGCTTCATCATGGACTCCGCGGGGCGTCCAAAGGCCGTGTCCTCGCCGGCTTCCACGTCGGCGTTGTACGCCTCCACGGTCGCCTGAAGCCCGGCGGCGTCCACACCGATTTTCCCGGCGAGTTCCTCGAGGGTGTCGGCCGTGTACACGCAGTTCTCCGCCGCGAGCAGCTCGTCAAAGCGCGCCCAGCCCTCGTCCTTGCTGATGATGGAATCCTGCGTGTCGCGCATCTCCTGCGTGAGGATCATGTACACCAGATTGTGCGGTGCATTGGCGTAAGCCGCCTTGCGCTCGCTGTCCAGCGCGTCGTATTCATTGACGATGCGCTCGCCGTCGGTATTCACCCAGATCGCGCCCGCATACCCCGTGACTACGGCGGTCGTCGTCACGTCAAAGCCGTCCACCGGCATGCCGCCCGGATAGGCAGGCAGGTAATCCATGTTGCTGAACTGCGCGCCGGCCTTTTCGGCGAAGCGGTAGCCGTCGCCCGTTACAAAGGAGGGGGCCATCGTCAGCACATTCTCGTAATTGTACTTGTGCAGAAGCTCCTCGTTGTGGCCGTAGCCGCCCGTGGTCAGCACGGTGGCCGGCGCGCGGAATTCGCGGCCGTCGGTGAGGATGACGCCCTTCACGGCATCATCCTCTACGATGATGTCGGCCACTTCGGTATTGAGCAGCATGCTCACGTTGCCGGCGGCAACCTGCTCCTCCAGCAGCGGGCGGATCAGCTCGATGATGGCCTTGCCGCCGCCGGTGACGCGGTACTCGCGCGCGACGTTGAACGCGTCATAGGAGGAGGACATCTTTGGCTCGCGGTCGCCAAAGTCGGCGCCAAGGGCGTCGAGCCAGTCCACGGCGGCCGCGGCGTTCTCCGTGTGCTTCTTGGTGAGCTCCGGCACGTTGGTGCCGCCGCCCATGCGCACGATATCCTCGGCAAAGTTCTCCGGGCTATCCTCAAGCCCCGCGTCGATCTGCATCTGCGCACCGGCCGCGGAAGTCGTGCCGCCGGCAAAGCGGATGGAGCCGCCGATGTCGTCATTCTTTTCGATCAGGTAGACCTTCGCGCCCGCCTCGGCCGCGGCAATCGCCGCGTTGACGCCGGTGGAGCCCGCGCCCACGATGATCACATCCGGATTTTCAAAGGCCGGCATCGCCAATTCCGCCTCGGTCTCAATCTCGTTGGCCGCCAGATCCTCCGGCGCAAGCCCCGCGGCTGCGAGCGCTTCCTTCGCGGCTGCGAGCACCGCGTTGCTGGTGATCGTGGCGGAGGCTACGGCGTCCACCAACACGCTGTTGCGCGCGGCCATGTCCTGCGGCATGCTCTCAATCGCTTTGGAGCCGATGCCGTCCGTCTCGCTGTCGCCCTGCGCAGTGGCGGACACGATGGTCTTGTCCTCGATGGTCAAGGTCACGGTCACATCGCCGCCAAAGCCCTTCGCCGTCGCGGAGTATTCCTGCGCAAAGGCCGCGCCGGCAAAAAGCGTCATCGCCAGCGCCATCAGCAGGCACAGTCCGCTTTTCAGGTTCTTCATCTTTTCCTCTCCTTTTTGTCGATTATTTCGGAAGTCTGCCCGGATTCAGCCGGACGGGCTTTCCGCTGCTTACCCATATTGTAATTTGTTTCACATGTCGTGTCAACGCTCACCATTGTATATAAATATATTTATTGCATATAACTGTTCGAAGATTCCGTCGAATCCCCGCCGGTGTTTGCTTCGAAGACCGAGCGCATCCGGCGCTGCGTTCCGATGAACGTCAAGCGCCTTTACCCAGCAGCATGACCTCGCCGATGCGGCTCTCGCCGTCAAAGAGAAGCTCAAGCTTTGTGACATCCGTCGCTTCGAAGGAGAGGACGACGGCCTGCCCCGGAGCGGCGTTTGCGTCCTGCGCAAAGTCGGCTGTCCACATGTCGTTGATGATCGCGCGGCCTGTGACGGCGCTCCCCTCGGCGGGGTAAAGCAGCAGCATGTCCGCCTGCACGGGCGTTTCCCAAGAGAAGCTTGTCTGCTCGCCCGTCCACACATAGTCGCCGGAAGACGCCGCACAGCAGATGTCGCCGTCCGCGAGCGGCGCGCCGTCGCCCTTCGCCGCGGCGGGGATGTGGTTGACGAGGCCGAGATCGTTAAGCGGGCGAAGCTGCGGGGCGAGCGTTGGGCCGCTCACATAGGCCGTGCCGTCGGCGTGGAAGCCCACGCGGTCGATGCACAGCTGGCGGTTGCCGGAGGGCGCGAGCGGATAGGTGTGCGTGTGATAAGCGGTGAAAAGCTCGTCGCCGACCGCGAAAAAGCTGTTGTGGCCGGGACCGGAGACGAGAACGGTTCCGTCTGTCTCGACATAGCTGAGCAGCGGATTGTTCGCCTGCTTGACGTAGGGGCCGAGCGGATGATCCGCCACGGCGACGCCGACCGCATACTCCTTGGAGGCAAAATAATTGGAGCTGTAGAAGAGGTAGTAGCGTCCGTCGTGCCTGAGCACGGCGGGGCCCTCGTTCCAGCGATAATCGCCGGAGGCCGTCTCCCAAGGGGCGTCAGGCTTCGTGAGAAGAACGGGCTCGCCGACGGTCGAGAGCAGATTATCGGCGAGCTGAACGCCGTACAGGTGGCTCTCGTGGCGGTCTTCCACGACGTTTTCCGAGCAGTCGCGGGAGTAAATCAGATACGGCGTGCCGCCGTCATCGCAAACGAGCGTGCCGTCGATAGCGGCATAGCCGAAGTCGAAAAGCGGCTCGCCCAGCGGATCCTCATACGGCCCCTGCGGCTCGTCGGCAAAGGCGATGCCGATGCGCAGGCTCTGGTCGGACGAGCGGCGCGCGGTGAAGAGCATGACATAGCGGCCCTGCCAAGGGTAGACCTCTGGGGCCCAATGGTCGCCGGACGCCCACGCGGCCTTTTTCATCGCCTTCTCCTTGGTAAAGACGGTCAGGTCGCTGCTGCGCCAAACGTTGAAGCCGATCGGCCCGCCGGTGGCAAACGTGAAATACTCGCCGTTTGCCGGGAGCACATGCGGATCGCCGATGTCGCGGACGGCGCACGGGTTTGAAAAGAAGCGTTCCTCGGGAATCTCGGTGAGCTCGAGGGGAGATTCCGCCAGCCCCACCGAAGCGCAGGGAAGGGCGAGCGCCAGCGTGAGGAGGGGAAGCGCGGCTTTGTTGAGTTTCATGGCAAGGCTCTCCTTTCTGGACGTTTGATTCAGGTTAAGGATAGCATATCCGCCCGAAAGAAACAAGCCTCTCCGGAGGGAGCCCTCGCGCGGCGAAAGGCATGGGAGCGGAAATGGGCGGCGATTTGTTCTCTGATTCTGATCTTTCGGTTTTGAACCATTAAACCGAGCGCTCCGAAAAAACGGGAAAGGGCGCTGTCGGGTTTTATGATCGTAACCTTTCGGTTCAAGATGGGAAAACAAAAAAGTCGAGAAATAAAAGAAAAAATTTCGGATTCGTTTTAAGGGATTCGCCAAAAGGCGAACAAAGCCGAAATTGATCGAAAAAGTTTTGCAAAGGGTCTTGACAACGAGAAAGAAATATGATTTAATCTGCATCGCAATGTTGAACTTTGAGTTTTGTATAGCTAAACTTTGGGGGCGTTTTCGTGGAAATCAATATCGGCGAAAAGCTCAGAAGCCTTCGCCAGAAGAACAACCTGACACAAAAGGAGCTGGCGGATCGCTGCGAGCTGTCCAAGGGGTTCATTTCCCAGCTGGAGAGCAACCAGACCTCGCCGTCCCTGTCCACGCTGGAGGATATTCTCACCACGCTGGGCAGCTCGTTTCACGAGTTTTTCTCCGACGAGACGGGCGACAACCCCGTCTGCCGCAAGGAGGACGTCTTTATCAAGGAGACGGGCGACGGCGTGACGATCCACTGGCTTATTCCCAATGCGCAGAAGAAGGACATCGAGCCCATCATGGTGACGCTCGAGCCGGGCGCGAAGACCGAGACCGACCTGCCGCATATGGGCGAGGAGTTTGGGCATGTGCTCGCCGGGGCGGTGACGCTCGTGCTGGGCGAGAAGCGCTACCGCGTGCGCAAGGGGGACAGCTTTTCCTACAAGCCGTCGGAGCAGCACTACCTGCACAACACGGGCAAGACCCCGGCGACGGTCATCTGGGTATGCACGCCGCCGAACTTCTAAGCCTTCGCCGCCCGCGGGCGGCGGGCGGATCACATGGACTTTCAGGAGGAACACGCACATGGAGAACGCGATTCTCTCGATACGGGATGTGAAGGTCGTCTTTGAGGACGGCTTCACCGCTTTGGGCGGCGTCAGCATCGATATCGGCAAGAACGAGTTTGTGACGCTGCTGGGGCCGTCGGGCTGCGGCAAGACGACGCTGCTGCGCTGCATCGGCGGGTTTGAAAAGCCCACCGGCGGCGAAATCCTCTACAAGGGGCAGAACATCATTCCCCTGCCGCCGTACAAGCGGGCGATCAACACGGTCTTCCAGCGCTACGCGCTCTTCCCGCATCTCAATGTCGCGCAGAACGTCGCCTTCGGCCCTGATCTGCGCGGGGAGGACAAAAAGAAGACCGCGGCGGAGGTCAGCCGCATGCTCGCGCTCGTCGGCCTCGCGGGCTTTGAAAAGCGCAAGATCGCCAGCCTTTCCGGCGGGCAGCAGCAGCGAGTGGCCATTGCGCGCGCGCTGATCAACAAGCCGGACGTGCTGCTGCTGGACGAGCCGCTGGGCGCGCTCGACCTCAAGCTCCGGCGCGAAATGCAGCTGGAGCTCAAGCGCATCCAGCGCGAGAGCGGCATCACCTTCATCTTCGTCACGCACGATCAGGAGGAGGCGCTCACCATGAGCGACCGCATCGCCGTCATGCGCGGCGGGCAGATTTTGCAGCTGGGCACGCCGGAGGACATCTACAACGAGCCGCAGAACGCGTTTGTCGCGGACTTCATCGGCGAGAGCGACATCCTCCCCGGCGTGATGCTGCGCGACGGGCTGGTGCGCTTCCTCGGCTGCGATTTCCGGTGTGTGGATACGGGCTTTGGCGAGAACGCCGAGGTGGACGTCGTGCTGCGGCCGGAGGACGTGAAGCTTCGGCCCGCCGACGATCCCGTGAGCGGCGTGCCGCTGGGCGTCGTGGAATCGCTGCTCTTCAAGGGCGTCCACTATGAGATGAAGGTGCGTTCCGGCGAGCACGTGCTGCTGGTGCATTCCACGCACGCGCGCTCCGTGGGCACGCAGGTCAAGCTGACCGTCGCGCCGGAGGACATACAGGTCATGCGAAAGAGCGAGGAATCGGCGCAGGTGCTGCGCCGCCACGCCGACCGCGCGAAATGAGGAGGCGCCGCCATGAGAAAAAACCGCGCGCTGCTCGTGCCGTTTGCGCTGTGGGCCGCGATCTTCATCATCGTTCCGCTGTGCATGATCGTCTGGTACGGCATCACGGTGGAGGAAAGCATACCGTATACGGAAATCACGCAGGCGGACGGCTCAACCGCCTTTGAACTGGAGGATGGAACGGTTGTCTCCGAGCGCCCGCAGAAGCAGACCGTCGTCTCCTTTTCCAACTTCAGGCGCATGCTGGAGCCCACGTATGTAAAGCTATTGCTGCGCTCGCTCAAAATCGCCGTGATTACCACGGTCATCTGTCTGCTGCTGGGGTATCCCGTGGCGCTGATTCTCTCCGGCAAGGACTTTAAGCGCCCGGCGCTCTGGCTCATGCTGATCGTGCTGCCGATGTGGATGAACTTTTTGCTGCGCACGTATTCGTGGATGTCCATCCTGGAAAACTCCGGCATCTTAAACAGCTGGATTGCCAGCCTGCGGGAGGCGATTCCCGCGTTTGACAGCTGGCTGGAGGGCATGGGCGTGGGCAAGAGGATCATCTTCCTCTACAACGAGAACGCCGTCATCCTCGGCATGGTCTACAATTACCTGAGCTTCATGATCATGCCGATCTACACGGTGATCGAGAAGATCGACCGCAGCCTGCTGGAGGCTGCCGCCGACCTGGGCGCCAGCCCGAGCAAGAGCTTTCTGCGCGTCACGCTGCCCTACTCGCTGCCCGGCGTGATGGAGGGCGTCACGATGGTCTTCGTTCCCGCGGTGACGACGTTCGTCATCAGCCAGCTGATGGGCGGCGGCAAGGTGCCGCTGATCGGCGACATCATCCAAAACCAGTTTGGCAAGTCCAGCGACTGGCACTTCGGTTCCACGCTCTCGCTGCTGGTGATGGTGGTCGTGCTGGCGTTCATGGGCGCTCTCGGGCGCATCGACAAGGAAGAGGAGCCGGAAAAGGAGGCGCGCATTCTCTAAATGAAAAAGCTGAGAAAGGCGTATGTGTTCCTGATTATGGCGTTCCTCTACGCGCCGATTGTGCTGCTGATCCTCTATTCGTTCAACGACAGCAAGTCGCGGGCCAACTGGGGCGGCTTCACGCTGCGCTGGTATAAGGAGCTGTTTACCGACGGGACGATCATGGCCGCGCTGGGGACGACGCTTTCCATCGGCCTGCTCTCCGCGGCGATCTCCACCGTGCTGGGCACATTTGGCGCGATCGCGCTGTTTCAGACGGGGAAGAAAACGCGCCGGGCGCTGCTGTCCGTCGTCAACCTGCCGATGCTCAATTCCGAGGTCGTCACCGGCGTCTCGCTGATGCTGCTCTACGCGATGGCGAACATCCAGCTCGGCTATCTGACGCTGCTGCTCTCGCACGTGGCCTTCTGCGTGCCCTATGTGGTGCTGAGCGTCATGCCCAAGCTGCGCCAGCTCGACCCGCATCTGGCGGAGGCGGCGCAGGATCTGGGCGCGACGCCGCTTCAGGGCTTTGTGCGCGTCATTTTGCCGGACATCATGCCCGGCGTGTTTTCGGGCTTCGTGATGGCGCTGACCATGTCCATCGACGACTTTGTGGTCAGCTTCTTCACGACCGGCTCCGGCGTGTCCAACCTCTCGATCACCATCTACACGATGGCCAAGCGCGGCATATCCCCCAAGATCAACGCGCTTTCCACGATCATCTTCGCCTGCGTGTTCATCCTGCTCATCGGCATCAATCTCAGCGACTTGAAGAGGGATGGGCGAAGCAAGGAGAAGGTCGAACAGGTTCGCATTCCCTATTGAGAAAGGAGATACCCACCATGAAGAAACTGCTCTTTGCGGCGCTTGCCGCGCTGATCCTCTGCTGCCCGCTGCTCGCCTTGGGCGAGACGATCTCCGTCTACAACTGGGGCGACTACATCGAGCCGGAGGTGCTCAAGATGTTTACGGCCGAGACGGGCATTGACGTCATCTACGAGACCTTCGAGACCAACGAGGACATGTACGCCAAGATCGCGATGGGCGGCTCGAGCTACGACGTCATCATTCCCAGCGACTACATGATCGAGCGCATGATTCAGGAAAACCTGCTTCAGAGGATCAACTGGGAGAACATCCCCAACGTCGCCAACATCGACCCGCGCTTTATGAACGAGAGCTATGACCCGGAGAGCGCGTATTCCGTGCCTTACACGTGGGGAACGATGGGCATCCTCTACAACACCGAGACCGTGGAGGAAGCCCCTACCAGCTGGCAGACGCTGATGGACGAGACCTATTACATGGACATGCTGATGCTCAATTCCCCGCGCGACACGCTGGCCATCGCGCTGGTGATGTGCGGTCACGACCTCAACTCCATCGATCCCGCCGACCTTGAGGACGCCAAGCAGCTGCTCATCGAGCAGAAGCCGATGGTGCTGGCCTATGTCGTCGACGAGGTGAAGGACAAGATGATCGGCGGCGAGGCCTCCGTGGCGCTGGTCTGGAGCGGCGACGCGACCTTCTGCATGAGCGAGAACGACGCGCTGGATTACGTCGTCCCGCAGGAGGGCAGCAACGTTTTCTATGATTCCATCTGCATTCCGGCGAACGCGCGCAACGTCTCCGGCGCGGAGAAGTTCATCGATTTCCTCTGCCGGGCGGATATCGCCGCGATGAACTACGAGTATGTCGGCTATGCGATCCCCAACACCGCCGCCATCGAGCTGTTGGGCGAGGACGAATACAACGACTCCCCGGTCAACAACCCGCCGCAGGACGTGCTGGACAAGTGCCAGGTGTTCAAGTATCTGGGCGACGACACGAAGCTGTATGATCAGGTCTGGACGGAGATTATTTCGGAGTTCTAAATACGCACAAGGCGGTCAAACCGGCGCCTGCCCATCCCATGCGTTTCGCCGGGCCGCAAAGACGGGGCTGTCAGGATTAGCTTGACAGCCCCGTCTTTTTTTCTGCCTTAGCCTGACAGCCTCATTAAAATGGCTTCATCCGCGCACCATCTTTTCCGCTCTGACTTTGCCTCGTTCCGTTCAACGTACCGTGAGGTACGCCTCACTTCACTTGGCTTCGTCAGAGCAGAAAATCTGATGCGCTCTGTTAAGCGTTTGAATTGCAAATGAGTATTAGACGAGCGTATCGTCCAGCAGGAAGTCAATGACGCTGATATTGAGGATGCCACGATCATCATACCAACGCTTGCGGATATCGCTGCGTACAATAATCTTCGGAAAAGAATCACCGGTCAGTGCAAATGGCTTGTTCTCGATGCTTGCCTTTTCCTCTGTCCCCAGGGCATAGGCAGACTGAATATAGGTTTTCTTTCCGCCGGAGGTTGCGACGAAGTCGATCTCTCGTGCAACTTGCGCAACCCTGCCTTTGGCATTTTTCTCATTGCTGTAGACAATACCAATGTCAACGGAGCAGTCGCGGATCAGCAGCTCATTGTAGATGATATTCTCCACGATATGTGTCATTTCCTGTTGCCTAAAACCGATACGGGCATTTCTCAGTCCAATATCCTCACAGTAGTATTTGTTGGGATAGTCGAAATAGCTTTTCCCCTTCACATCCCAGCGTTTGCATTCTGTGAAGAGAAAGGAATCCGACAGATGATCCATATACGCCTTGACGGTGTTCAGCGCGACCACATTTTCTCCGCTGCGCTTCTGCTTGGTGTTGATGGTGTCTGCAACCTTTGTCGGATTGGTCAGAGAGCCGATAGATGAGCAAAGCAGATCGACAATGGCAGACAGTACATCCTCACGCTTGATCTTCTTTCGTTCTACGATGTCCTTCAGGTAGACCTCTGAAAAAAGAGATTTCAGATAAGCCATCTTTGCAGCATCGGTGGGACGGGACAGAATCAGCGGCATACCGCCGTAGAAAGCGTAATCGTCAAAAGCATCCTGCTTATCGCCGCCAACGGCCGAATAGTATTCGGCAAAAGAAAGCGGATGCACACGAATCTCGTCGCTGCGCCCTCGGAACTCGGTCAGTATATCGGAGGACAGCATTTTTGAGTTGCTGCCGGTCACATAAATGTCCAAGTTGGCCAGAGACTTCAAATCATTGAGTGCATCATAAAAGGTGATCTTCTTTCCGTCAGGGTTGTAAGGATTCGGAACTTCGTCGGACATCTGAATCTCATCTACAAAGAGATAGTATGGTTCTGTACTGCGTTCCACAATTTCTCGAACGCGAGACGCAAGCTCCAAAGGGTTACGATAACGGATATCCTTGGTCAAATCAAGCTCAAAGGAAAGAATGTGATCATCGGCAACACCCTCGCTAAGAAGATGATTCCTGAACAAGGTTCGGAGTAAATATGATTTGCCGCATCTTCGAAGACCGGTGATCACCTTCACCTGACCATCCCACATAAAGGAGATGATTTTCTTCAAATAGCGATCTCGCTTTATTTCCATATTTCAACCTCCGTTGAAGACTTCTCGATAGGATCATGCTACTTTTCAATAAGTATTATGCACGAACACAAGAAAAAAATCAAGGAGTCGATGAAATGTTTGCAAATATATCGGGGAACTTGTCAATGGCTTCGGAAGATACCATCAGAAATAACCAATCCTGCAAAAACGGGCGTCTCTGCGATGCCCGGATGATTGAAAAGGCGTTCGGAGACAAATATAAAAAAGGGGCGTAAGCGTCAACTTTCCCAGCGGATTGCGCAAACAGAGAAACCATGCAAGAAT
>JAUNPI010000102.1 GCA_030536875.1 Clostridia bacterium
GAGTTTGTGCTTTTTTCGATATCCAAAACGTCCGGTTAATCCGGGCGTCTTTCGGGTGCTCAGAGGGGAAGGCTTTTGGCTTTGCTCGTGTCGGTCTTGCTTTGGCTGCCGACGGTTGGGCGCAGGGATCTTTGGAAGGAAAGGCATTCGCACAGGCGACACTCAATCGACATCCATGCGCCGGAGGTCAACACTTCCAGCGCTTTTTTTGTCCGCAAGCCTTGCCATTTTGGGCGCAAGAGGGTACAATAGGATCTGTGTAGACAGGAGTAAACGAAAATGACCACCGAAGAGTTTTGTCTGCGCCTTTCAAAAGACTGCGGCGTCGCGCCGGGCGATCATGTGCTCGCGGCGGTGAGCGGCGGCGCGGACTCGACGGCGCTGCTTTGTTTTTTATGCGCGGCGCGCGAGCGGATGGGGATTTCGGTCTCCTGCGCGCATGTGGAGCACGGCATCCGCGGCGAGGCGTCGCTTGCGGATATGGCGTTTGTGCAGGCGCTGTGCGAAAGGCGGGGCGTTCCGCTGTATGTCTCGCGGGTCGACGCCCCGGGCCTTGCGGCGGCCGAAGGCTGCGGCATGGAGGATGCGGCGAGGCGCCTGCGCTATGGCTTTCTGGAAAGGACGGCGCGGGAGATCGGGGCGGACGCGGTTGCGCTGGCCCATCATGCGCTCGACCAGGCGGAGACGGTGCTGCTGCACGCGGCGAGGGGGAGCGATATGCGCGGCCTCTCGGCGATGAGCATGCGAAGGGGAGCCTTTATCCGCCCGCTGCTCCTGTCTGCGCCGGAGGAGCTTCGCGCTTTTTTGGCCGCTCAGGGCGAGACATGGCGCGAGGACGAGACCAACGAGGATCTGCGCTACGCGAGAAACCGGGTGCGGCGGCGCGCGCTGCCGGAGCTGGAACGCTCCTGCCCCGGCGCGGGCGCGGCGCTTTGCCGCCTTTCGCGCGCGGCCGGGCGGGACGAGGACTTTTTTTCCCATCAGATTGCTTCGCTGGGCATCGCGCTGGTCCCGCTTGCCGACGGGGCGGCGCTGGAACGCGGCCGGCTCGCCTCGCTGCACGAGGCGCTGCAAAGCCGCGTGCTCGCGCGGGCGTTTGAGCGGGCGGGGCTGCCCGTCAGCTCGGCGGCGCTCGAGCAGGTTCAGGCGCTGCTTGGCGCTCGGGCGGCGGGAGCCGCCGGCTTGCCCGGCGGGGGAGAGGCGCGGCTGGGCGAGCGGTATCTGTGCCTCGTCAGGCCGGGGGCGGAGATTCCCGACACGGCGCTCTCGCCGGAGGGGGAGACGCGGACGCCCTTTGGCGTCTTCCGCGTGCATGAGGCGCGCGGGGGAGAGACGGGCGACGGCAAGACGAGCCAGCTGATTCCGGCGCATCTGCTTGCGCATGCGCGTGTGACGGCCCGGCGAGAGGGCGACGCGATGATCCCGTTTGGGCGCGGCGGAGGCGCAAAGCTCAAAAAGCTGATGATCGACGCGGGCGTGGAGCGCGCCATGCGCCGGAGCGTGCCCATCCTGCGCAGCGGGGACACGATCCTTTGGGCGGCGGGCCTGCGCGCGGGCGAATGCTGCCGCGTGCGGGAAGGGGAAACGGCGCGGCTCGTCGAATGGATAAGGCGGGCGGAAGACCTACGATAAAAAGACATACGACAGAAAGACATCCTACGATAAAACCGGCGTCAGCCGATTCATGTACAATGCTATCAACAGGAGGAATCCATATGTCAGATGAATGCAGGCAGGAAACGAGGCAAACCTACGCGGATTTGAAGGACGAGCTGCTGCTCACGCGCGAGCAGATCGCCCGGCGCGTTCGCGAGATGGGCCGCCAGATCACAGAGGATTTTAAGGGGAAGGATCTGACGGTCATCTGCATCCTCAAGGGCGCGGTCGTGTTCTTTGTGGACTTGGTGCGCGAGATCGATCTGCCCATGAGCATGGATTTTATGGCCATATCCAGCTATGGCAGCGCGACCAAGTCCTCCGGCGTGGTGCGCATCCTCAAGGATTTGGACAAGCCGGTCAACGGCAAGGACGTGCTGATCATCGAGGACATCGTCGATTCCGGCATGACGCTCTCCTTCCTCAGGGAGAACCTCATGAGCCGGGGCGCGGCCTCGCTGCGCATCGCGACGCTGCTGGATAAGCCGGAGCGCCGCCGCGTGCCGCTGCATGTGGATTACTTCGGCTTCACCATCCCGGACGAGTTCGTCGTTGGCTATGGTCTCGACTACGACGAAAAATACCGCAATCTGCCGGATATCGGCGTGCTGAGGCCGGAGATCTACGAGAAATAATCATCTTGGCGCCCGAGTCTTCGGGCCGGTTGGAGGTTCCCATTGAAGAAATCATATAGAGGTTTTCCGATTTATGCGCTCATCATCGTGGGCGTGCTCATCGCCGCGCAGCTGCTCTCCCAATCGCTGACCGGCCAGCGCGGCCCGAGAATCGAATACAGCAGGCTGCTGGAATACATCGAGCAGGGCGCGGTGGACAGCGTGGCCCTGCAGGGCAGCACGGCCTACGCGCGGATGTCCGGCAGCACGATTCCGATTCAGGCCTTTGGCCCGGACGCCTACGACTTTTCCGCCTTGGTCAGCCGTGAGACGTTCGTGGATACCTGCCGGCAGCTCGCGGCGCGGCGCACGGGCGTGAGCGCAGAGGAGATCACGGAGCTCGAGCTGGGCTTTGATCTCATCTATCTGGCGCCGCAGCAGACGCCGTGGTACCTCGAGCTTTTGCCCTTTGCCATCATGCTGACGCTCTTTTTGGCCTTCATCATGCTGATGTTCCGCCAGCAGGCCGGCAGCGGCGGCGGGAAGATGATGACCTTCGGCCACAGCAACGCCCGCGTCTTTGAGCCGGGCCGCAACCGCATCACCTTTGAGGATGTGGCGGGCGCCGTCGAGGAAAAGGAAGAGATGCGCGAGCTGGTCGATTTCCTGAAAAATCCGCGCCGCTTTACGGCCGTGGGCGCGCGCATTCCCAAGGGCGTGCTGCTGGTGGGCCCGCCCGGCACGGGCAAAACGCTGCTGGCGAAGGCCGTCGCGGGCGAGGCCGGCGTGCCGTTTATGAGCATCTCCGGCTCGGATTTCGTGGAGATGTTCGTGGGCGTGGGCGCAAGCCGCGTGCGCGACCTGTTTGAGCAGGCGAAGAGGCGCGCCCCGTGCATCGTGTTCATCGACGAGATCGACGCCGTGGGCAGGCGCAGGGGCGCGGGCCTTGGCGGCGGCCACGACGAGCGCGAGCAGACGCTCAACCAGCTGCTGGTGGAGATGGACGGCTTTGCGGTCAACGAGGGCGTCCTCGTGCTGGCGGCGACCAACCGCAAGGACATCCTTGACCCGGCGCTGCTGCGCCCGGGCCGCTTTGACCGCCAGATCTCGGTCGGCTATCCCGACGTGCGCGGGCGCGAGGCGATTTTGCGCGTCCATGCCAAGGACAAGCCGCTCGCCGACGACGTCGATTTCGCAAACATCGCCAAGCGCACGCCGTACTTCGCGGGCGCGGATCTGGAAAACATCGTAAACGAGGCGGCGATCCTCTGCGCCCGCGAGGGCAAGGACAAGATCACCGCGCGGCATCTGAACGACGCCATCGAGCGCGTGCAGATGGGCCCGGAAAAGAAGAGCCACGTCGTCACCGACGAGGACAAGCGCCTTGTCGCCTGCCACGAGGCGGGCCACGCGATCGTGGGCGAGCTGCTTCCGGGCTGCGACGCCGTGCATCTGGTGACGATCATGCCGCGCGGCGGGAGCGGCGGCCACACGCTGCTGCTCCCGGAGAAGGAGAGCGACTTTACCACCCGCGCTCAGCTGCTCGATTTCGTGGCGATGGCGCTGGGCGGCTACGCGGCCGAGGGGCTCGTCATGGGGCAGGTTTCCACCGGAGCGTGCAGCGATCTGCAGCGCGCCACCGATGTTTGCCGCCGCATGGTCACGCAGTACGGCATGAGCGACGACATGGGCCCGATCTATCTGGGCGGCGATCACGACGAGGTCTTCCTCGCGCGCGATTACGGTCAGCAGTCGCGCACCTACAGCGAGGAGGTCGCCTCGCGCATCGACGCCGAGGTGCAGCGCAAGATGAACGAAGCGTTGAGGCGGGCGCAGGAGCTGCTTAGCGAAAACCGCGGGAAGCTCGACGCCCTCAGCGACCTGCTCGTGGAGCGGGAGACCATCGACCGCCGGGAATTCGAGGCGTTCATGAAGGGCGAGGCGCTGCCCGAGCGGGCAAAGGACGAGGAGGCCGCCGCCCCGCAGGAGACGGCGGCCGGTCAGACAGCCCCCAGTCAGGCATAATCAGCGGCCGCCGCGGCTTATGCGCGCGGCGCCGCTTTTTAAGCATATTCGGTCTGGCATTTATTAACGTTTTTGCAAGCGTTTGGCTGCGCGGCGAACTGCGGGAGGTTGCGCGATGAAGGTTGAGATGAAGGTTGACCTGCATTTGCATTCCACGGCGTCCGACGGGACGCTCACGCCGCGCGAGCTCGTGGAGCGGGCCGCGCTGGAGCGATTTGACACGCTGGCGCTGACCGACCACGACAGCGTGGAGGGCATCGCCGAGGCGAGCGAGACCGCGGCGGCATACGGCGTGCGCCTGATCGCCGGGGCGGAGCTCAGCTGCGGCGGGCAAAGGGAGATTCACGTGCTCGGCTACGGGCTGGACACGCGCTGCGAGGAGCTTTTGCGCTTCCTCGGCCGACTGCGCGCCCAGCGCGAGGAGCGGGCGGAGAAAATGGCTGCGCTGCTTGAACAAAACGGCGCGCCGGTCTCCCTTGCGCGCGTGCGCGAGCTCGCGCGCGGCGTCGTCGCTAGGCCGCACGTCGCCAGGGCGCTCGTGGAGGCGGGGCATGCGGCGTCGGTTGCGGAGGCGTTTGAGCGCTATCTCGTGCCGGGAAAGTGCGCCTATGTGCCCAAGGAGGATGTGAAGGTCGCCGAGGCGGTTAGCCTCATCCATCGGGCCGGGGGAGCGGCTGTGCTCGCCCATCCGATGGAGCTGAAGCTGGGCATGGCGGCGCTCGAATCGCTGATTGGCGAGTGGAAGGCGCAGGGGCTGGACGGCATCGAGGTTTGGCATCCCAGCGCGGCGGGCAATCACGCGCAGGCGCTTTACGCTCTGGCCGCGCGTGAAGGACTGCTTGTCACCGGCGGAAGCGATTTTCACGGCCCGGCCGTGCGCGAGAGCCGCATCGGCGAGGGCGTGGAGCGCTGGACGACGCGGGAAACGGATCTGCCTGCGCTGCTTGCGCGCATGGGAACGTACAAGACGACGAGGTGAAGAGCATGCCGAGCTTGACGCGGGCGGGCTATGTGCCGCCCAGGAAGGACAAGAAAACCGACAAAAAACCGATGCCTCAGCCGCCGAAAAAGCCCAAGAAGAAGGGCAAACCGAAAAAGCGGGGCAAGAACGCGGGGGCGGCGGCAGCCTCGCTGGCCGTCCTTGCGGCCTGCGCGCTCATCGGCGGGGCGACGCTGTACATGTACCTGCGCACGGAGCCGTATCTGGACGCGTTCTGCCCGGGAACGACGCTTTCGGGCTATCCGCTGGGCGGCTCAAGCTATGCCTCCGGCGAGGCGCTGCTTGCCCAGCTGACGGACGAGGCGATCGCCAACTGGTCGTATACGCTCACGTGGCAGGGCGAGACGTTTGCGCTCACGGCCGAGGATATCGCGCTGCATGTCGACGCGTCCGCGACGCTGGAGCCGCTTTGGCAGGCCGGGCGCGAGGGCGGGCTGATCCAACGGTATTGGAGTCAGGCTCAGCTGCTGCGTCAGGGCGTCGCCGCCGAGCCCGTGCTCGCCTACGACATGGAGCCGGCGGACGAATTCCTCGCCCGCATCAAGGAAGAGATCGAGTGCGACCCGGTCGACGCGCGCGTCACCTTCGCATCGGGGAGCAGCGAGCCGTTCCGGTTTACCGGCGAGAGCGCGGGCCGCAGGCTCGACACCGCGCCGCTTCGCACGGCGATTGAGCGCTCGATCCTCTCGCTGACCTCGGGCGAAACGCAGCTGGAGCCGGAGAGCATCGAGCCGGGCGTCTACGAGGCGGAGCTGCGAAACGCGATCACGCTTCGCGCGCGCGTGGTCATGAGCATAGCGGCGGACGAGGCGTCCTTCACAAACGCCTCGCTTGCGGCGCAGGAGATGAACGGCCAGCGCGCAGAGCCGGGAGAGGCGCTCTCGCTTAACAAGCTTGTCGGCGCGCGCACGGTGGACGCGGGCTTTGTGACGGCGAAGGAGCCTGCCTACGGCGCGGATGTCTCCGGCGTGGGCGGCGGCGTCTGCCAGATCGCCACGGCGCTCTACCAGGCGGCCCTGCTGGCGGATATCGAGATCGACGAGCGCCACGCGGCTGTGCGCCCCGTTTCCTACAGCGAGCCGGGGCAGGAGGCGGCGGTCTCCGATCAGGGGCTGGACCTTGTGCTCGTCAACTCGACGCGCTTTCCGCTGTTTGTGACCGCGCGCGTCTACAGGGACGGGGAGGCGGCCTACGCCGAGGTTCAGCTGATCGGCGAGCCGCTGGAGGAGCGCTATGCGCTGGAGAGCGTGACGGAGGAGACGCAGAGCATCGACGAGCCCGTCTATGTCCGCGACAGCGAGGGCCGGTACGCGACCTATACGGATGAGCGCGTCCCCGTCACGGACGGCGAGCCGGGCTATTCGGCGAGCGTCTACTGCGTTGAGCTCTCGGTGGACGGCGAGGAGCTCTCGCGCCATATCGTTTCGACAGACCACTATGATCCCGTCGCCCCGGCGATCTACGTCGGCGTGACCGAAAGAGAATAAGGAGGTACACGACACATGGACAAGGTTTGCTTTAAGACGGCGAAGGGCCCGGCGGCTGTGGGCCCGTATTCCACCGCGACGATTTGCGGCGGCACGATCTACCTTTCCGGCATGATCGGCATCGACCCCGCCGTTCAAAAGCCCGTGGAGGGCGGCACGTTGGCGCAGGCCAAGCAGGCGTTTGAAAACGTGAAGACCGTGCTTGCCGAGCTGGGGGCGACGATGGAGGACGTGCTCAAGACGACCGTATACCTCACGGATATCGGCGAGTTTGCGGCGGTCAACGCGCTCTACGCCGAGTACTTCGGCCCGGATTACCCCGCGCGCACCTGCGTGGAGGTCTCGAAGCTGCCGATGGGCCTTGCCATCGAGGTGGAATGCATCGCCCGCGCGCCCCAAGACGCGGACTGACCGGCATGCACACGCCGGAGAAAGGAGGGACGCACATGCGGGAAACAGGCTTTGACCATCGGGATATTCGTTATTTAGAGCTGCTTCGAAAGCAGTATAAGACCATTCAGGAGGCCTCCGCCGAGGTCGCCCATCTGCGCGCCGTGCTGCGCCTGCCCAAGGGGACGGAACACTTTCTTTCCGACCTGCACGGCGAGCACGCGGCGTTTCTGCATATCCTGCACAACGCCAGCGGCGTGATCAAGCGCAAGATCAACGATCTTTACGCCGACCTGCTCTCCACCAAGGAGAGGGACATGCTTTCCACGCTGATCTACTATCCGGACGAGAAGCTCGCGCTGCTCAAAAAGCAGCGGGTGGTCTGCGACGAGTGGTACAGGCTGACGATTTACAGGCTGGTGGAGGTCTGCCGCGTCTGCTCGGTCAAGTACACGCGCAAGCGCGTGCGCGACGCCATGCCCAAGGGAATGGGCTCGCTGATCGAGGAGCTGCTGCTTTCCGACGGCACGCCGGACAAGGACGGCTACTACCGGGAGGTCATGCAGTCCATCCTCGAGACCGGGCAGGCGGACGCCATGATCATCGCGCTCAGCAGGGTGATTCAGGCGCTGGCGATCGACCGGCTGCACATCATCGGCGATATCTTCGACCGCGGCCCGCGGGCGGACCTCATCATGGACGCGCTGGAAAACTACCATCAGGTGGACGTGCAGTGGGGCAACCACGACATCGCGTGGATGGGCGCGGCGGCGCTGTCGGAGGCGTGCATCGCGCAGGTGATCGTCACCTCCGTCAAATACGGCAATCTGGAGACGCTGGAGGTCGGCTACGGCATTTCGCTGCGCCCGCTCTCCACGCTGGCGATGACCTGCTATGGGGACGACCCGTGCGAGGCGTTCCTGCCGCGCGACAACGGCGAGGAGCTCCACGAGGACGAGATGGAGTTGGCGCGCATGCACAAGGCCGCCGCGATTTTGCAGTTTAAGCTCGAGGGACAGCTGCTCGCCCGCCATCCGGAATACGGCATGGAGAGCCGCCGCCTGCTGCACCTGATCGATTACGAAAAGGGAACCATCGAGCTGGACGGCACGGTCTATCCGCTGCGCTCGCGCCTGTTCCCGACGATCGACCCCGCCGACCCGTATGCGCTCACGCCGCTGGAGCGCGAGGTGATGGACAGGCTCACGCTCGAGTTTGCCCATTCCGAAAAGCTTCAGCGCCATGTTCAGTTCCTCTACAGCGCGGGCGGCATGTATCTGCGCTGCAACGGCAATCTGCTCTATCACGGCTGCATCCCGATGGAGGCGGACGGTTCGTTTGCGCCCATTCCGGTCGGCTCGAGGGGCAAGCAGCGCGGGCGCGCGGCGATCGACGCGGCGGACATGATGGCGCGCCAGGGCTATTTCTCCACGCTCGGGCAGAAGGCGCGCCAGGACGGACAGGACTTCCTCTGGTACCTGGGCAGCGGCCCGAACTCGCCGCTGTTCGGCAAGAGCAAGATGGCGACGTTTGAGCGCTATTTCATCGCCGATAAGGCGACCCACACGGAGACGAAGAACGCCTATTACGACTTCCAGGACGACGAGGCGACGGCGCTGCGCATCCTCGCCGAGTTTGGCCTTGCCGAAACGGGGTTCATCATCAACGGCCATGTGCCGGTCAAGCTGGGGCAGGGGGAGAGCCCGATCAAGGCGGGCGGGCGTCTGCTGGTCATCGACGGCGGCCTCTCCCGCGCCTATCAGCCGGTGACGGGCATCGCCGGCTACACGCTGATTTTCACATCGCACGAGCTCAGCCTTGTGGCGCATCAGCCGTTTGAATCGACCGCCAGCGCGATATCCGCCGAGCAGGACATTCACTCCGTCCACAGCCTCGTCAAGCAGATGCCCCGCCGCCTGTTGATTGCGGACACGGACGACGGCCAGGCGCTCCGCGAGCGCATCGACGACCTGATGGCGCTGATCGCGGCGTACCGCAGCGGCGTCGTCAAGGAGGCGCGCGGATGAGCCGGGAACAGACGAGGCCCTGCGCGCAGGGCACGGGGGTTTGGCAGGGGCATGCCCCCGCGCGGGCGGAAGCGGACGTGCGGCGCGCCTTTTCCATGCGCGAGGCCCTCTGCGAGCGCCCTGCGCTGATCGTCTTCGATCTGGACGGAACCATTGCCGACAGCCGGGAGCTGGCCAGAGAGAGCTATAAGCGCGTGTTCCGTAAGATGGGCTATGGCGAGATCACCAGCGAGCAGGCGGACGCCTTCAACGGGCCGGACGCGGACGAGGTCTGCCGCGTGATGGGCATCGGGGCGGACAGGCGGCCCCTTTACGACGCGCTGATCGACCGGACGGACGTGGAGCTCGTGGGGACGATCGGCAAGATGTTCCCCGGCACGGGGGAGATGCTCGCCGCGCTCGCGGATCACGCCGTGCTCGCCATTCTCACCAACGGCAGCCACGCCTACTGCGACGCCTGCATCGACGCCTTTGGCCTTGGGCCGTACATTGCGCTGCACAGCGGGTTTGTCAGCGGCGTGACCAAGGCGGAGCGCATCGCCATGTGGGAGCGGGAGCTCTCGGCCCGGCGCGTCATCTGCGTCGGGGACCGGTGTACGGATATCGAAAACGCCCGACGCGCCGGGGCAATCGCCATCGGCGTGACCTACGGCATGGGCACGGCGGAGGAGCTGGCCGGGGCGGACAGCCTCTGCGCGACGCCGCAAGAGGTCGAAAGGGCCTGCCTGCGCGCGCTTGGCGGGGGATAAGCGTTGCTTTTTGCGGCGCAACGGGTTATACTCATTCTTATTAACTATCATGAA
>JAUNPI010000103.1 GCA_030536875.1 Clostridia bacterium
TTTTTCTGCATCATCCTCCATTTTAGGCTTGACTTTTAATAGTTAGTCTTTTTGAGACATGGATCATTCACTATTTGCAGCCGTACATCAAAAGCAAAGGATATTATTTAGATTATCGTCATCCGCGCCCAACGCGCCGTCATCGCAGCGAAGTTGTCGGCATCGATTACAATGGCAATCGTCATAAGCTGGACATTGTCATCGAGAAAAATGGATCTGAAACACAAAAAGGATCCCCTAAGGCGTTCATCGAAGTCGCTTGGCGGCGGTATAGCAAACACTCTAAGAATAAAGTTCAAGAAATTTCCGGCGCTATTCTTCCCCTTGTTCAAACCCATTTACAATCCATGCCCTTTTATTGCGCCGTCTTGGCCGGAGTATTTACGGCCTCTTCGATTCAGCAGCTGGAATCCGAGGGGTTCTATGTCCTACATTTTACCTACGAGGAAATTGCTCAAATTTTCGACACGGCCGATCTTTCTATTCGTTGGGATGAAAAGACAAGTGAAGCTCAATTAAAAACGCTTTCCGATCGGCTGTCGCAGTTAAGCCAACCCACCCTTGATGCCTTGCAAGATGAGTTCTTTAAACAGCAACGGAACAAGCTTTCCGATCTTCGAAATCAATTGGATCTCGCCTTCAATCTGGCTGTATCTGAAATCATCGTTCTTCCTACGCACGGGACGGCGTATTCTTTGCCGTCTGTCCACGAAGCAATCTCATTCATTGCCGAATATGATGAGTCGAAATCGTCTCCCATTCTGAGATATGAGATCACCATCCGATATAATCAAAACTTGGAATACACCATGAAATGCACCGATAAAACGCAAGCCATTCGTTTCTTGCAGCCATATATGGACAAAGCATAATGACGCCCCATCACTGCGCTCATGATGGGGCGTAAACCATTTATTCCTCTTCTCCCTGCTGCGGCGCCTCCACCTTCGTGCGGCAGCTCTCGTTGGCGCAGAGATAATAGTTTTCCTTCTTGCCGCGCTTGAGCACCATGTAGCTCCCGCATTTGGGGCACTTTTCGCGAACAGGCATCTCCCACGAGACGAAATCGCATTCCGGATAGCGCTCGCAGCCGTAGAACTTGCGACCCTTGCGCGAGGTCTTCTCCAGCAGCTTCGCGCCGCACTTGGGGCAGGGCGCGTCGATCTCGACCTGAATGGCCTTGGTGTTGCGGCATTCCGGGAAATTGGGGCAGGCGAGGAACCGCCCAAAGCGCCCAAGCTTGTAGACCATCATCGCGCCGCACTTGTCGCAGACCACGTCGGACACCTCGTCGCGGATCTCGACCTTTTCGATCTTCTGCTCGGCGTTTTCCAGCGTCTTTTCAAACGGCCCGTAAAAATCGGAGAGCACCTTGTGCCAGTCGAGCTCGCCTGCCTCGACCTCGTCGAGCTGGTCTTCCATCCCGGCGGTGAAGGCGATATCCACGATATCCGAAAAATACTCCTTCATCATGTCGGTGATCATCACGCCCAGCTCGGTGGGGAAGAGCTGCTTCTTCTCGCGCATGACATAGCCGCGCGCCAGAATGGTGGAGATCGTCGGCGCATAGGTCGACGGGCGGCCGATGCCCTTCTCCTCCAGCGCGCGCACGAGCGACGCCTCGGTGTAGCGCGGCGGCGCCTGTGTGAAGTGCTGCGTGGGCTCGGTTCTCACGACCTGCGCCTCCGCGCCCTCGGTCACATCCAGAAGCGCCGCGTGAACCTCGTCCTCCTGCGCCTCGTCGCTGCTCTCCTCGTAGACGGCAGTAAAGCCCGCGAATTTCATGTGCTCCCCGCTGGCGCGCAGCGTCACGCCGCTTGGGGAGGTCAGTTCGATCTGCTGCGTCTCGTAGACGGCGTCCGCCATCTGGCAGGCGACAAAGCGCAGATACACCAGCCGATACAGGTTGAATTGGTCGCGCGTGAGCGACGCCTTGATGTCCTCCGGCCTGAGCTCGAGATTGGTGGGCCGTATGGCCTCGTGCGCGTCCTGCGCGCTCTTGCGGCCCTTGTAGACGACCGGCTTCTCGGGCACGTAGTCCTCGCCATAGCGCTGGGCGATGGCCTCGCGCGCGGCGGAAACGGCCTCGTCCGACAGGCGGACGCTGTCCGTTCGAATGTAGGAGATGAGGCCCAGCGTGCCGCGCCCCTCGATGTCCACGCCCTCGTAGAGCTGCTGGGCGATCTGCATCGTCTTGGAGGTCGTAAAGCCGAGCTTGCGGCTGGCCTCCTGCTGCAAATTGGAGGTTGTAAACGGCGGCGCGGGGTGCTTATGGCGCTCGCCGCGCTTCACGCTGGCGATGGCAAAGCCGCCCTTGGCGATGCGCTCGCAGGCCTCACGCGCCTCCCGCTCGCTGCCAAGCGCGATGCGCTTGCCGTCCAGCGCGTAGAGCCTGGCGTCCAGCGTCTGCCCGCAGGCCGTGAGCGCCGCGTTCACGTGCCAATACTCCTCCGGCACGAACGCTTCGATCTCCTGCTCGCGGTCCACGACCATCCGCGTCGCCACGGACTGCACGCGGCCGGCCGAGAGCCCCTTTTTGATCTTCACCCACAGCAGCGGGCTGATCTTGTAGCCGACCAGCCGGTCGAGCAGGCGCCGGGCCTGCTGCGCGTTGACCAGCTCCATGTTGATGGTTCTGGGCGTCTTGATAGCGCTCTTGACCGTCTTTTCGGTGATCTCGTTGAATTCCACGCGGCAGGCGCTGTCCGGGTCGATGCCCAGAACCGTCGCCAGATGCCACGAAATGGCCTCTCCTTCGCGATCCGGGTCGGTCGCCAGGATGACGGACTTGGCGCCCTTGGCTTCCTTGCGGATGCGTTCGAGCACCTCGCCCCGTCCCCTGATGGTGATATATTTCGGCTCGAAGCCGTTTTCGACATCCACGCCCAGCTGGGATTTGGGCAAATCGCGAACATGCCCGTTGGAAGCCTCCACCTTGTAGGTCCTTCCCAGAAATTTTGAAATGGTGCGCGCCTTGGCGGGCGACTCCACGATCACCAGCTTATACGCCGGCTTCCGACTGTTCAAATCCATTCCTCCAAGCTCGCGGTCTGGCCGCTTCCTGATAGTAGCAAACGCAAAAAGGATACCAGCCCTTTTGCGTTCTGTCAAGGACGTTTTTTCAAATTCCTGAAAAGTTTCTTCTATATGAGTGGATTTTATTCGGCGATACGGGCGGTTTTTGTTCAGCCGCAGGCCTCATACCGCAGCCCCGCCAGAGCCCGAACCCGCCCGTCCAATTCCAGCGCCGTCAGCGTCGCGCCCAAGTCGTCCGGCGCGATGCCCGTGCGCTCGCAGAGCGTGTCAAAGTCCGTCTCACCCTGCGCAAGCACGGCGAAAACGGCCGCCTCCCGCCCGTCAAGGCCGCTTGACGCTTGGCCCTGCGCCGCCGCCGGTTCCTTCGGGGGCTTCGGGGGCTTCGCCGCCTCGGGCGTTTTGGGGCGCGGAGGCTCGCGCCGCGCTTGCCCCGGTTCAATCACCAGCGCGCCGAGAATGTCCTGGGCGCATGTGATCAGCCGCGCGCCGTCCGCAATCAGGCCGTTGGGCAGCGCGGAACCCTCGCTGTCCACACTGCCCGGCAGGGCGAAGATCTCGCGCCCCTCGTCCAGCGCCTCGCGGACGGTTCTCTGCGCGCCGCTGCGCCTGCCGCCCTCGGTCACCAGCACGCCCAGCGACATGCCCGCGATGATGCGGTTTCGCTCCAAAAAGCTGTATTTCCCGGGCGGCGTTCCCGGCGGATACTCCGTGGCCACGCTCCCGCCGCACGCGAGAATGCGCTCCATCAGCGCTTCGTTTTCCATCGGGTAAAACCGGTCGAGCGCGCCGCCGAGAATCGCGACGGTTCGCCCCTGCGCCTCCAGCGCGCCCCGATGGGCCGCCGCGTCGATGCCCACCGCCAGCCCGGACACCACGCAGACGCCGGCGCGCGCCAAATCCGCCGCAATGCCGCGCGTATGCTCGAGCCCATAGCGGCTGGCCCGCCGCGTGCCGACCACGGCGACCGGGAAACGCTCCTCCAAGGAGGCCCTTCCCTTCACGAACAGCAGATGCGGCGGCCGGTGAATCTGCGAAAGGCGGGCGGGATAGCCCTCCCCGCCGAGGACGATCAGGCCGATTCCCTCCTGCCTCATCGCCTCCAGCCTGAGTTCGCCCTGCCGCGCGCTCTCCCGAACCGCCGCCACGCCCGCCTCGCCGAGCTGGCGGGCATAGGCCTCCGGCTCCTCGATCACGGCGCGCGCGCTGCCCGCCGCGCGCAGCGCGGCATCCCGGCCGCGATAAAACACGCCCCGGGCCATGACCAGAAGGGCCATCGCTTCGGCTTCCTTCAAAGATTCCTTCACAGCTTCCTTCAAGGCGTTCTTCCCCCCTTCTCGTATCCGGCCCGGTTGCTCTCTTACTTCAAAAAGGCGCGCCTCAGAAGCGGAAAAGGCCGGCGTCTCAGCGGTTCATCCAAAGGTAATTCATGAAGCCCGGCACCTGCTTTTCCCAGTCGGCCTCGCAGTGGCGTCCGCCCTCTTGGCCATACAGGCGCGTGCTCGCGCCGTGCAGCTCAAGGCGCGCGGCCAGATCGCTGTTGCGCAGGGCCATGTCGTCTCGGGTGTCGTTGCGCGGGTATTCCTTCGTGCCGCGCCCCTCCTCGCTGCCCCATGCGAGATAAACGCGCGTATCCGGGTCGATATCGCATCGCCCGATGTCGTTGACCAAATCCTCCATGCAGGGGGCAATCGTGCTCGACAGGCAGGCCGCCTTGGAGAACCAACGGTTGTAGCGCACAACCGTGTAGAGGCTCATAAGCCCGCCCATGCTGGAGCCGCCGATCGCCGTACATTCCCTGAAGGGGATCGTGCGGTATTCCCTGTCGATCATGGGCTTGAGCTCCTCCACCATCCAGCGCACGGTCGCGTCGCCCGTACCGTCGATCTCGCCCAGAAATCCCTTGCGGAAATGATACGGGCAATACTCCACGAGCCGGTTCGCTCCCTCGTGGCTGCACTCGACACCCACGAGGATCAGCTGCTTCTCCCACCCGGAGAGGAACTCCAAAAAGCCCCAGCTCTTGCCGTAGGTGGCGTCCCTGTCGTCAAACAGGTTGTGTCCGTCGAAAAAGTACATCACCGGATATCGCTCGTCCGTTTGCTCATATCCCTGCGGCAGCCAGATATGCAGCGTGCGCGTCTGCCCCGCCGGGGTAAAATTCACTTCTCTTTTATGCGTCATCGCTCGTCTCTCCGTTTCTCCGGCGAAGGGCCGGTTGCTAAACGCTTTGATTATACCCTGCCGCAGGCGAAATGTAAACCGCCTGTCAGGCAAAAAGTGGTTCCGCCGCATCGCCCCTTCCGCAATCATACGAATAGACATTTGTCCCAAATGCTGTTATAATGAGAAGAGATCCTTTACATATACTGTGCTCCGGCATTCCGGCGCTTTCATTTGACACCCCAGATCCGGCCCGCCTGCCGGGCCGCCATCCGAAAGGAGTCCGTCATGGAATCCCCTCATTTCTCTCCGCGCACACATGCGCTGATCACCGCGGTGATCAGCTATCTGTCGATGCTGCTCGCCTATTTCATCCGCTTTGAGCTGCTGGGCGGCCAGCTTTCCTATGCCTTTTCCTATTTCCATTTCATGGCTCTGCTCTCCGCCGTGCTGCACTATGTCGTCTACAGCGCGTGTTTTTACACGCGCCCCGGCATCTCGCGCTACTTTGGCAAGCAGGTGCAGCGCACCATCCTGTGCGAATCCGCGTGGCTTCTGCTGACGATGTCCCTGCTTTTCATCATCGATTGGCAGGACTTCTCCCGCATGACGGTGTTCATCAGCTATGTGATCAACATCTTCGCCGTCTCCGCCAAGCACTACATCGTGCTGCAAATCATCGCCCGCTTCTGCAGGAGCGGCTATTATCAGCGCACCATTCTGCTCATCGGCGAGGGAAGCACCGCCGTGCGCTATGCGCGCACCGTTTTGCAGCGCCCGGAGGCGGGGCATCACCTGCTGGGTTATGTCGCTTCCGCCACGCAGCCGTTCGACAGCGCCTTCTTGGGCGGTTACAGCGATCTGGATCGCGTGCTCGCCAAGCACACGCCGGACGAGGCGATCATCGCCCTTTCCCCCGAGCGCTATATCCACATGGATGCCATCATCGCCGCCTGCGAGCAAAACGGCGTCCCGCTCAAGATCATCCCCTGCTATGAGGAGCGCATCAGCTCGCAGATTTCCACCTCCGTCTTCGAAGATATCCAGATGATCGGCATCCGCGAAATCCCGCTCAACAAGCTCTATAACGCGATGATCAAGCGCGCGATGGACATCGCGCTCTCCCTGACGATGCTCCTCGTCCTCTCGCCGCTGATGCTCGTCACCGCCGTCGGCGTAAAGCTCTCCACGCACGATTCGGTCTTCTTCACGCAGACGCGCATCGGCAAGGACAAAAAGCCGTTTAAAATGCTGAAATTCCGCAGCATGAAGAAAAACGACGAGGAAGACAGCGCCTGGTCCACGCAGGAGGACGACCGCCGCACGCTCTTCGGCGCGCTGATCCGCAAGACCTCCATCGACGAATTGCCCCAGCTGATCAACGTCCTGCGCGGCGACATGAGCATTATCGGCCCTCGCCCGGAAATTCCCTGCTATGTCGAACAGTTCCGCGACGAAATCCCGCTGTACATGATCCGCCACATGGTCAAGCCGGGCATGACCGGCCTGGCGCAGATCAACGGCTATCGGGGCGACACGTCGATCAAAAAGCGCATCGAGTTCGATATCGCCTACATCGAAAACTGGACCATCTGGCTCGACCTGCGCATTCTGCTGCGCACGATTCCCTCGATCGTCAACGACGAGAAGCTCCCTGCCCCAAAGAAGTGAGCGAAGCGAGGTCGGAAGAGGTCTCCCTTCCCTCGCCCAAAGACCTCTTCCGTCGCCTGCGGCCGCCCTCTTTTCATTGAAAAGAAGGGGCATGACGCTTTCAAACGCCATGCCCCCTTTTCATGCTTCCTTGCGTTTAGCCTTCGCGGGCCGCCGTCTCGTGTCTCACCACTGCACGGACTGCAGATCCAGCCGCACGAAGATCCACTCGCCATTCTCGTCGAGCCTGAAGCCGTAGCGCTCCACGCGCACGACGCCGTCCACCTCGATACGCAGGTCGATCACGAAGTAAGACGTCTTGACGCCGTCGACGACGACCTCCTCCACCGGGAAATACTGCGCCAGCTTCTCCTCGATCGCCGCGCGCTCCTCGTCGGAGACCGCCGCCATGCGCGCGCTCACCTGCTGAACGAGCGCCTGCGCGCCGTCGGAGAGCGTCACGTTCAGCGCCTTCATCGCGGCCTCGACCACGTCCTCAAAGCCGATGGAGGCCAGCGTCACGAGAATCTGCTCCTGCGCCGGCAGGGCTTTCAGCGCCGTGTATTCCTCCTCGGTCATGATCTCCGCCGCGCCGACGACCTCGACGGTCACCTCGCTGCCCTCGGCCTGCGCCTCAAGGACGGCTTCCAGCAGCGTGTCGACCATCGCCTGCGGCGCGGGCGTCGCCGTCGGCTCGACGGTCGGCTCCACAGCCGTGTTCGTCTGCGGGCGCGGGGTCGGGACAAAGGTCGTATCCGTGTCCTGCGTGGGCTTTGCCGTCGGGCCCGGAGTCGGCTCCGGTTTCACGGGCGCGCCGCCCTTGTAGCCGCAGTCGAGGCAGACGCCCTTGTCGTTAAAGTAATGCACATCCGTGAACGTGCCGTCAAATGTCTTGAGCGCCTCGGCGATGACGCTGTCGCAGACGTCGCAGATCGTCATCTCCCACAGGTCGCCCTTAAAGGTGTGGCTCTCCGCCGTGTGCGTAAAGCTGTACGGCCTGCTGTAGTAGGTCTCCGTATGCGTCTGCGCGTGCTTGCAGGGGTTCTTGTAGTCGCAGACCAGGCACTTGTCCAGATAGAAGTCGTGCGCCTGGGTCACGGTCTGGCCGGGTTCCCTGGTCATCTGAATCCATGTGCCGCATTCCGCGCAATACGTGTCTACAATCTTGACCGCCTTCATGGTGTGCCCCTGCTCGTCCGTGGAGAGAATGCTCTGGCAGTCATAGGAGACAACCTCTTCCGTCGTCGGATGCTGGCAGGCCGGCTGACCCGGATCATAATTGCAGATGATGCAGACGCCGTCCCAATAGCGGCTGTCGTGCGGCTCCGTCACGGTCTGACCCTGCGCGAGCACCTCGGTCGTGTCCAGGCCGCAGTCGTAGCAGTGCGTGGTCTTGATCACGTCATAGGTGACCGTGTGGCCGCTTTCGTCCTTGCTGACGACCAGCGCGCTGTTCCCATCCCAGCTCACGCTGGTGGAAACCGTCTCGTGCTTGCAGCCGGCGTTCACATAGCCGCAGCCATTGCAAACGCCCACGCTGTTATAGTTGTGTTCGATGCGAATCTCGTCGCCCGCCTTGGTCAGCTTACGGTCAATCGATTCGCCGCAGTCCGCGCAAAGCGTTTCCTCATACCAGTTGACGATCAAAACATGGTATTTCTGGTCCAGCTTACGGGTGCCGACAGACCACGGAACGTTCTCCGTCCGGACATGCTCATGCTGGCATCCGCTTACATCGCCGCAATCACATACGCCGTCGTAATAGTAGTGCTCGTCCACGATCTTGACGTGTTCGATCAGCTGCTCGTTGCCCAGATCCTTTCCGCAGTCCGCGCAGATATCATAGGAATACGAGTCGTATTCCGCCCAGTGCGTCTTCTCGTCAATCCTTGTATACGTCGTTCCGTCGCCGTCGTAATACTCCTTTTTCACATTTTGATGTTCGCACAGGTTGACATAGCCGCAGCCGCATTTCCCATCTTTGTTATGCGCTTCCGGTTTCTCGCAGTTTTGCTCGATCAGCTTCTGCGACAGAACCCTGTCGCAGTCCGCGCAATAGGTAACTTCATACAGGTTGTAATAGTCCACGTGAACCTTGTCATCCTTGGGAACATCCCATGCGTAAAATTTTTGGCTCTCAATCGCGTAGGTTCTCTCGTGGCTGCATTCGGGAATATAGCCGCAATACCTGCACGAGCCGTCTCGGAAATCATGCCGCATCGTCTGCGTCACATTTTCTTCTTCTTCAGTTTTGATCAGCATCCTGCAGTCCGAGCAATACGTATCCGTCACACGCGTTCCCGTTTTGGTGCAATATGTCGCGTCGACCGCCGTATATGAGCCGTAGATATAGCTCTCAACCCACGTCGACGGATGCGTGCAGGCGTTTTTCTCTCCGCAAGTATAGCAAATTCCATCATCCGGGCTGAAAGAATGCTTCCGCTGCTCGCGGACTTCCGTCACAACCGGCTCGATTTGGGTGAGCTTTGCGCCGCAGTCCGTGCAGAACGTGACGCCCTTGTTCTGATAAACGTGCAGATGATAGGCTGCATCCTGCTTCTCATAATACGCGTTGCTGTAATCATCCTCGTACATCAGCGCCGTATGGGCATGCGCGCAGGTGTTCTGGTAGCCGCACGCCCGGCATACGCCGTCTTCGCCAAAGTCGTGCGCCACCTTGTCGGTATGCCCCTTCTCGATGATTTCTTCGCCCAGTACGGTGAAGCACAGCTCGCACGCCTTGATCTCATACACGTCGTAGGTTTGCGTGTGATACTGCGCATCCAGCGGTGTGTAGACATGGTTCTTCTGAGAACACCAGATCCTCATGCCGGGATGGTCGCACGCCTTCCCGCCGCACAGCGAACACACGCCGTCGACATAGGTATGGCTTTCCCACCTTGAGCAGCCGGTCATGTCAACCAGACCGGTTTCAATCGTCGCTCCGCACAGGAAACACTTTGTATCCTTCAGCAGATCATAGATCACGCTGTGACCAGAGTATCCCCCTGCCGTGTAGCCCGTCACCTGCTCGTGGTAGTTGTCGTAACCCAGATACTCCTGCGAATGCGCGCATGCATAGCCGCAAACGGTGCAGACGCCCTTTTCATCGTAGCTGTGTACGCAGGCCATGCCGCAAGTCTTGCAGATGC
>JAUNPI010000104.1 GCA_030536875.1 Clostridia bacterium
TTCCCTTTTTGGTTTTTCTTTTTTTACTTTTTTCTATTGGAGGCTGAGTAGTAACGCCTACTTCGCTTGCCTTGCGCAAACCCGTATGATATACTGTTCTTGGTCTTTTAGACCCATGTAGGCAGGCTGACGCTGCCGGCGGACTCTCCCCTTTCAACGCGTACTGAAGAACGGGGAGGTGATCGCATGACTGATTATGAGATTATCATGATCGTTCTGACGATTCTCACCTTGCTTCTCTTGGCAAGCAAAAAAACGCCTGATCATGCGAACCGCCGCGCAGATGCTGACTGCGCGGCGGTTCTTTTAGTTTCCTAAAACTAAGGAGAGCCCAACGCTAAGGCCTCTGCCTGTCTACATTGTACGCTATCCCGGCGCTTTTGTCAACCAGATGCGCCGGGTCTTTTTGTCTCATTTGAAACGCTCAACGCAATCGGGCGGCGGATCAGGCGCCGGCCGCGTTTTCTCTGTCAGCTTGCCGCCTTCGCGAGCCCCCGATGCCTTGACATCACAGGAGCCTGAGCTTTTCCACGTTCCTGCCCACCGCCGACGCGGCGCAAGGGTTAGAAAACACCTTGCGGACGACGCGTTCCACGTCCTCCTTCGTGACGGCTTCAATCTTTCTGACCACATCCTTGGGGTCGATGGCAACGCCTCGCAGCAGCTTGCTCCTGCCGATGGAGGACATGCGCGAAGAGCTGCTCTCCAGCCCCAACAGATAGGAAACCTTGAGCTGTCCCTTTGCCATGTCAAATTCCTCGTCCGTGACGCCGCCCTTCATCAGCTCCGCGATCTGGCTGCGCAGCTCATCCGCCACCTTCTGCGCCATATCCGGCGACGTGCCGGCATAGATCGTCAGCGTTCCGCAGTTGGTGTAGGTCGATGGAAAGCTGTAAACCGAGTAAGCCGCGCCCATCTCCTCGCGGATGCGCTGAAACAGCCGGGAGGACATGCCCCCGCCAAGCAGGTTGTTCATCACCGACAGCGGGTAGAGGTCGTCCGCGTCCTGCGCAACGCCGGGATACGCCAGACACATGTGAACCTGCTCGATATCCTTCTTCTTGGTTAAAACGCACGCCTCGCAGCTTTCCTTCGGTTCAACCTGCACGTTCTCGCCTTCCGCCTGCCACGCTCCCAAGCATCGCTCCGCCAACCGGCGAAAGCTTTCCGGCTCAAAGTCGCCCGCGATGGCCAAAACGGTGTTGTCCGGGCGGTAGTGCTTCTTTCGGAACGCGATCAGCGCCTCGCGCGTCACGGAGGCAATCTGCTGCTGCGTCCCCAGAATCGGCCGGGAAAGCGGATGGTCTCCGAAGTAGGCTTCCGCAAGCAGGTCGTAAACCAAATCCTCCGGCGTATCCTCGCACATGGCGATTTCCTCGAGGATCACGCCGCGCTCCTTCTCAAACTCCTCTTCCTCCATCTTCGCATTCAGCAGGAGGTCGGAAAGCAGCTCCATCGCCCGATCCAGGTGTTCCGCGATGACCTTGGCATAATAGCAGGTGCATTCCTTGGCCGTAAAGGCGTTGACTTGGCCGCCGATGGCGTCCATTTCCACGGCGATCTCTTTGGTCGTTCTGTTTTTCGTGCTCTTGAAGAGCATGTGCTCCACGAAGTGGGAGAGCCCGTTTTCCTCCGCGGTTTCATACATCGAGCCCGCGCCGATCCATAAGCCGACGCTGACCGACGGAAAGTGCGGGATGCGCTCCGCGACCACGCGCAGCCCATTTCCCAGCGTAAATTCCTCGCACATGCGTTCCAAACCTCCGTTGTTCATTGATGCTCCTATTCTTTGCGCATTGGCCGATTTCATACCGGCATCGCGATCATTTCAAAAAACCGGGCTGCCGCGTGGCAGCCCGGGTCATCCGTTTGGCATTTAGCGGCGGTTGGCATCGCGGCGCGGCGGGCGCTGACCCGGCGCGCTGCGGCGCGGCATGTCGCTGTTGTCGTAAACGATGTCGTTGCGCACGAGATTGATGCGGCCCTGAGAGTCGATCTCAACCACGCGAACCTCGAGCTCGTCGCCAATCTTGACGACGTCTTCGCATTTCTCCACGCGGCCCTTCGCCAGCTTGGAGATGTGAACCATGCCGTCCTTGCCCGGCAGCAGCTCGACGAACACGCCGAAGTTCATCATCCGAACCACCTTGCCGGTGTAGACCTCGCCGACCTCGACATCCTTGGCAATGCCCTCGATGATGCGGCGCGCCTTCGCGGCTGCCGCTTCATCCGGCGTGGCGATGTAGACGCTGCCGTCGTCCTCGATATCGATCTTGACGCCGGTCTCGTCGATGATCTTGTTGATCATCTTTCCGCCCGGTCCGATAACCTCGCGGATCTTGTCCGGGTTGATCATGAAGTGGATGATCTTGGGCGCATACGGGGACAGATGCTCGCGCGGCTGCGGGAGCGTCTCCAGCATCTTGCCCAAGATGAACAGGCGTCCGTCGAGCGCCTGAGAAAGCGCCTGACGCAGGATGGCCTCGTCGATTCCCTTGATTTTGATGTCCATCTGAATGGCGGTGATGCCGTTCATCGTGCCCGCCACCTTGAAGTCCATGTCGCCGAGGAAGTCCTCAAGACCCTGAATGTCGGTGAGCACGGCGACCTTGCCGCTTTCCGCATCCTTGATCAGGCCCATCGCGACGCCGGCCACCGGCGCCTTGATCGGAACGCCGGCATCCATCAGCGCGAGCGTGGAGCCGCACACGGAAGCCTGAGACGTGGAGCCATTGGAGGAGAGCACCTCGCTGACCACGCGGATGGCATAGGGGAACTCGTCGACCGGCGGAATCACCGGCTCGAGCGCGCGCTTGGCCAGCGCGCCGTGGCCGATCTCGCGGCGGCCCGGGCTCTTGAGCCGGCCCGCTTCTCCGGTGGAATACGGCGGCATGTTGTAGTTGTGCATGTAGCGCTCGCTCGTCTCGGTGCCAAGGCCCTCGATGACCTGAACCTCGCTCATCGGCGCAAGCGTGGCAATGGACATGACCTGCGTCTCGCCGCGGGTGAAGACGCCGGAGCCGTGGACGCGCGGCAGCACGCCCGTCTCGCACCAGATCGGGCGGATCTGCGTGAGGCTGCGCCCGTCCGGGCGAACGCCCTGCTCGATGATCTTCTTGCGCATGACCTCTTTGTTGAGGTAATAGAGCGCGTCGTCGACCTCGCTCATGCGGCCCTCAAAGCGCTCGGCGTATGCCTCGTGCGCCTCCTGCTTGACCTGCTTCTCGCGCGCGGAGCGCTCATGGCGGTCAAACGCCTCAAACGCCCACTCGCAGCGGCCGTAAAAATCCTCGCGGACGGCCTCTTTGACGTCTGCGCCGGTTTCCACGACCGGGAATTCGCGCTTTTCCTTGCCGATCTCGGCGACGATTTGCTTCTGGAAGGCGACGAGCTTTTTGATCTCCTCGTGGCCGGTGAGGATCGCCCGGAGCATGTCCGCCTCGCTGATCTCCTTCGCGCCCGCCTCGACCATCAGCACGGCCTCGTCGGTTCCGGCGACGGTGAGGTTCAGCTTGGAGACGGCGCGCTGCTCAACGTTCGGGTTGATGACCACTTCGCCGTCGACAAGGCCCACGGACACGCCGCCGATCGGGCCCGCCCACGGGATGTCGCTGACCGCGATCGCGGCGGAAGCGCCGATCATCGCGGGGATATCCGGCGGCACGTCATGCTCGACGGAGAGCACGGTCGCCACAACCTGCACGTCGTTGCGCATGCCCTTGTTGAACAGCGGGCGCAGCGGGCGGTCGATCAGCCGCGAGGTCAGCGTCGCCTTTTCGGAGGGACGGCCTTCGCGCTTGATGAAACCGCCGGGAATCTTACCCACGGAGTACATCTTCTCTTCAAAATCGACGCTCAGCGGAAAAAAGTCCTGACCCTCGCGCGGGGTTTCGGACGCGGTCGCGTTGACCATAACCACCGTGTCGCCGAGGCGGACGATCACGGAACCGTTGGCCTGACCGCAGTACTTGCCAAACTCAAGCGATAGCTCGCGGCCCGCCAGCTCCGTCTTATACACCTTCACCATCGGGGAATCTCCTTTCAAATCCTACCTACCAACACACACACCATCGGCTCCGAACCGTCGGGCCTGAAAAAAACCGTCGTTTGAGCGACCCTGATCACCCAAACGACGGTCATCTGGGACAAAGCCCTGAAAAAAGCCTCGGGAAAACGTGCGATTACTTGCGCAGGCCCAGCTTCGCCACCAGCGCGCGGTAACGCTCGATGTCGACCCTCTTGAGGTACTCGAGCATGTTGCGGCGCTGGCCGACCATCAGCAGCAGACCACGATGGGAATGGTGATCCTTCGCGTGATCCTTAAGATGCTCGTTGAGGTGGTTGATGCGCGCGGTGAGCAGCGCGACCTGAACCTCGGGGGAACCGGTGTCGCCCTCGTGACGGGCGTATTCCTTAATAATGGCTTCCTTCGTCGTCTTATCCATGAGACAGACCTCCAAATGTTTTTGTGCCAATCGCCGCGGGCATAGACGAACGTTTGGAGAAGCGATCATCTGCGCGCGCGGTTCAGACCGAAAGATATTGTAACACGGAAGCCCCGCTTTGTAAACAGAACTTCCGCGTCTTTTTTCAATTTTTCTCAGATCCGATTGCGTTTTTCGCCATTTGGGGCGCCAGATCGCGCCTTGTTAAATAGCTGCGAACCTGCTCCCTGTTGGCAAGCACCTCGCTGCGCAGCGCGTCCAGCGAATCAAAGCGCTTCTCGCCGCGCAGCCTCCAATAAAAGCGCAGGCGCATGTGATAGCCGTAGATCTCCCCGCCCTCGTAATCGAGCAGATTCGCCTCGATGGCGGGCGCGCCGCCGGGGGCCGTCGGGTGCTCTCCCACGTTGACAGCCGCCATGTATACGCGGCCCTTCACCTCCGCCAGCGCGGCATATACGCCGCGCGGGGGCAGCGCTTTGCCCGTGGGAAACGCGAGGTTTGCCGTCGGGAAGTCGAGCCTGCGGCCCAGCTGCTTGCCGTGCCGAATGACGCCGCTGAGCACATACGGCCTCCCCAGCAGCGCCTCCGTCAGCTCCAAATCCCCTGCCGTAATCGCGCTCCTCACCCGCGTGGAGGAAACCGTTTCGCCAAAGAGCTCCACAGGGGCCACGACATGCGTCTTGAAGCCGAACCGCTCTCCGAGCCGGATCATGTCCTGCGCCTTGCCCGCGCCCCTTGCGCCGAACGAGTAGTTGAACCCGATGACGACGTGGCGCGGGTGCAGCGCCTCGCAAAACGCCTGAACAAACTGCTCCGGCGTCTGCGCGGCATAGTCTCCGTCAAATGGGCGAAACACCGCCACGTCGATGCCCATCCTCGCGACGGCAGCAATCCTCTCCGGGCGCGTCCCCAGCTGCGGCGGCACATGCTCCGGCGCGTAGGTCGCCATCGGATGGGAAGAAAAGGTGTAGACGACGCTGGTCAGCGCATTCTCCCGCGCGAGCTCCGCCGCCGTTCGCATCAGCTTGGCGTGGCCCAAATGAACACCGTCGAACATGCCAAAGGCGATCACCGTCTCGCCGCCGCGCCACTGCGTCTCATGTGTCAAGAGTTTCATGGTTCACATTACTCCAGAAGCATTGCGTCAAATTTCATTCCTTCGCCGCGCATACGCCCGATTCCGGCAAAGCGCCCGCCCACATAGAGCCGGACGCTGACCCCCTGCGGGGGCACGGGATCGAGCTGCGCGGGCCTCAGTTCGTTGCCGTTGCGCACAAAGCGCTCCGCCTCCGGCGCCACCGTCACGTCGGGCAGATGCCCAAGCGGCCTGTCTATCGCCGTGAGCAGCCCGGAAAGGTCCGTCTCGGCGTCGATCTCCTCGATCGTATGGGCGTCGCTCAGCGTGAACATGCCCGTCTGCGTGCGCAAAAGAAAGCCCATATGCGCGCCGCAGCCCAGCGCCTCACCGATGTCGTGGCAGAGCGTGCGGATGTAGGTGCCCCGCCCGCATCGGACGCGGATCAGGTAGCTTCCGTCTTCCAGCGCGTGCATCACGCGAATCTCGTCGACCCGCGTCGGCCGCGGCTCCACCTCGAGCCTCACCCCCTGCCGCGCAAGGTCGCAGAGCTTCTGCCCGTCGCGTTTGAGCGCCGAAAACGCCGGCGGAATCTGCTTGATCTCGCCCACAAACCGTGGCAGCGCGGCTTCCAGCTCCTCGAGCGAAACGCCCCGCCCCTCGCCGGAGACGATCTGCCCGTGCGCATCCTGTGTGTCCGTGCTGTATCCGGGGATCAGCTGAGCGACGTAGGTCTTCTCCTTGTCGACGAGGTAGTCAAACAGCCGCGACGCCTTGCCGATCATCAGCGGCAGAACCCCCGCCGCCTCCGGGTCGAGCGTCCCGGCATGCCCAACCTTTGTCTTCCCGCCGAGCTTGCGCCGCACGCGGACGACCACGTCGCTGGAAGTCATTCCCGGCGGCTTGAGCACACAGAGGAAGCCGTTCATGCGTCCCTCTCCGGCATCCCGGCAAGCTTTTTCTCAATCGCCGAGAGCACCTGCGCCACAGCCTCCTTGAGAGGCGCGTGAATCGTGCAGCCCGCGGCCTGTGCGTGGCCGCCGCCGCCGAAGAGCAGCGCGATGTCGTTGATCGTGTCCGGCTCCACGGCGCGCAGGGACATCTTGATCCCATCCTCCCGTTCGGAGGCCATCACGGCCATGCGCACGCCCTCGACCTCAAGCGCGCGGTTGACCAAGCCGTCCGCCTGCCCGAACGAGCAGCCCGTCTCCTCAAAGTCGCGGTGCGTGAGCTCGATCACGCCGACTTGACCGCCAAGCTCGAAGCGGAGGCTCTGATACGCGATGCGCGTCAGGTTGACCTTCTCCATCGGCTGCGTCCGGTACAGCCTGCGCGTAATGTAGGAGATATCGACGCCCAATGCGCGAAGGTCCGCCGCCGCGTACAGCGTTTCCGCCGATGTGGCGGGGTACTGGAAATGCCCCGTATCGGTGGACATGCCCACCATCAGGCAGGTGCCCATCGGCAGCGTGATCTCCACGCCCAGTTCATGAATGGCGTTGTAGGCCACCAGACAGCAGGCGGACTCGCCCCGACGGATATAGTTTGCCTCGCCGTAACCCGGGTTGGTCGCGTGGTGGTCGATGACCAAACGCGTCTTTGCGCCGTCAAAGACCGCCTCCGCCTTGCCAAGCAGCTCGCGGCAGCTCACGTCCACCGCGATGGCGGCGTCATACGGGCCCTTCGCCTGATCCGGCGTGATATATTGATCCGCCCCCTCGAGGAAGCGCATGTTGTCCGGCACCGCGCCGTCACAGACGACATCGACCGCTTTGCCGAGCGACAAAAAAGCAAGGCGAAGCGCCAGCGTCGCCCCCACCGTGTCCCCGTCGGGGGACACGTGGGAGATGAGCGCCAGCTTCTCCGCCTTGCGAGCCCGGCAAAGCCAATCCTCATGCTCATTCGTCATCGGATTGACTCCCTTCCGTCTTTCTGACCTGATTGATGAGGCTTGCGATATGCACGCCGTATTCAATCGTCGTGTCCAGCTCGAAGAGTAGCTCTGGCGTGTAGCGAAGCTGCACCCGGCGGCCGAGATGATGGCGGATAAAGCCCGCCGCGCTCCTGAGCGCCTTCATCATCGGCTCGCGCTTATCCTCTTCATAGACGCTGATGTATACCTTCGCATAGCGAAGGTCGCGCGTCACATCCACATGCGTGATGGAGAACATGCACTGCGTGCGCGGGTCGGATACATCCTCCCGGATGATCCGCTCCACCTCGCGCATGATCTCGGCGGCGATGCGGTCTGTGCGCTCAAATTGCTGTGTTGCCACTGCGCATTACCCCATTTTGCCTGCTTAGCGCGGAATCTCTTCCATCACAAAGCACTCGATGATGTCGCCTTCCTTGATATCCGTGTAGTTTTCAAGGCAGACGCCGCACTCGTAACCGTCCTTGACCTCTTTGACGGCATCCTTGAAGCGCTGGAGCGAGGCGAGCTTGCCCTCGTAGACGACCACGTTGTCGCGCATCAGGCGCACCTGCGCGTTGCGCTGGATGAGGCCGTCGGTGACGTAAGATCCGGCGACGATGCCCACGTTCGTAATCTTGAATACGCTGCGCACCTCGGCGTGGCCGAGCACATTCTCGCGGAACTCCGGCGAAAGCAGGCCCTTCATGGCCTTTTCGACATCCTCGATCGCCTGATAGATGACGCGATAGTAGCGGATGTCGATCCCGTCGCGGTTCGCGGCGTCGCGCGCCTTCGCATCCGGGCGGACGTTGAAGCCGATGATGATCGCGCCGTCGATGCCCGCGAGCATGACGTCGTTCTCCGTGACGGCGCCCACGCCGCTGTGAATCGTGCGCACGCGCACCTCGCTGTTGCTCAGCTTCTCAAGCGACTGCTTGACGGCCTCGACGGAGCCCTGAACGTCGGCCTTGATGATGATGTTGAGATCCTTGACCTCGCCCTCTTCCAGCTTGCTGTAAAGCTCCTCGAGCGTGGAGGCGGAGCTCGTCTTGACCATCGAGGCGCGCGCCTTCGCCGCGCGCTCCTCGACAACCTGACGGGCGAGCTTCTCGTCGGCGACCGCCATGAACTCGTCGCCCGCCTCCGGCACGCCGCCGAAGCCGATGATCTCCACCGGCGTGGAGGGCAGCGCATTCTTGACGCGGTCGCCGCGGCTGGAAATCATCGCGCGGACACGGCCGAAGGCGTTGCCCGCCACGACCATGTCGCCCACGTGGAGCGTGCCGTTTTGCACGAGCACGGTCGCCACCGGGCCGCGGGAATGATCCAGCTTTGCCTCGATGATGACGCCGCGCGCCTTGCGGTCGGGGTTCGCCTTGAGCTCGAGCACGTCCGCCAGCAGCAGCACGTTTTCCAGCAGATCGTCGATGCCCTCGCCCGTGTGCGCGGAAACCGGAACCATGATCGTGTCTCCGCCCCATTCCTCGGGCACCAGCTCGTAGCGCGTGAGCTCCTGCTTCACGCTCTCCGGGTCGGCCGCAGGCTTGTCGATCTTGTTGATCGCCACGATGATCGGGCACTTCGCCGCCTTCGCGTGGTTGATGGATTCGATGGTCTGCGGCATGACGCCGTCGTCCGCCGCGACAACCAGAATCGCGATGTCGGTCGCCTGCGTGCCGCGGGCGCGCATGGCCGTGAAGGCCTCGTGGCCCGGCGTATCGAGGAACGTGATCTGGCGTCCGTCGACATTGGCGGTGTAGGCGCCGATGTGCTGCGTGATGCCGCCCGCCTCGCCCGCGGTGACCTTCGTCTTGCGGATGTAGTCCAGCAGCGAGGTCTTGCCGTGGTCGACGTGGCCCATGATGGTCACAACCGGCGGACGGGTGATCAGCTCGTCTTCGCTGTCCGCCACATTCTCGGCGGAAAGCGCATCCTCGGCGGTCTTGTCGAGCTTCATCTCGAGCGTGACGCCGAATTCGGAGGCGACCAGCGACGCCGTGTCGAAATCCAGCTCCTGGTTGATCGTCGCCATGATGCCCAGCAGCATGAGCTTCTTGATGATCTCGCCCGCCGGCTTGCCGATGCGCTCGGTGAGGTCGCGGACGGTGATCGTCTCTGCAGTCATGTAAGCCGTCTCGATCTTGATGGGCGCCATCATCTGCTGGGCGGAGAGCTGCTTGCCCTTCTTGCGCCTGCCGCCGCGCACAACATCGTCGTCCATGCCGTAACCGGTCTCCCGGGCGAGCTGCTTGCGGTTTTTGACCTGCTGATGCTCCGGATCGTGCTGGCGCTGGCGCAGCTTCTTGTTCGGGTCATAGTTGGAGACGCGCTCCTTCTCGACCGTAGGCATGAGCTCCGGTCCCTTCGGCCCCCTGCCGCCTGCCGGCCGCGCGCCCATCGGGCGCGGCGCGCCTGCGCCGCCGGCGGGGCGCTGCCCAAACGGGCGTTGCGCCCCCTGCTGAGGCCGCGGCGCAAACCCTGCGCCCGTTCCTCCCTGCTGGCGCTGCGCGCCCTGCT
>JAUNPI010000105.1 GCA_030536875.1 Clostridia bacterium
GCATGCGCGAGCAGACCCTGTATTCTTCCTTCAATCATTACAGCCTCCTGCGCGTCAAGGCGCTTCGGCCCGACGCCCCCCTGCGGCATCCTCTACGAGGCATCGCTCGTCCATCCTTGGCGCTACGCCGCCGCGCTGGGGATGAACGCGCTCCATCCCCACTATGCCGAACCCATGATCATCGAGCGCAGCGAGGTCGATCAGGCGCATAGCCTGCATCTGGAGGTCAATCCGTGGATCGTCGATGATGCGGAGGCGATCCGCGAATGCATCCGTCTGGGCTGCGACCGCATCATTTCCAATTATCCAGATCGCGCAGTCGCCATTCTGAATGAAGAAAAAGCCGCTTGCCGGGCATAAGCAAGCGAAATCAAGGAGCATCATTCTCATGAACAAGGATTTAACCGTCGGCAAGCCTCAAACCGTGCTTTGGCAATTCTCCCTGCCCCTTCTGGGCAGCATCCTCTTTCAGCAGCTCTACAATATCGCAGACAGCCTCGTCGCCGGCAAATTTATCGGCGAGAACGCGCTTGCCGCCGTCGGCAACGCCTACGAGATCACGCTGATCTTCATCGCCTTCGCCTTCGGCAGCAACATCGGCTGCTCCGTCGTCGTCTCCCGCCAGTTTGGCGCCCATAAATTCGACGACCTGCGCACCGCCGTGTCGACGACGTTCATCTCGGTCGGCGTGCTCTGCGCCGCGCTGATGGCCCTCGGCCTAGCGCTCTGCCCCGCGATGCTGCGCCTGATCAACACGCCGCAGGAGCTGATGGCCGACTGCAGGCTCTACCTTTCCATCTATCTGTTCGGCCTTCCGTTCCTCTTTTACTACAACGTGGCGACGGGCATCTTCTCGGCGATGGGCGATTCCAAGACGCCCTTCCTCTTTCTCGCGGTTTCCTCCACGAGCAACATCCTCGTCGATATCCTGTTCGTCAAGGCGTTTTCGATGGGCGTCTCCGGCGTGGCGTGGGCGACGTTTCTGTGCCAGGGCGTCAGCTGCGTGCTCGCGCTGCTGGCGCTGCGCCGCCGCCTTGGAACGCTCCCCAAGGCCGGAAAATCCCGCCTTTTCTCCGCCAATCTGCTCAGGAACATCGTCTCCATCGCCCTGCCCAGCACGCTCCAGCAGAGCTTCGTCTCCGTGGGCAACATCATCATCCAGTCGGTCATCAACGGCTATGGCCCGTCGGTCATCGCGGGCTACTCCGCGGCCATCAAGCTCAACAATCTGGTCATCACCTGCTTCACCCAGCTGGGCAACGGCATGAGCAACTATGTCTCCCAAAACCTCGGCGCGGCCAAGCCGGAGCGCATACAGCCCGGCTTTACTGCGGGGCTCAAGCTGGCGCTGACGCTTCTGGTTCCGGTGATCCTCCTCTACTTCGCCTTCCCGACGCTGCCCATCGGCGTGTTCATGGATGACGCCAGCGCCGAGGCCATGCGCACGGGCGTGCTCTTCCTGCGGATCGTTTCGCCCTTCTACTGGGTTGTGACGACCAAGCTGATCGCGGACGGCGTGCTGCGCGGCGCGGGCCGCATGCGCCAGTTTATGGCCTCCACATTCACCGATCTGCTGCTGCGCGTCGCGCTGTGCATCCTGTTTTCCGCGCTCTTTGGCTCCGTGGGCATCTGGTGCTCGTGGCCCGTCGGCTGGTGCATCGGCACGGCGCTGTCCATCGTGTTCCTGCGCGGCTACATGAAGACGCTTCGTCACCAAACTGCTGCCGAGGAGGTGGATGCGCCTTGAATCTCCTCGCCCGATTCGGCTGCCGCGCCTATCAGCTGGCCTTTCGCGCGGCTCTGCCCCTGCTCCCCTATCGCCAGCCCAAGCTGCTGGACCGCCTGACCGACGCCGTCCCCCTGCTCGCCGGGAAGGGAATCGGCTGTGTGCTGCTCGTCGCGGACGGCGCCGTGCGCGGCCTCGGCCTGACCGCGCCGCTCGAGCGTGCGCTCAAGGACGCGGGCATCCGCTGCGCCGTCTACGAGCAGCGCACGCCCAACCCGACCATCGACGACGTCGAAGCCGCCCGTCAGGCCTATCTGGCTGCAGGCGCTCATGCGATCATCGCCGTGGGCGGCGGCTCGGCGATGGACTGCGCCAAGGTCGCCGGTGCGCGCATCGCCAGACCGAACAAGCCCGTGCAGAAGATGCGCGGCCTGCTGCGCGTGCTGCGCCCTACGCCGCTGCTCATCGCCGCGCCGACCACGGCCGGAACAGGGAGCGAAACGACGCTCGCCGCCGTCATCACCGACGCGAAGGCGCGCCACAAATACCCGATCAACGACTTCGCCCTGATCCCGGACGTCGCGGTGCTCGACGCCAAGCTGACGCTCGATCTCCCGCCGTTTGTCACGGCGACGACGGGGCTGGACGCGCTGACCCATGCCGTGGAAGCCTACATCGGCCGCTCCACCAACCGCCTCACCCGCGCGATGGCAGAAGAGGCCGTCGCCCTGATCGCGGGCAATCTGCAAAAAGCGTGGGAAAACGGTCACGACGAAACCGCGCGGCATCAGATGCTGCGCGCGGCTTACTGCGCGGGCATCGCCTTCACGCGTTCGTATGTCGGCTATGTTCACGGCGTGGCGCATTCCCTTGGCGGGCAATACGGCATCGCGCACGGTCTGGCCAACGCCGTCATCCTGCCCCGGATGCTGCGCCGGTACGGCCCTGCCTGCCACAAAAAGCTCGCCAAGCTGGCGCGCGTCGCCTCGCTGGCAGGCGGCAAGACGCCCGACGCCGAGGCGGCGGAGGCGTTCATCCGGTGGATTGAGTCGCTGAACCGCGCCTTCTCCCTCCCGCAGACGTTTCCCCAAATCCGCCGGGAGGATATTCCCCGGATGGCGCTTCACGCCGCGCGGGAGAGCAACCCGCTCTACCCCGTGCCCGTGCTCATGGGCAGGCGCGAGCTGGAGACCGTCTATGAATCGCTGATGGAGGTGCAGCCATGAACATCGAAACCCTCGTCGCCGCCCAGCGCAGCTTTTTTGAGCGCGGCGAAACGCTGGATATCGCCCGCCGGCGCGAGGCGCTCTGCGCGCTCGAGCGCGCCATTGTCGCCCGCGAGGCGGAGATCAACGCCGCGCTCAAGAGCGACCTCCATAAATCCGCCTCGGAAAGCTACATGTGCGAGGTCGGCCTGACGCTGGGCGAGCTGCGCTACGTTCGCCGTCACATGGCCCGTTGGGCGCGTCCCCGGCGCGCGCCGACGCCCTTGGCCCAGTTCTGCTCTCGCAGCTTCGCCGTGCGCGATCCCTATGGCGTCGCGCTGATCATGTCGCCGTGGAACTATCCGTTCATGCTGACGATGGAGCCCCTCGTCGGCGCGCTCGCCGCGGGAAACTGCTGCATCCTCAAGCCGTCCGCCTACGCTCCGGCGACCTCCAAGGTCATCCGCGAGATCGTGGAGGCGTGCTTCCCGGCGGAATATGTGGCCGTCGTCGAGGGCGGGCGCGCGGAAAATCAGGCGCTGCTCGAACAGAAATTCGACTATATCTTCTTCACCGGCGGCGTCGGCGTGGGCCGCGAGGTCATGCGCCGCGCCAGCGAGCATCTGACGCCCGTGACGCTCGAATTGGGCGGCAAGAGCCCCGTGATCGTCGATGCGACGGCCAATCTCCCCGTGGCGGCCAAGCGTCTGGCGTTTGGCAAGCTGCTCAATTGCGGGCAAACCTGCGTCGCGCCGGACTATCTGCTCATCGACCGGCGCGTGGAGGAGCCCTTCCTCGCCGAGCTCACGCGCGTCCTCACCGCCATGAGCGGCGAGGATGCGCTGCAGAACGGCGATTACGTGCGCATGGTGAATCGCAAGCATTACGACCGCGTCATGGGCCTGATCGATCCCGCGAAGGTCGTCTTCGGCGGTCGGGGCGACCCCGACACCCTGCGCATTCAACCGACGATTCTGCGCGGCGTCACGGCGGACGACCCCGTCATGCAGGAAGAAATCTTCGGCCCCGTGCTTCCCGTCATCGCCTATGACGCCGTCGACGAGGCGCTCGCCTTCGTTCGCGAGCGGCCGCATCCGCTGGCGCTTTACCTCTTTTCCGAGGACAAGGCGCTGCAGCGCCGCGTGCTGCGCGAGCTCCGCTTCGGCGGCGGATGCATCAACGATACGATCATCCACCTCGCCACAAGCCGCCTCCCCTTCGGCGGCGTCGGCCAAAGCGGCATGGGCGGCTACCACGGCAAGAGCAGCTTCGAGACCTTCAGCCGCGAAAAGAGCATCGTCAAGAAGGCGACATGGCTCGATCTGCCGATGCGGTATATGCCCTACGGCAAGGTGAAGGACGCGCTGGTGAGGATGTTTCTCCGGTAAAGACGTTTTCGTGACCCCAAAATCGATTGCAGGAAACGGCGCACGAGGATGCGCCGTTTCGTTGTTTTCCGCTTTTTCGATACATTGAGCCTTTTCCGCCATTCGCCGCTCACTGCTCCATGCTGTCAGGATTCAGCATGAAGTCAAATGTTCTCGTCCCTCCTATTGAATATTTTTGCGGGTATACGCAGTTTTGTTCAATAGCATTATACTCGATAAAAGGCCATTTTACAAACGCCTATTGAAAATTTTTGCGTGAACCTGCATTTTTGTTCAATAGACATGCGAAGAGAAAATGGGAGCGCCCCGAAAGCCGTCCGCGTCAAAGTCGGGAGCCGGTTCCAATGCCGTGAATGAATCCGTGACGCATCGCGGGCATCTTGTTACTTATTTGGCTATGCATCCTGTTTTTCATGTCGAAATTCCAACCTTTTACGAAATATATGTTTTGTTTTTATCAAAATGTGTTATACTACTTGTGACCCACGATCTCAATCTCGTATCGGGCGGTGAATGAAGGATGCATGCTCTCACGCACAACGCTGTCTGTACCGCGGACATGGATCGCATCGCTTCCCCGCCCTTTTCATAGCGGGTGTCGCGCTGAAAGGGTCTTCGGCCTTTAACCCCAGCGATGATGGCGTCATCGCGCGCTCCGACCAGTATGGTCGCAATAGCATAGAAAGGATGTGATGCAGATGAAAAGGATCTGCGCTTGGCTCCTCGCTCTTCTGCTGTGCATGGCGGCGGTATCCGCTGCAGCGGAAGACATCGTCTGGCAGGAGACGGACGGGCGGATCACCGGAGAGTTCACCGGGCCGGTGATCGAATCCCTGACGTTGGATATGCCCGTCCCGCAGGATGTGCCCGATCCCTGCATGTTTGTCACGCAGGACATTCGAATTACGCAGCGCGATCTGGAAGAAGCGCTCTCCGGCCTGATTGATGAAGATCATGCGTATAGTTTCAACATCGACCCGGGCAAAACGTACAGCAATTACGTCTTTAACGATGAGGCCTGCGAAGTCGCTACAGATTACTTCGGCGAACCGAAGATTTCCCAAAGAGCGGACAAAGCCTTTGAGCTGGAACAAGCGAAAAAAACAGTCGACACCTTTCTTAACCGGCTGAATGTCGATTACCAGCTGTATTTCGTAGGCCGCGTGGAGGATCTCTTTTCCCCTCGCTACCCCATTTCGGATGTGGAGGCGGGGCATTGGGAGGTAACAACTGCGCGCGAGGAGTTGGAAAAGGACAAGTACACCATCATCGTCGCTCTCTATGATATCGGCGGCCTGCCGCTTGGCACCATGTTCTATCCCAACCCTCGGGCAAAAGACGGCTATGATTACGGCGGCGCGGTTTACATGGTGGTGGACGACACGGGAAAGATTCGATTTGCCCAGCTGAGCAATCCAAAGCGATATGCGAAGGACGCAGACAGCGAAGCGGAGATCATCCCTTGGCAAACGGCGTTGGAAACCGCAATCTGCCGGCGCACGCAAACACCCATCCACGCCAAGTCAGCCCGCAACTATGTCACCACGTTCACGGATATGCGTCTTTGCGTCTTTTCCACAACGGATGGGAAAACCTATCCCGTATGGCGGGTGATGGAGAACTGTTTCTACGAAGCAAAGGACTTCAAGGGCAATGACGAGACGCGCGGCGGATATGCATGGATGTATATCGACGCAATAACGGGCGCCGTGGTGTACGATTAGGCGGAGATATTCTGCACGAGAATGATTGGAGTCTTTGATGAAAATTTCTGCTTTTTGCGACATGCACGCTGTTTGGAACAAAGAATGTGTTATCATCATATTGAGGGAAAGTTGAACATCCTATGCATTGTTCCAAACTCAAAGGGGGGAAGCGTTTTGAAGAAGCTCTTGATGCCGGTCATATTGCTTTTGGCCTTGCTGCCCGTGTTTTCCGCCGCCGCTGCCAAGGAAACGCCGGCCGACATCACGCTGCAATGGCTTTCGGCATTTGAGCCCTGCGAGGATAGCGTCGTCGCGCTTTCAGACGGGTCTTTGTACAGAGGGAATTACGTGGAAGACACGCAGACATGGGCGTTTGAGGCGTTTGCGGACGCAACGACGCCCATCGAGGCATTCACAGTCATGGAGAGCGGGGAGATTTTGATCATCCCTCGCGGGCTGAACGCGATCTGCTCATCCCAAGGTGGCAAAGAGCTGGCCAAAATCGAGCCAAACGGTTTGCGGGCGAATGTCTGGGAAGAGGGCAAAGCGCTCAGCATCTTGTCCTTCGCCGCCACCTCCGCACACTTTTATGTGCTCTTGGGCAATGAGTATCAGCTTGAGCAATCCTGCCTGCTTCAGATTGACCGCCAAACGAAGCAGACGCGACGCGAAACGATGCAAAATCTTCGGGCCATCAAACGCTATGGTGAAAACGAGCTGCTGCTATACTTTTACAACCCTTATGACGAACAGAGCCTGCCGGCGCTTAAGCAGATGAACGGCGAAAACCGGAAACTGAAGACGCTCTACGAAACGGAAGCGCTCATCGGAGGTATTGCCGTAGACGAGGCGGAGCATGCGCTGTATTTTGCAGAACAGGGCGAGCTGAAACGAATGGAGGGCGGCAACCCGCCGGAAACCATCGCGTATACCTATGCCGTTTGGGATAGCACGCAGGATGGCACAATATTCTGTGCATCGTATGCCGACGGATTGTACACCTACCTTTCCTCTGCGAGAACGCTGGAAACCGAACGCGTTCAGCCCGTGAATGAAACACGCGTGCTGCGCATCGCCGGAGGCGAAAAAGACGATGCATACGAGCGGTTTATGCAAAGCTACCCGGACGTACACGTGATTGTCGATATTCCAGCGCTCAGCGCGACGGACATCCAGCTCGCCGTGACGGCAGATATGGATCGCGCGGATCTATTCGTTGTGGATATCTACGACGGTTATCGGGAATTGCGGGATAAAGGGTATATTGCGCCTTTACAGTCGGATGAGCTTTCAAGCTTTGTGCAGGAACTGTATCCCGTCATCCGCCAATCCCTCATGTCTGGCGAAGATCTGATGGCCATTCCTTCCTATTTTTGCCTGACGCCTTGGGCGGTGAACGAGACGCTGTGGCGCAAAATTCTGGGCGATCGTCCCTACCCGGCGACGTATGCTCAGCTGATCGATCTGTTGGAACAGTGGGATGCGCAGGCGTATCCGGAGGTGACCCCCATCGAGTTTGGCGGCAGCAACGCCATGCTGCTGAAAACGCTTGTCCGTCAATTCATCCTGCAGCAGGCGCATGAGCAGGAGGCCATCGCCTTCGACACACCGGAGATGTTCGAGCTGTTTAGGCGCATTCTGGCTCTTGATCGCGAGCCGGTTGAGACCGATCTCCAAGAAGATGCGTTTATCGCGATGGAAAAGCTCCTCTTCTTTTCCCCGATGAGCGAATACGGCGTTTACGATGAAGGAGAAAACCGGATCGTGCCGATTGCTCCTCCTGTGCTCTGCGAAGGAGATCGCCAGACCGTCCCGGTTCAAATGCGCGTCTATGTGCTCAACCCGCGCAGCAAGGTCGCAGACTTGGCGCTCGCATACCTTCAGGATGTGGTGGATACCTATCCGGCGGTCATGAAGGCGTCGATCATACAGGGCTGGTCCACCCCGCACCTGAGCGAGCGCGCGCAGCGCGAATGGGATACGCTCACCGCCCGCCTTGCGGAGCTGAAGCAGGCCGTGCAAGCCCACCCGGACAGCGAACGCATCCGTCAAGAGATGGACAGCTGCGAAGATTCCTTGGCGTACATCGAGCAATATGGATATGACGTCTCGCCGGAATCCATCGAGATGTACGCATCGCTGGCAGCATATATGGATATCCCCTTGGATTCGCCGTATTGGGGCGATGCAAACGCGGTCATGAGACAGTTGGATGACGTGCTCGCACGCATGGCGGACGGGCAGACGGATGAAGCTCAGGCTGTGCAGGAAATGAACCGCATTTCAAACATGATCTACATGGAAGGGATGTGACGCGGGCAAGCGATATCCGAGGCACGCAGACAGCAAAGTGAAGAGCATGTTTTGACCAGCGGCGTTGGAGCGTGCAAAAGGCCCCGCACGCAAAAAAGAGTGAGATCAAACACCTCATGTGTTCCTTCTCACTCTTTTTGATGTGCCAATCCTTCTTGCTCCCTTTCGGCTTCGTGTACAGAGCGGCGGGATTTGCACGGTTTTGCCGGCGATGCCAGCGGCGGCAAGCCGGTTTCACACGCTTTTCACGGCTGTTCTATGCGCCTGCGCGGTGGCGGCGCTTCTGCGTTTACTTCGCCGCTTCCTCCAAACACAGGGCCACGGCCTTCTTGATGCGCCCGGAGGTCAGGGAAGCGCCCGCCACGGCGTCGACGTCGACGCTGTTCGTCTCCACGATCTTCGCCGGGATGCTCTCCAGCGCGCCGGCAGCGATGGCCTGTGTCTCCGCGTTCTCGACAACCTCCACCGCGGCGATCTTGCCGCCCGCAATCGTGGTCTTCACGGTCATCGTGCCCTCCTGTCCGTCGACGGTCGCGGTGTACTCGCCGTCGGTGAGCGCGCGCGTCATGTCGAACAGGGTTTCGGCGCTCTTTTCCTTCTCAAACAGGCTCTCGTCGAGCAGGTTGCTCGCCGCCTTCACGGTGTAGCCCTCGGCCGGTTCGCCGGTCATCGCGTTGCGCGCGGCGATCTTGCCGAAGACGATCGGGCCCATGACGCCCGTGCCGCCGGAGACGAACTTGCCCCAGATGCCGCCGACAACCTCGCCCGCCGCATACAGGCCCGGGATGGCGTCGCCCGCCTCGTCGAGCACCTGCATATCGCGGTTCACGGTGATGCCGCCCAGCGTCATGACGCAAAGCGCGTGCAGGCGGATGGCATAGAACTTCTCGCCCTCGATCTTGTTGACGGCCAGGTTGTAGCTGTCGGTCGTTCCGTCATACAGGCGGCCAAACTCGTCGCTCTGCCCTGCCTCGACGGCCTTGTTGTAGGCCTCGACGGTCGCCACGAGGTTTTCCGCCGGGACGCCGATCTTCTCGGCCAGCTCCTCAAGCGAGCTTGCCTCGGTCTTCACGTGCGCGCCGCGCATCGTCTCGTCGGCAAAGTAGGCGTCGTAGAAGTACGCGCCGCCCGCCGCGCGCAGATCCTCGAGGATCTTGTCCGTGAAGATATCGTACTGCACGGCGCCGGGCTGTTCCTCCAGCGCAACCTCGCGGATGGACGGGTTGGACTCCGTCTCATTGCAGAAGCGCTTGCCCTCTTGATTGACGACGATGCCGCCGGTCTTCCACGTGTAGGTGGAGGCGATCACGCCGGTCTTCGGGTCGTCGCGATTGACGAGGCCCATCGGGAACGTCGGAATCGCGCTCATCGAATCCTCATTGAGCGCCGCGCCGACCTTCTGCATGAGCAGCAGGCCGTTGCCGTCCGCGCTCGCCGGGCCACCCGCGAGGTAGTTGTCGCCGTTTTCGACATACTTCGCCATCAGCTTGCCGTTGGCGGAATAGCCGCCCGTGCAGACGATGACGCCCTT
>JAUNPI010000003.1 GCA_030536875.1 Clostridia bacterium
CTGGTGCTGCCGGTGCGCGTGTTCGGCGCGTGAGCGGCGGAGATCGTGTAAGAGATCCTGTAAGAGAGCCTGAATAGGGAAGGCCGAAGAGGGCGTATGCGCGTCAAGTCATTAGAGGTACACAACTTCAGAAACTATCAGAGCGTGCGCATAGAGCCCGGCAGCGGCGTGACCGTGTTCACGGGGCCCAACGCGCAGGGCAAGACGAATATCCTGGAAGCCATCCACCTGTGCTGCCTCGGCCGAAGCCACAGAACGCCGAGGGATGAGGAGCTCATTCGCTGGGGCGAGACGTCTGCGCGCGTCACCACGAAGACCGAGCAGCGCGACGGCACGCATGAGGTCACCGTGCTGCTCGCCAAGGGGCAAAAACGGCGGAAGACCGTCAAGATCGGCTCCCGGCAGGCGGAGCGCATCGGCGAGCTGTTCGGCCACGTCTGCGGCGTGCTCTTTGCGCCGGAGGATCTGCAGATCGTCAAAAGCGGCCCGGCGGAGCGAAGGCGCTTTATGGATATGCAGCTTTCGCAGCTGCGCCCGGCCTACTTTTATGCGCTTCAGCGCGCGGTGCGCACGCTGAACCAGCGAAACGCGCTGCTGCGCGAGATCGCCAAAGACGGCGCGCTGATCAAAACGCTGGATCTGTGGGACGAGCAGCTTGCCGACTGCGGCGCGCAGATTGTGCTCCACCGCCGGGAGATGGTGGCCAAGCTCGGCCAATACGCCGCGCAGGCGCATGCCTCGCTGACAGGCGGGCGCGAGGAGCTCAGGCTTTGGTATATTTCACAGGCGGCGGACGCCGAAGACCCCAGGGAGAGGCTGCTTATGCGCCTCAAAGCCGCGCGCGCGGAGGATTTGCGCCGGATGACCACGAGCGTGGGCGTTCATCGCGACGACATCGGCATTTCAATTAACGGCAAGGAGGCGCGCATGTTTGCCTCGCAGGGGCAGCAGCGCAGCGCGGTGTTGTCCCTCAAGCTCGCGCAGCTGGAGCTGGCGTGGCAGGAGAGAGGCGAGGCGCCGGTGCTCATGCTCGACGATGTGATGAGCGAATTGGATCCCGGGCGCAGGCGCGAGCTGCTGGAGCGAATCGATCGCGTGCAGACGTTCGTGACCTGCACGGATATCTCCGATTTGGCCGGAGCCAAGCAGGAAGCGGTGTACCATGTGGATAACGGAACGCTGACGCCGTAGTGCAGCCTTTTGGGGAGAGGCTTAAAAAGCGAGGCAGCGCTTCAAAGAAAGCCGTTTTCCCTCCGGTTTTCCACATCTGTCCACAAATTCTCGACAGTTTTCCACATTCGTGTGGAAAACTCTGTGGAAAACTGTTGAGAAGCGTCTGGAAAACCGCGGAAGCGGGACCCCAAAACGCCCCCAAAAAGCGAGCGTTTACCGAGGTTTTGGCGGGAACAAGCGCTGTGGGTTTTCCAAAAGTGGAAAAGTCGCATGTTTTGGCTTGCGGGGAGGCATCCTAAGGGCCAAAGACGGGGCGGCGCCGGGAAAGGTTTGGGCGCGGCGAACCGGTCTTGAGCTGAGAGGGAAGAAGGGATCATCGTTGAACGTCTTATATGAACAGGGGCTTGAGGACGTCGCCGCGCAGCTTTCCGGCATGGGATACGCCATGCACGCGATGCGAAGCGCCGTCGCGGCGGATGCCGTGCTCTATGTCAGCGACATTCGCGCCGCGCTTTCGGCGACGGCGGCCAAGGGCGGCGCGCCGGTTTTGTGCGTCCGCGGCATGAGCGCGGGGGAGATCAGCTCCTGCATCGCCAGAAGGGCAAGCGCGGCGCTGTTTTAACCGGGCGCCGCGCGCCGAGCATATGGGAAAGGAACATCAACACACTCATGGATCGCAGAAAAAAGCGGGGCGCCGTGGTCAGCGGGGTGAGCGGCTCCTATCGCAGTTATGGGTTGAGCGGCGAGAGCACAAAAAAGAAAAAGCAGGGCTTGGACCGCATGCGCATTGCGTTGGCCCTGATCGCGCTTGCGGCGCTGATAGCCATCGTGGTGGCGTATGCGCTTACGGGTTCGGGGCGCGAGGGCGTGGGCAGGGTGACGCGCATCGGCGCGACGCTCTCGCAGAACGTGAGGCCCTTCGGCGACAGCGTCATCTTTTATGACGGTACGACGCTTCACTGCGTCGCGGCGACGGGCGGAAACGAGTGGAGCTACCAAATCGGCGCGAATGCCGACTACGATTGCACGCAGAAGCGCATCGTCGCGTGGTCGGGCAACGACATTTTCATCCTCAACAACCGGGGACGCCTGATTTACAACAACAAGATGAGCGACACCATCCAGTTTGCCAGCGCGGGCGACAACTATGTGGCGGCCTTTATCGGCGAGGCGGACAACGGCGTCATCAGCGTTATCGGAAGCGACGGGCAGATTGTGGACAACATCACCATCGAGAACCAGACGCTGCTGGATATCGGCTTTTTCTACTCGTCGACCTCCTCGAGCGCGCAGGAGACGGAGCTGATGTGGGTGCTTGGGCTGGATACCACGGGCACGGTCATTTCCACCGAGCTGCAGACCTTCCAGCCGGGCAAGCTCTCCACCGGCAAGAGCTCCCTGGGCGAGCACATCGCCTATTCCGTCTATGCCACGGGCGGCACGCTGAACGTCGTGGATACGAGGCAGATCACGCATTACAATTACCGCGTGCTCGAGCAGGGGAGCGCGACGCTCATCTACGGCTACACGATGGAGGATATCCGCCAGAGCGGCACGACGACCTATCAGCTGCTCATCCCCGCTCAGGAGCAAAACGAGGGGACGAGCATCAGCAATGTGCGGCTGATGGCGGGGAGCGTCGACCGCGTGCTGCACCTGCCCAGCGAGTGCCTTGCGGCGAAGCTGGGCTCGCGCTCGGTCTACGGCTTTTCCTCAAGCGCGGTCTATGTCTGCCGCTTCGGGGAGACGTCGTTTTCCAGCTATTCGCTGCCCATCACCGTCACGGCCGTGCTCGGCATGATCACGGATAACCGGGCGGTCGTCGCTTCGGGATCGGAAATTTACGTCGTGGAGCTGCCGGATTGACAGCCCGACTTGTGAGAAAGGAGTCCGCATGAATATCATCGACATCGTCATCCTCGCGGTGCTTGCCGTGAGCGTGATATTGGGCATGTACCGCGGGTTTATCAGCGGCGTTTTGAGCGTCGCCGCGCTCATCGGCTCGGCGGCGTTCGCCTTCGCGGCAAGCGGAGAGCTGGCGGCGTGGCTTCAAGGCAACAAGACGCTTGTGGATACGCTGCTCTATTACACCGACGCGGGAAGCCGCATTTCCGACCTCGAGCTCTCGCTGCTCTCCGTCTCCCAGGTGACGGAGAGCGCGCTTTCACAGATCCTGCAGGGGGCGAGCCTGCCCGCCGCGTTTGAAAGCGCGTTTTTGACGGGGATGGGAACGGCTCCCGCCTCGATGACCATCGCCGACCTGCTCAGCAACACGATTGTGAACGTATCGCTCTCCATTTTGAGCTTCCTCATCTGCTTTTTGATCGCCTATATCGTTCTCACGTTCGTGATTCATCTGATCAACTACGTCTTTGAATTGCCCGTGCTCCGCCACCTCGACGCGCTGGCGGGCGGCGTGTTTGGGCTTTTGCGCGGCGTCATGCTGCTGTTCATCTTCTTTGCGCTGGTGCCCATCGTGCTGGCCGTCGTGCCGCTCGAGCAGGTCGAGACGCTGATTGCGCAGTCCGCCCTCGCGCCGATGTTCGACAGTCAGCTGATTTTGTCGATCCTCCAGCGGGCGGTCTGATCGACCGGCCGGTTTTTCCCACGAGGGCGAGGGTAAGAAAACGTGAGCGCATCGCGAAAAGAAGGGGTTTTTGAGCATGTCCAGAAATGAATCCGCCCAAAGCGGCGCCATTCGCCTGACCAACAGGACGGCGCGCGCGCTGCGGCGCTGCGCGCAGCGGGAGAGGAGCGTCTGCCGGGCGGCGGTCGTGATCCTGACGCTGGGGCTGGCCGTATCTTCGGTCGCGCTGGGCGTCGTTTGGCTGCCGGCGGTGCCGCTTATGCTCCTGGCCGCGGCGATTGTCGACGCGCTGCTGCTGGTGTACGGGAGGAGCCGGTATCTCTCTTTGATCGGCCAGGCGATCTGCACGGAGGCCGCCGCGCGCGGCATCCGCGATCAGGGAAATGAAAAGCGCAGGCGGCGTCAGGCGCTCAGCGACCTGGCGGGGATTCGCGAAGACATGAAGCGCATGACCGGCGAGGAGGCGGCCGAGGAGGACGACGACCTGCTGCCCGCGCTCGAGCTGCGCGCAAAGCCCGAGGGCCGTCCCGAAGCGGCAAGGGCGAAGGGAGAGGACACCAAGCGCGTTCAAAGGGCTCAGGCCCCTGCGCGCCGCCGGCGCAGACAGGCGGCGTTTCAGGTGCTCCAGAGCGAACAGACAGATGCTCCCGGCGGCGTCCAAGGCGACGCCGAAGGATGGCAGCATAAAGCGAGGCATTGACGATGGCGGCGACGCTGTATTTGATTTTGTTTCTTGTGAGCGGCATGATGATCGTGCGTCTGCTGCTGCCGCGGCTCAGCCCGCTCGTGCGCGCATGGCTGGGGCTCTCGCTGGGGCTATTGCTGATGATGCAGCTTCCGGCGCTGTGCGCGTATGCGCTGTCCTTTACGGTGAAGGCGCATATCGCGGCGGCGGGGCTTTTGCTCCTGCTTGTCGCGCTTTGCTATGCGCTGCGCGAGCGATCCCATGTTTCGGCCATGAAGGAGGGCGAGCGGGAGATGCTCGCCGTGATGGCGGCGTTTGTCCTGCCGCTTACGGCGCTGTCCGCTTACCTGCAATATACGCACATGATCATGCCGAGGGCGGACGGTTCCTATTGGTGCGGGCAGTCGACCTACGGCGACCTGTGCATGCATTTGGCGTTCGTGACCTCGATGAAGGACATGGCCTTCCCGCCCACCTATAACCTGCTTGCGGGGACGCCGCTCTCGTATCCCTATCTGGTCGATTCGCTCTCCACAAGCTTTTATCTGCTGGGGATGGATCTCAATCTCGCGCTCGTCGTGCCGGGCACGCTGATGATGGCGCTGACCTACGCGGGGTATATGCTCCTGGCGAGGGAGGTGCTCGGCGGGCGGCGCAAGGCCGTGGCGGTTGCGGCGCTCTTGTTCTTTTTGAACGGCGGGCTGGGGTTCCTCTACGACTTTGACATGATGGGCCGGGACGGGTTTGCCAAGATCCGGGAGATCTTCACCGGCTATTACAAGACGCCGGCGAACCAGCCCGACCTCAACCTGCGCTTTTCCAACGTCATCGCCGATCTGATGATCCCCCAGCGCGCGCTGATGGGCGGCTGGGCGATGGTGCTGCCCGCGCTGTATCTGCTCATTCGCTCGGCGAAGGAGCGCTCCATGCGCAAGACGGTGATGCTCGCGCTCTGGGCGGGCGCGCTCCCGCTTGTGCATACGCATACGTTTCTCGCGCTGGCTCTCTTCTCCGGCGGGTATCTTGTGGGCCGCGTGATCATGGAGCCGGACGACTGGAGCGGCATCCTTGTGCGCGCGATTGTGTATCTGGGCATCGTGCTCGCGCTTGCGCTGCCGCAGGTGCTCTCCGGCGCGGTGCGCCAGACGGTCGAGGGAGGCGTTTTGCGCTTCCAGTTCAACTGGGTCAACAACAGCAACGGAAACGGGATGATCGACGGCTATTTCTTCTTCTGGGTGAAGAACGTCGGCCTGCCGTTTATCCTGATCGTCTGCGCCTGCCTGAACGCGCGCAGGCGCGGTCAGCTGGATATCGCGCTGGGCATGGCGGGCATCTTCGTCGTCGCCGAGACGATCCTCTTCCAGCGCAACGAGTACGACAACAACAAGCTGTTTTACATCTGGTATATGTTTGGCGCGATGCTCGCGGCGGACTACGGCTCCATTCTCATGCAGCGTCTGGCAGGACTGAGGGGGCGCGCGCTGCTGTGTACACTCTTCCTTATGGGAAGCACGCTGTCCGGCGCGCTGTCCATTGCCCGCGAGGCCGTCTCCGGCTATCAGCTCTTCGGGAGCAGCGCCGTTCAGGCGGGCAAATGGATTGAGGAGAACACCGAGAAGGACAGCGTCTTCCTCACGGGCCAGCAGCATATCAACCCCGTCTGTTCGCTTGCGGGGCGGCAGATTGTGTGCGGCAGCGATTTGTATGTCTATTTCCACGGGCTTCACTACCAGCAGCAGGCGGAGGACTGCCAGCGTTTTTACGAGGATCCGGCAAACAATGCCGATGTGCTCAACCTTTACGACGTGGACTACATCTATGTGAGCGATTACGAGCGGAGCGATTTTGACGTCGACCTGCGCGCGCTGGACGAGGCGTATGAGCTGGTCTACGAGAATCCCGACGTGCGCATCTACGTCGTCGGGGAATAGGGGGCCTTGAGGGTGGTCGAGCGTTTTTTGCGCTATTCGCTGGAGCGGGGGCAGAGGATCTGCGTCGTCACGATGGATGAGGCGGGCGCGATGGCGAAGATGAACCTGCTCGTCACCGCCATCGACGAGGATGGGGCGGGCTTTACCGCCAAACGTCCGGGGAGAAAGCTTTCAAAACACTATGCGCTCTCGAGCGTGCTGACCGCGACGTATGCGCGCGGGGATCAGGGCGCGCTGGAGTAGCGCCAAGGAGAGGCTTCGGCTATGAATATCGTCTTTCAGTTCGGGGAGTGGATTGGGACGGCGGCTTTCGCCGTCTCCGGCGCGATGGTCGCCGTCGACAAAAAAACGGACATCTTCGGCGTGATCCTGCTCGCCGTCATCACGGCGCTGGGCGGCGGCACGGTGCGCGACATGCTGCTGGGGCAGCTGCCGCCGAGGATGTTTTCCAATTTCCAATACGTGCTGCTCTCGACGGTCTGCGCTGTAACGGTGTTCCTGCTCGCGCGCATCTTCAAAGAAAAGTTCGTGGAGAAGGAACACGCCATCGAGCAGATCAACAACGTCTTTGACGCCATTGGGCTGGGCGTCTTCGCCGTCTCCGGCGCGCATATCGGCATGGAGGCCGGTTATGGCGACAACGTCTTCCTCATGACGTTTCTGGGGATGACGACGGCTGTCGGCGGCGGCATGCTCCGCGACATGATGATTCAGGAGATTCCCTTTGTGCTCAAAAAGCGCATCTACGCCGTCGCCGCCATCGCCGGGGCGCTGACGTTTGTCTTCATCGCCCGCGCGGGCGTCTCCTCCGCGGTGGCCTATGGCGCGGGCTGCGCCGTCACCACGACGCTCAGGATGCTGGCGACGGTGTTCCGGTGGAATTTGCCGAGGGCGCTGTGAGAAAATAGGAGATCTCGTGATCCGGATGCAGAAGAGGATGGGCCGGGGTGCCCGACACGGGGCGCAAGCCTAAGAAGGAGAGCAGCATGAGGGAGATTCAAACAGGCCGCACATACCGGCATTTTAAGGGAAACCGTTACCTGACCATCGCCATCGCGAAGCATTCGGAGACCGGCGAAATGTTTGTGGTCTACAAGCCGCTGTATGGCGACGGGCAGGTCTACGTGAGGCCCTACGAGATGTTTGCCTCCGAGGTCGACCGCGCCAAATATCCGGAGGCCGCACAGAAATACCGGTTTGAGCTGATCGAGGATCAGACGGACGAATGACATGTGAACCCTGCGCCAAAGGGCTCGCCTGATTGCGTCTTAGACAGTATAGCAACTTATGATATTTATATACCACGAAAGGAGCCTGCGTGTATGCCGAAGCCCATTGTCGCTGTGATGTACGATTTTGATAAGACGCTGTGTACGAAGGACATGCAGGAATACGGCTTTATCCCGTCTTTGGGCATGAGCGCAGAGGATTTCTGGGACGAGGTGACGCGCCTCACGGACCGGCAGCAGATGGACAGCATCCTCGCCTACATGTATCAGATGGTCGAAAAGGCGAGGGAGCGCCAAATCCCGGTCACGCGAAGCACATTCGAACAGATGGGGGCGGGCGTCGAGTATTTCGAGGGCGTACAGACGTGGTTTGAGCGCGTAAGCCGCTATGGCGAGGAGATTGGCGCGCAGGTGGAGCACTATATCGTCTCCTCCGGCATCAAGGAGATCATCGAGGGAACGGAAATCGCCCGATATTTCAAGAGGATTTACGCCTGCGAGTTCATGTACGGCGAAGACGGGAGCATTCGGTGGCCCAAATTTGCCGTCAACTATACGGCAAAGACGCAGTTTCTCTTTCGGATCAACAAGGGCGTGTTGAATATCGACAGCCGGAGCGCCAACCAGCTCAACCAGTATACCCCGGAGAAAAGGCGCCGCGTGCCGTTTCACAACATGATCTACATCGGCGACGGCATCACGGATGTGCCCTGCATGCGGCTGGTCAAATCCTATGGAGGGCAGTCCGTCGCGGTATATGATCCTCAGAAGGGGAGCGAAGCGGCCGAGGCGCTTCGCGAGGCGGGAAGGGTCAACTACGTCGTTCCGGCGGATTACACGGCCGGAAGCCAAATTGAAACGCTCGTGAAGGCGATCATCAAGAAGGTGCAGGCCGAGTGGGAGATGCTCTCCTACGGGCGGGAATGATCCTGTGCATAGAAAACCCCCGCCTGCCGGGCGCGGCGTTTAGCCGCCCGGCAGGCGGGGGTGCTGTGACAAAGGGGGCTTTTATGGCGCAGGGGTTTGCGCCATCCTGTATTGGCTCACGAGCCGGTAGGCCGGGCCGCCGGGGCGCATGGCCGCCTGAGCGTCCGCCGGGCTCATCCACGCGGCGTCCTTGATCTCGCTGGAAAGCGTAAACGGCGCTTTTTTCACGCGGGCAAAGAAGCCCAGCATGAGCTGTTCTCTGCGATCGAACCAATATGTCCGAACCGGCTCGAGCGCATGGACGGGCAGGCCGAGCTCCTCGGCAATCTCCCGCCGCGCGGTCTCCTCGGCGCATTCCCCGGGCTTGACGTAACCGGCGACGAGGCCGCCATAGGGTCTGCTGTTCTCCCGAAGGACGGCGATTTCGCCCAGCTCGTTGACGACCAGCGCGATGACACAGGTTGAAAAGCTGTCAAAATAGGGCCTTTCGCATGCCTCGCACCACGGCACGTCGCCCTCGTCGCCGAGCGAGCGGCAAGCGAGTTTTTTTCCGCACAGCGGACAATAGATTGATCTCATGGAGGTTCAGGCTTCCTTTGCTTTTTTCTCATGGTTGGGCGTGCAGCGCTTGGCCGAGAGCATCGACAAGCTCATTGGACGGCGAATGGTTTTTCCTTTTGTATTCCATCCCCCAGTCGAACATCGCGCTGATAATGGGCTTCAGGCTCTCGCCCGTCTCCGTGAGCGTATACTCCACGCGCGGGGGAACCTCGGGGTAGGCCTTGCGCGTCAGAAGGCCGCTTGCCTCCATATCCTTGAGGTTCGCGGTCAGCACCTTCTGGGAAATGCCCGAAAGCGACTTTTTGAGTTCGCCGAAGCGTTTGGTTCCGGTGAACAGATCCCGCAGGATGAGCACCTTCCAGCGGTCGGAAATCAGCGTCAGCGTCGTTTCCACCGGACAGAGGGGCAGCTCCTTCTTCTCCATCCGTAGTCCTCCTTGCATGTATACGAAGTTTTGAACAGGCTGTAAGCTGATTATAATGGCAATCAGCATGCATGTCAATTTCCTAAAAATTTTTTGGGCGTTGGATGGCGGAAAAAAGCCTTGCGGCGCAAAAAGGTTTCACAAAGGTAACTGTCCATTGGTTACCAGCCGGTGCCTATGCCACAAAAAAGTGCGTACTTGTAAGGATTTTTTCGCTGTGCTATTCTATCGTCGCAGGCAGGAAGGGCAAGAAAAACGCAGGACCTGCAGCAAAAAAACCTTAGGAGGCATCCCCATGAATGAAGTTGTGAAGTTCCTTTCCGAAAACCCCGTGCAGTATCTGGCTACGGTCGGCCGCGACGGCAAGGCCAAGTGCCGCCCCTTCATGTTCGCCGGCGAGATGGACGGTAAGCTCTGGTTCTGCACCAACAACCAGAAGGACGTGTACAAGGATCTGAAGGAGAACCCGTACACCGAGATCTCCGTTTCCAGCCCGACCTACGCGTGGATTCGCCTGAATGGCAAGGCCGTGTTTGAAAACAACATGGCGGTCAAGGAGATGTGCATGGCCAACCCCATCGTGAAGGGCCAGTATCAGACGGCGGATAACCCGATCTTCGAGGTATTCTATCTCGACGGCGCGAAGGCCGTGATCGCGGACTTCTCCGGCAACCCGCCGAGGAGCTACGCGCTTTGATATGAAGCTGTAAAGAAGAAATCGCTTCAATCAAACGGCCCAACGGCTTTAATCCATCGCTTCGCACACGGCGGCTGGGGCATGGCTGCCTGAAGGCGACCATGCCGCTTTGCCGCAAGGATTGGCGCGCCGGAATCCAGCGCGCCATCCTTTCTTCATTACAGGCATCTTACGGAGGCGTTCGCCATGACCACCACAGAAATTTTGACTATGCTGCAAAGGGACATCCACACCGCTGTCTTTGCGACTGTGGACGAACAGGGGCTTCCCCAAACCTGTGTCATCGACCTGATGCTCGCCGATGAAAACGGGCTGTACTTCCTCACCGCGAAGGGCAAGGCGTTTTATGACCGCCTGATGGCGAGGCGGTTTGTGGCCATCAGCGGCATGAAGGGCGAGGACACGCTCAGCAGCATCGCCATCTCCGTGCGCGGGCGGGTGCGCCCGATCGGCAGGGAGCGCCTTGCGGAGATCTTTGAAAAGAACCCCTATATGGCGAAGATCTATTCCACGGAAAAGAGCCGGGAGGCGCTCGTCGTGTTTCACCTTGATCAGGGGGAAGGGGAGTATTTCGATCTCTCCCAGCTTCCGCCTTTCCGCCAGAGCTTTGGCTTCGGCGGCGGGAATGCGCAGCAGAGCGGGTATCGCATCCGGGTGGAGAAGTGCATCGGTTGTCAGGGATGCCTGAGCGTTTGCCCGACGGGCTGCATCAGCCGGACGGTTCCCCGCGTCATCGACGAGAGCCATTGCCTGCACTGCGGCAACTGCCTGAATATTTGCCCGGTTGGCGCGGTGGAAAGGCACACGGGGGAGCAAGGGGAAAACCGGTAAGCGGGCGGCCGGCGCAGACCGGCCGTTGAATCGACGAGGAATGGAGAGGGGAGTTCACATGAATCAGGCTGAGCGCAGAGCCTATTTGATTCGGGCGCTGCTCGCCGAGCAGCCGGGCAGATACGCGGGCATGACGGTTCCCGCAGATATGGCCGGGCAGCGCAGGCTGCTGCGGGGGCTGATGAACGTGCGCCCGCCATTGAGCGCGCCGCCTGAATTTTTGCAGGCGCAGGATGCGTATCTGCAGGAGGAGCTTGCGCGCAAGGGAATCACGGACGCGGATGCGATCGAGGAACTGCAAGAGGGCGTCTGCCTTTGGAGAGGCGACATCACGACGCTGAAATGCGACGCGATTGTCAACGCGGCCAACAGCGCGCTGCTGGGCTGCTTCTGCCCGAATCACGGCTGTATCGACAATGCGATCCATACGTATGCCGGGATTCAGCTTCGATCGGCGTGCGAGGAGATCATGGAGCGCCAAGGGCATGAGGAGCCGACGGGCGGATGCAAGATCACGCCCGCGTTCAATCTGCCCAGCCGCTATGTGCTCCATACCGTGGGGCCGATCGTCAGGGAACATGTGACCGCTCAGGATCGGGAGGACTTGGCGTCCTGCTATCGGGCCTGTCTCGACCTTGCGGATCGAGAAGGGCTGCGAAGCGTGGCGTTTTGCTGCATTTCCACCGGGGAATTCCGCTTTCCCAACGAACAGGCGGCGCGCATCGCCGTCAAGACCGTCTGCGAACACGAGGCTGTTCGACAAAAAAGAATCAGGGTGATCTTCAATGTTTTCAAAGAGCAGGACGAAGCCGTCTACCGCCGAATCCTTACGGCAGATCGAGAGGCTTAAGGACAGACTGGAAAAGGCGGACGCGGTCTTGGTCGGCGCGGGCGCAGGTCTTTCCACGTCGGCGGGGCTCACCTATTCCGGCGAGCGCTTTCAAAAGACCTTTTCCGACTTTGCGCAGAAGTACGGCATCAAAGACATGTATTCCGGAGGCTTTTATCCCTTCGACACGCTGGAGGAATACTGGGCGTGGTGGAGCCGGCAAATCCTTGTCAACCGCTACGACGTGCCTGTGGGGAAGCCCTATCTCGACCTGCTTGAGCTGCTTCGGGGCAAGGACTATTTTGTCTTGACCACGAATGTGGATCACCAGTTCCAGCGGGCGGGCTTTGACAAAAAAAGATTGTTTTATACGCAGGGGGATTACGGCCTGTGGCAGTGCTCAAGGGCCTGCCACGACAAGACCTATGACAACGAAGAGCCGGCTTATCGGATGGTGAAGAGCCAGAAGGACATGAAAATCCCCGGCGAGCTCGTGCCGCGCTGCCCCGTATGCGGCGCGCCGATGACCATGAACCTGCGCTGCGACGACCTGTTTGTTCAGGACGAGGGCTGGTATGCGGCGCAATCGCGCTATGACGACTTTGTCCGCAGGCATGAGAAGATGAATACCGTATATCTGGAGTTGGGCGTGGGGCTCAACACACCCGGCATCATCAAACTGCCCTTCTGGCAGATGACCATGCGCAACCCCCGCGCGACCTATGCGTGCATCAACATGGGGGAGGCCTATGCGCCGGAGGAAATCAGAGACCGCTCCATCTGTATGGATGGAGATATTGGGGAGATATTCGAACTGTTATAATGCATCATATACAATTAACATAACACTCCGGACATGACGAAGTTTCCTTTTTCTCAGCCATGAATTTGACGGCATGGCTTGCGGGCAATATAAAAGGTGACGTTTGCCTCGCTGTCTGTTATGGGAATCGACACCCGCCCATACTCCGCCGCCCGGCGGTTTGCGTTGTCATAATCCGTGGTAAAGCAGGGAAGAGAAGAGGATCGAACGAGCTCCTGAAAGGTAAAATCGTCCGCCTGCACCAGAAATTTTGAAGCGGGCATTTTTTGCCGGCAGAGCATGTCCCAAAAGCCCAATTCCGTGCGCAGCAGAAAGTTGAAGCCGTTGATCTCCGCGAAAGTCACCTCACGGCAGCCTGAGAGCGCATGCTCGGGCGGAACGCAGATATACAGGTGCTCTTCCATCCATTTTTCCGTCTTGCCCTTTCCGGCGGAGATGGGAAAGGGCAGAATGACCACGTCGCAGTCGCCGTTTTCCCATGCGGACAGCGCCTCTTCGTTTTGGCAGATGCTGGAGGAGACTGTGAGACCGGGATGGCTTTCGCTCAGCCTTTTCATCAGCTTCCACAGGGGGGCCGGAGCGCAGGATTTGACCACAAGGCTTTTTCGCCTCGCGTCGAGCGCCCGAATCCGGCGAACCGCTTCTTCCGCTTCCTGAAGGAGCTTTCCGGCCAGTTCCACGGCGGCCTGGCCGTTTTCGTTCAACTCGATTTTGTTTTTGCTGCGGGTAAACAGAGGAACGCCGAAGCTGTCCTCCAGATTTTGCATGGCGCGCGTCACGGACGGTGTGGAAATGTGGAATGCTTCGGCTACCCGGGACAGCGTCCCCAGCTCGGCAAAAGCTGTCAACTGTTCCAACTCGTACAGATCCAACATAGGCTGGCCTCCCTCAGTGCGTTTCATATTTTGAAAACCGGATTGCGATATCGATAGTGTACATCCGATTGAAAATGATGTAAAGTAGGAGATGGACATCGGATCCATATTTCAAAAAGCAGGAGGATACGGAGATGGAATATGTAACGCTGAACAATGGCATCAAAATGCCGAAGCTTGGCTACGGCGTCTATCAGACCCCGCCCGAGGACACCAAGCGCTGTGTGCTGGACGCGGTTGAGGTGGGCTATCGCAGCATAGACACCGCTCAGGCCTATGGCAACGAGGAGGGCGTGGGCGCAGCCCTGCGGGAAAGCGGCTTGCCCCGGGAGGAATTCTTCCTGACCACCAAGGTGTGGATCACCAACGCCGGATATGAGAAGGCGAAACAGTCTATTGAGGAATCCCTTCAAAAGCTGCGAACGGACTATCTGGATTTGCTGCTGATCCACCAGCCCTTCGGCGATTATTACGGAACATGGCGCGCGATGGAAGAGCTTTATGAGGCCGGAAAGCTGCGCGCGATCGGCGTATCCAATTTCGGCCCGGACCGTTACCTGGATTTGCAGCACTTTGCTAAGGTCAAGCCCGCCGTCAACCAGATCGAGACGCATGTGTTCCAGCAGCAGAAGGTTTCCAGAGCATATCTGAAAAAATACGGCTGCCAGATTGAGTCGTGGGGGCCTTTCGCCGAAGGACGCAAGGACATGTTCACCAATCCGGTGCTCGTGCAGGTCGGCGCGAAATACGGCAAGACCGCGGCGCAGACTGCCCTGCGCTTTCTGCTCCAGAGCGATGTGGTGGTCATTCCCAAATCCGTTCACAAGGAGCGGATGCAGCAGAACTTTGAACTCTTTGACTTTGAGCTGACAGCGGAGGACATGGCCCTCATCGAGACGCTGGACGGAGGGGAAAGCCTGTTTTTCTCCCACTATGATCCCCAGACGGTGGAATGGTTTATGTCGATCCTGTGAGGAGTTTTAGCCGGTCATCAAAAAAACAACCTTTTCCGGTCAACAGCGCGACAGGCTGTTGGCCGCTTTTTTGATGGGGCCAAACGAAACGGGGCGTCTGAAGCGTTCAGGCGTTTTTTATTCCTTGACAAAAGAGGATAGACTATGCTAATATACTTAAATTAGCGAGAGCTAACAAAAGGAGATCGAGGGGAACGCAAAAAAGATGATGATCAACAAGAGGCTGATCGGCACGGTCAGCGAAAGCAAGGCGTATATTGCGGGCAATGTCGCCCTGCAATGGGTGTCTCTTGCGGCGAACATCGCGATGATCGGGGCGGTGTGCCGTCTCATGGAGCGGCTGTATCAGAACTGCGCTTCGTCCGGCGATATGCTCTTGACGGCGGGCGTTGCGCTCTTGGCCGTCGTCATTCGGTTTGGCTGCCAAATCGGCGCAACGCGAATGGGATATCTTTCCAGCAAGGCGGTCAAAAAGAAGCTGCGCGAGATGATTTACGGCAAGCTGCTTCGGCTGGGAAGCGCCTATAAGGAAAAGGCCCAGACCAGCGAGGTGGTTCAGGTGGCTGTGGAGGGCGTCGACCAGCTGGAGACCTACTTCGGCGCATATCTTCCGCAGTTTTTTTACGCCATGCTGGCTCCGCTTACGCTGTTTCTGGTTTTGTGCTTTGTGAATGTGCCCTCGGCCGTGGTGCTGCTGGTCTGCGTGCCGATGATTCCCATCGCCATCGCGGCCGTGCAGACATGGGCCAAGAAGCTTTTATCCAAATACTGGGGGCAGTATACCGCCCTTGGAGATACCTTCTTGGAGAACCTTCAGGGTCTCACCACGCTCAAGATCTATCAGGCGGACGCGTTTAAGCATCAGGAGATGAACGAGGCCTCCGAAAACTTCCGCCGGATCACCATGAAGGTGCTGACCATGCAGCTCAATTCCATCACCATCATGGATCTGGTGGCCTATGGCGGGGCCGCTGCGGGCATGATTCTGGCCGTCACCCAATTGAAGGCGGGCCATGTGGGGGTGGGAGGCTGTCTGTTGATCATCCTGCTGGCCGCGGATTTCTTCATTCCCATGCGTCAGCTGGGCAGCTTCTTCCATATCGCGATGAACGGCATGGCCGCCTCCGATAAGATCTTTCGCCTGCTGGATTTGCCCGAGGAGAAATCGGGGACGCGGGCGGCGCCGGAGGATTGCTCGATCCGCTGCGAAGACCTGAGCTTCGCCTATGAGGCGGGTCGTCCGGTGCTCGAAGGCGTGAATCTGTATGTCCCGCGCGGCAGCTTTACCGCGATCGTCGGGGAGAGCGGCTGCGGCAAATCCACGGTTGCGTCGATCCTGATGGGGAGAAACAGGGGATATTCCGGCGTCGTCACGGTCGGCGGCGTCCCCCTTGGCGACCTTTCGGAGGAGAGCCTGCTCAAGAGCCTGACGTATGTCAGCCATCAGAGCTATCTGTTTAAGGGAACCGTCAGGGAGAACCTGCTGATGGGCCGCCCCGACGCCGGGGAGGACGCCATGTGGCGGGCGCTGGAGCAGGTCAGGCTTGCGGACTTTTTGCGCGGCGAACAGGGGCTGGATACGCGCCTTGCGGAGAAGGCCTCCAATCTGTCCGGCGGTCAGTGCCAGCGGCTTGCGCTGGCCCGGGCGCTGCTCCACGACAGCCCGGTCTATATCTTCGACGAGGCGACCTCCAACATCGATGTGGAGAGCGAAAACGACATCATGGCGCAGATCCACAGGCTGGCCAAGACCAAGACGGTCATCCTCATCTCTCACAGGCTGGCCAATGTGATGGACGCGGATCATATCGACGTGATGGACGGCGGCAGAATCGTGGAAAGCGGCAGGCATGAAGAGCTGCTGAGGATGGGCGGGCATTACGCCGCGCTTTGGAACGCGCAGCAAGCCCTTGAAAACTACGGAATGGAGAGCATGTCATGAAGAAACGAAGCGGTTTGACGGTGATGCTGCGGCTCATCGGGCTGGTGAAGCCTCTGGTCGGGTTCATGATTCTCGCCGTCGCGATGGGGTTGGCGGGCCATCTGTGCGCCTCCATGATCACCGTCTTTGGGGGATACGGCGTGCTGAACGTGCTGGGGAGGCCCACGCCGTTAGGGCTTCCCGCGCTGTTTCTATGCGCCGCGCTGTTCGCGGTGCTTCGGGCCGCCCTGCGCTACGGCGAGCAGGCGTGCAACCACTTTATCGCCTTTAAGCTGCTGGCGCTGATCCGGGATCGGGTCTTTCAGGCGCTGAGGAAGCTGGCGCCCGCCAAATTGGAGGGAAAGGATAAGGGCAACCTGATTTCCGTCATCACCTCGGACATTGAGCTGTTAGAGGTGTTTTATGCGCACACCATATCGCCTGCGGCGATCGCGATCGTGTTTTCCGCGATCCTGTGTCTGTTCATCGGGCGGATTCATGCGCTGCTGGGGCTGATCGCTTTGGCGGCGTATCTGGCGGTCGGCGCGGCCATTCCGCTGATCACCTCCAGAGCCAGCGGCGACGACGGCATCAAGTTCCGCACAAAGTCCGGAGATTTGAGCAGCTTTGTGCTCGACAGCCTGAGAGGGCTCTCCGAAACGCTGCAATACGGCCGTGGGAAAGCGCGGCTGGAGGAAATGAACCGGCGCACGGATGAGCTGGCCGCCGACGAAGAGAGGATGAAGAGGACGGCGGGCAGGAACATCGCGTGTACCAATACCGTCATCCTCTTCTTTGACCTGTGCATGCTCTTTGCCTCCGCCGCGCTGTATCGGAGAGGAGCCATTGAATGGGATGGCGTCCTGATCTCGACCATCGCCATGATGAGCTCGTTCGGCCCCTGCGTGGCCCTTGCCAATCTGGGCAGCACGCTGCAGAATACGTTCGCCGCAGGAAACCGCGTGCTCGATATTCTGGAGGAAACGCCCGCCGTTGCGGAGATCGCCGGCTGCCCGGAAATCGCGTTTGCCGGCGCAAAGGCCGAGCATGTCACCTTTGCCTATGACGGCGAAACCGTGCTCAGCGATCTGACGGTGGAGATTCCGGAAAACCGGGTGATCGGCATTGTGGGCCGCAGCGGAAGCGGCAAATCGACCCTGCTCAAGCTGCTGATGCGCTTCTGGGAGGTGCAGCAGGGCTGCATCTCCATATCCGGCCGGAAGATCGATACAATCAATACCGACAATCTCCGGAACATGGAGAGCTTTGTGACCCAAGAGACCCATCTGTTTCACGACTCGATTCGCAATAACATCCGCATCGCCAAGCTGGACGCGACCGAGGAAGAGATGATCGCCGCCTGCAGGAAGGCTTCCGTCCACGACTTCATCATGTCGCTGCCCAAGGGCTACGATACGCCTGTGGGCGAGCTGGGCGATACGCTCTCCGGCGGGGAGAGACAGCGAATCGGCCTTGCAAGAGCCTTTCTCCACGATGCGCCGCTCATGCTCATGGACGAGCCCACCAGCAACCTAGACAGCCTGAACGAGGCGGTGATTCTCCAATCGCTTCATCGCCAGCGCGAGAACAGAACCGTGATTCTCGTCTCCCACAGGCAATCCACCATGCGCATCGCGGACAAGGTCTATTCGGTGGAGCACGGGAGGATGAGCTGATGGACGTTTCCCATGTCATAGCGTCCAAGAGAGAAAAGAGACGATTGGAGAGAGCGCGATGAAGATCAAGAAAGCGTTGTATCTGGCCCTCGGTTTGATCGGTTTGGGGCTTGGCGCCGTGGGCGCGGTCGTGCCGATGCTGCCCGCCTTTCCCTTCCTGCTGCTGGCGGCCTTCGGCTTTGGCAAGAGCTCGGAAAAGCTTCACACGTGGTTTGTCGGCACCAAGCTGTACAAGGAAAATTTGGAGACATACGTCGCCGGCAAGGGCATGACCATGAAGACCAAGGTGCGGATCATGGTCACCGTGACGGTTCTCATGAGCGTCGGCTTTGTCATGATGCATGCCGTCACGGTGGGCCGTATCGTGCTTTTCTGCGTGTGGGTGTTCCATATTGTGTACTTTGTATTCGGGGTCAAGACCCTTCCCGCGGCGGGCGACGCTTAAGCCGCGGGCAAGGCGGATGTACGGAAAAAGGAAAAAAATGCAAAAGAATTGAAGGGCTGCCGCAAAGCGAACCGCTCCCTGTCAACAGGACATGAAGCGATCCGCTCTGCGGCAGCCCTTATGGGTCAATTTGATGTCAATCCGCGAAGAGAGGCGTGGAGAGATAGCGATCGCCCGTATCCGGAAGCAGCGCCACGATGGTCTTGCCCCTGTTTTCCGGGCGCTTGGCCAGCTGAATGGCCGCCCACACCGCCGCGCCGGAGGAGATGCCCACCAGCACGCCTTCGGCCTTGCCGATGCGCTTGCCGGTGGCGAAAGCGTCGTCGTTTTCCACAGCGATGATCTCGTCATAGACGCCGGTATCCAGCACATCCGGGACGAAGCCCGCGCCGATGCCCTGAATCTTGTGCGCTCCAGGCGTGCCCTTGCTCAGCACGGGCGAGGAAGCGGGCTCCACGGCGACCACCCTGACGTTCGGGTTTTGGCTCTTGAGGTATTCGCCCACGCCGGTGATGGTGCCGCCGGTGCCCACGCCGGCCACAAAGATATCGACCTTGCCGTCGGTGTCATCCCAGATTTCGGGGCCCGTCGTCGCCCTGTGGACGGCCGGATTGGCGGGGTTTACAAACTGGCCGGGGATGAAGCTGCCCGGGATCTCCTTGGCCAGTTCCTCCGCCTTGGCGATGGCGCCCTTCATGCCCTTGGCGCCCTCGGTGAGCACCAGCTCCGCGCCGTAAGCCTTCATCAGCTGGCGGCGTTCCACGCTCATGGTCTCCGGCATCACGATGATGATGCGGTAGCCTCGTGCGGCGGCAACCGAGGCCAAGCCGATTCCCGTGTTGCCGGAGGTCGGCTCGATGATGACGGAGCCGGGTTTGAGTTTGCCGGTCGCCTCGGCGTCGTCGATCATGGCTTTGGCGATGCGGTCCTTCACGGAACCGGCGGGATTGAAATATTCCAGCTTGCCGAGGATGCGGGCCTGCAGCCCGTCTTCCCGCTGGATATGGACCAGCTCCAGCAGCGGAGTTTTTCCGATCAGCTGATCGGCGGACGTGTAAATGTTGCTCATTGCGATTCCTCCGTTTCATTTCTTTTCTGTGCGCAATGCGGGATTTAGGGTGAAGACCCAGACGGCGTGTACGTCAACATCGAAAAGAGGAGGAGTATCTCTCCATGTTTATTACCAACCTTTCAAGTAGGTTGGTATGATTATATGCGAAGAGACCCGCCATGTCAAGCGATTTTCCAAGAAAAATACGTTGATTTTCCAATCAACCTTGCTGTATAATGGGTTGATTGTGGTAAAGGAGGGCAACGACATGCTGGTTTCGACGAAGGGGCGCTATGCGCTGCAGGTGATGGTCGATCTCGCGGAGCATCGATCGGACGGATATATTCCCCTGAAGACCATCGCCGACAGGCAGGACATATCGGAAAAGTATTTGGAGAGCATCGTTGTGCTGCTGGTGCGGGCCAATCTGCTCGACGGCGTCAGGGGCAAGGGCGGCGGCTACAGGCTGACCCGTTCGCCCGACCAATACACGGTGGGCAGCGTGCTGCGGCTGACCGAAAAGTCGCTCGCTCCGGTTTCCTGCATGGAGGAAGGCTCGCCCGCCTGCGCGAAAGCGCCCGTCTGCCGCATGCTCCCGCTGTGGGAAGGGCTCGACCGGGTGATTCGCGATTACCTCGACAGCGTCACCATCGAAGACCTGATGCAAAAGGGCGAGGCGGGAAACGATTACGTGATCTGACGGCCATGAGCCGGGCAACATGACAGAAATGGGGCGGAAGGATATGCTCAATTCATTTTCAAGGACACAGCTCCTCTTCGGCGGGGAAGGCATGGAGAGGCTATATCGCTCGCGTGTGGCGGTATTCGGCATCGGAGGCGTGGGCGGCTATACGGTGGAGGCGCTTGCGCGCAGCGGTATCGGCGAGCTCGATCTCATCGACGACGACCGGGTATGCCTGACCAACATCAACCGGCAGATCATCGCCACGCGCAAAACCGTGGGACAGTTTAAGGTGGATGTGGCCGAACAGCGCGTACACGACATCAATCCCGATGCCGTGGTGCATACTTATAAAACCTTCTATACCGCCGAGACGGCCGATCAATTCGATTTTACCCGGTACGATTACGTGGTGGACGCGATTGACACCGTCGCCGGCAAGCTTGCGCTCGTGGAGCAGGCGCAGCGGGCGGGCGTGCCGATCATCAGCAGCATGGGCGCGGGCAACAAGGTCGATCCCACGGCCTTCGAGGTCGCGGATATCTACGAGACGTCCGTCTGCCCGCTTGCGCGCGTCATGCGCACCGAGCTGCGCAAGCGCGGCGTCAAGCGTCTCAAGGTCGTCTACTCGAAGGAACCCGCGATGACGCCGATAGACGATCTGTCCGCCAGCTGCAAGGCAAACTGCGTCTGCCCGCCCGGAACGGCCAGAACCTGTACCCAGCGCCGCCAAGTGCCGGGGAGCAACGCCTTTGTTCCGCCGGTGGTCGGGTTGATCATCGCCGGCGAGGTCGTCAAGGATCTCTCCGGTTTCAGCGGCGGAGCATGACCCTCTGCGATGCGCGGTTTGCCGTGACCCAATCCCGCATAGGGGGTTGACAAATACCCGGAAGGGGTATATACTGTGAATACCCCTGAGGGGTATGAAAGGAGTCTGCTATGGAGGATCAGGCGTGCTGCTGCCACAAGACGAAGGAGAGGAGCCCGGAGGAATACAAGAGCCTCATCCACCGGCTGAACCGCATCGAGGGGCAGGTTCGGGGAATTCGCGGTATGCTGGAAAAGAACGCGTATTGCACGGATATCTTGGCGCAGGTGGCCGCGGCCAACGCGGCGCTGAGCGCGTTCAGCAAGGAGCTGCTGGCCGAGCACATCCGTACCTGCGTGGCGCAGGATATCAGGGACGGCAAGGACGAGACCATCGACGAGCTGGTTGCGATCTTGAAGAGGCTGATGAAGTGACCGGATGAGGGCAGAAGGGGTCTAAAGCCGCCCACGCGGCGAGCGATTGTTCGGAGGGAATCATGAAACAGTATAACGTCACTGGCATGAGCTGCGCGGCTTGCAGTGCCAGAGTGGAAAAAGCCGTATCGAAGGTGCCGGGCGTGACGTCCTGCTCCGTCAGCCTGCTGACCAACTCGATGGGCGTGGAGGGCACGGCCTCCCCGCAGGAGATCGTCGCGGCTGTGGAGGCGGCCGGCTATGGCGCGTCCGAAAAGGGGGCGGCGGCCGAGCGGAGAAGCGCCGGCGTCTCGGAGGCGGAGGATGCCCTGAAAGACCGGGATACCCCGGTGCTCAAGCGCCGCCTGATCTGGTCCGTGGGCTTTCTGATCGTCCTGATGTACTTTTTAATGGGCCACATGATGTGGGGGTGGCCTTTGCCGCCTTTCTTGGACGGCAACCATGTGGCGATGGGGCTGACGCAGATGCTGCTGACGATTGTCATCATGGTCATCAATCAGAAGTTTTTCATCAGCGGATTCAAGAGCCTCTGGCATCGCTCGCCCAATATGGATACGCTGGTGGCGCTGGGGTCTACGGCTGCCTTTGTGTACAGCACGTACGCTCTGTTCGCCATGACCGACGCGCAGGTCAGAATGGATATGGACGGCGTCATGCACTACATGATGGAATTCTACTTCGAATCGGCCGCCATGATTCTGACGCTGATCACCGTGGGCAAGATGCTGGAGGCCCGCTCGAAGGGGAAGACCACCGACGCGCTGAAGGGCCTGATGAAGCTCGCGCCCAAGACCGCCGTGGTGGTGCGGGACGGCGCCGAAACGGTCGTCTCCATCGAGCAGGTGCAAAAGGGCGATATCTTTGTCGTCCGTCCGGGCGAGCATATCCCGGTGGACGGCGTTGTGCTCGAGGGAAGCAGCGCGGTCAACGAATCCGCGCTGACCGGAGAGAGCATTCCCGTGGACAAGGCTGCGGGCGACGCCGTCTCCGCGGCGACGCTCAATCAGTCCGGCTTCATCAAGTGTCAGGCCACGCGTGTGGGCGAGGATACGACGCTCTCCCAGATTATCCAGATGGTCAGCGACGCGGCGGCCACCAAGGCGCCCATCGCCAAGGTTGCCGACAAGGTCTCCGGCGTTTTTGTGCCGGCGGTTATCGCCATCGCCGTCGTCACCACGGCCGTGTGGCTGCTTCTGGGGCAAAGCGTGGGCTATGCGCTGGCCCGGGGAATCTCCGTGCTCGTGATCAGCTGCCCATGCGCGCTGGGCCTTGCCACGCCGGTGGCCATCATGGTGGGCAACGGCATGGGCGCCAAAAACGGCATTTTGTTTAAGACCGCGGTCTCTCTGGAAGAGACCGGAAACGTGCAGATCGTGGCGCTGGATAAGACGGGAACCATCACCAGCGGCGAGCCGAAGGTGACGGATATCATCCCGGCTTCCGGCGTGGGGGAGGAAGAGCTGCTGCGCCTGGCGGTCGCGCTGGAAAAGAAGAGCGAGCATCCATTGGCCCGCGCCATTCTCGCCAAGGCGGAGGAGAGGCGGATGCAGGCCGAGGAGGTCGCCGATTTCCGGGCGCTGCCCGGCAACGGCCTGACCGCCGTGTGGAACGGCGCGGCGCTCAGCGGCGGCAGCCTCAAATTCATGCAGACGCAGGCCGGCATTCCCGACGACATCGCCGCCCAAGCCGGAGAGCTGGCGGAGCAGGGCAAGACCCCCCTGTTCTTCAGCCGGGACGGAAAACTCGCCGGCATCATCGCCGTGGCGGACGTCATCAAGGAGGACAGCCCGCAGGCCGTGCGCGAGATGCAGAACATGGGAATTCGCGTGGTCATGCTGACCGGCGACAACGAACGGACGGCCAAGGCCATCGGCAGGCAGGCGGGCGTGGACGAGGTCATCGCCGGCGTGCTGCCGGACGGCAAGGAGAGCGTCATCCGGGCGCTTAAGCAAAAGGGAAAGGTCGCGATGGTGGGCGACGGAATGAACGACGCGCCGGCCCTCACGCGCGCGGACATCGGCATCGCGATCGGCGCGGGCGCCGACGTGGCGATCGACGCCGCGGATGTGGTGCTCATGAAGAGCCGCCTCTCCGACGTGCCGGCCGCCATCCGCCTGAGCCGCGCGACGTTGCGCAACATCCACGAAAATCTGTTCTGGGCGTTTTTCTACAACACCATCGGCATACCGCTGGCCGCGGGCGTGTTCGTTCCGCTCGGGCTGACGCTCAATCCGATGTTCGGCGCGGCGGCGATGAGCCTGAGCAGCTTCTGCGTGGTCACAAACGCGCTGAGGCTCAATCTGTTCAAGCTTCGCGACCCCAGCAAGGACAGGCGCATCAAAGCGAGGCGCACGAAAGCGGCGAAGACCCGGCAGAAGACGCTGAGCCAAAAGACGCTGAGCATTGAGGGCATGATGTGCGGGCACTGCGAAGCGCGCGTCAAGAAGGCGCTGGAGGCCCTGCCGGAAGTGGAGCAGGCCGTGGTCAGCCACGAGGCCGGCACGGCGGTGGTGACCCTCAAGCAAGAGGCGGAAGACGAGGCGCTCAAAAAGGCCGTGGAGGATCAGGATTACACGGTGACGGCCATCCGATGAGCGGATCACGGAAAGCCCCGAAGGAAGCTTGAAAAATGGATAGACAGACCGGAGATTCGCGCGAAGGCAGATCGTGCGAGATCCCCGGTCTGTTGTTTTGAGGGGAGAGCCTATGCTTTTTGCTTATGATCCCTCTGAAGGATGCGCCAAAGGGTTGTTCTGCCGATTCCCAGCCTCTCGGCGGCTTTGGTCTTGTTCATGTTTTCTTCTTTAAGGACACTGCAGACGACGGAATACGTGATTTCATCCAGTGTCCCCAGTGCGGATAGGGAGATACAGGAAGCGGCGGCGTTCTCCTCGCAGAGGATGGATTTGACTGCTTCACAGGTGATTTTGCTTCCTTCCGTGCAGCTGACGAGCTTTTGAATGACGCGATAGAGTTGAGCGGAGTTTTCCGGCCAATCGAATTGGGTCATGAGCTCAAGCGCGCTGTCGTCGAACCCGACGATTTGTTTGGTATAGTCGTAGTTGAATAGACTCGTGAGCTGCGTGGCGATTGTGGGAATATCGGCTTTTCGCTCGCGAAGAGGAGGAACCCGGCAGCAGATCAAAGACTGTTCGTTGACAAGATAGCTGTATAGCGGGCATTCTCGGTTTGCCGGAGAAATTCGGACAATGCCTTTGTTGCGTTTGAAGAGCAGGCTGGAGGCGATGCATTCGATGAGCTGTTTTTGCTGGGAATCTGAAAGAAAGTCGACATTGTCCAAGAAAAGAACGTGGTGATTCTCGCTGAAAGGCGAGTTTTCTTTGTGCAGGAGCGATTGAAAAGCGCTTTCACGCAGGTAGCGGAAATCGATCCGAACGAAGGGCTCTTTGCTGTAGAGGCTGTTGGCGTGCAGCACATTGAGAAGCATGGAGAGATCCGTCCCCTCTTCGGCCAGAAGGAGGATGCTGTTTTTAAGGGGAGCTGCGCTTGAGAGGGTCTTTTCTAGGCTTTGCATGCAGCCGGTGTGATCGTAGTATGGCATTTCACCCGGCTGTTTGTATGAATATGCAAGAGCGCTGTCGTTCCAGACGCCTTTCTTTTCGCGCAGGGAGACAAGGGTACAGGGACTGCCCATGTATTCGTGTGCAGAAACCGCAACCAGATAGGTGCGGCCGGATAAGCGCTTGATCGATGTACTGTCCGGCGTGCTAGGGGCGGATGGGCAAAGATCGGACAGATCGCATACGCAACCCAGAACAGAAGGGGAACACTCGGAGAAAACGGGCTTGTTTTGGTTGTCGAAGAGGAGATATTCGACGCCTTGCTGGGCGAGCACGTGCTTGAGAAGTTTCGCCTGCTGCGTCTTTTTTTCTAATGTGGAGAACATGGAGACGGCTTCATCCAGCGCGGCGGTGATGCTCTCTATGCCGGAAGGGATTAGAATGCCATTCATTTGCTGAGATTTGGCTTCGCTGACGGCGATCGTATCGCCGATGACGACCGTATACCCGTCCTGACGCAGTTTCAGAATGGTATCATGAACCATTTCTTCGCTTGTGATGGTGACGACTTTGATGGTTGTGCGGAGCATATCCGCAATTTCATTGATGCAGCTTGTCATGTTGGGGTAACCGACCAGCGCGACGCCGCTGCCGTGGCTGCCGACCAAACGAATGACCCGCAGAAGATCGTAGATGGTCGCGCGGATTTCGACAACGGGCTTGCTCATATGCTGGGCCAGCAGGCGCGCGGTGCCGCCGCGAGAGAGGATCAGGTCGTAGGTTGAGCTATCCACGGCTTTGCACAGAGCCAGACCGGCGGAGAGGTTTCCGATTTTGATGGTGACAGACAGATCGTTCCGTGTTTTGCAGACATCGGATAAGACCTTGGCAAGCCCTTCGTTCGGCATGATGGCTAAAAGACGAATCTGACGCATAACGCCTCCTGATTGGTTCATTTTTAAACAAATCATATCACAAAAAAACAAGATTTTCAATATTTAAAAGATAAATTCCATAAATGTTTCAAATAAAAACATTTTTGCAAGAATGAAATGTTTACATTTGAGATTGTTTTAGGCTATGATAAAAAACGAAATAGAGATGAAATAAGAATACTTGGCTGCCCAAATTCAAATTAAGGACGTGATGCGCGTGAGACCTAAGCTGGCGATTACAATGGGAGATCCTTTGGGAATTGGGCCGGAAGTTACGGTAAAGGCGTTGGCGGATCTCTCCGAAAAGGAGTGTGTGCCGGTTGTGATTGGGGATGGGATGGTGCTGAAGGATGCGCTCGAATATTGCCGTCTCTCTTTGCCGCTCAGGCGGATTGAATCCCCTCTCGAGGCGAGTGGAAAACTGGGCGTTATCGAGTATATTGAACCGGTCAGCCTGCCCAGAGAAGACTATCGCTACGGGCAGGTGAGTGCTTCCGCAGGAGAATCGGCGTTTCAATATGTGACGGCTGCCATTGGCTATGCCATGAAGCGCGAGGTTGACGGCGTTGTGACAGGCCCCATCAACAAAGAAGCCATTCATTTGGCCGGTCATCCCTATTCCGGGCACACGGAGATTTTTTCGGATTATACCCATACGAAGCAATATGCGATGCTGCTGATGAGCGGGCATTTGAGGGTCATTCACTGCACGACACACGTCTCCATGCGGCAGGCCTGCGATCTGATCACCACAGATAGGGTCTATCATGTGATCGAATTGGCGGATCAGGCGATGAAGATGCTGGGGCTGGAGCGCTATCGGATCGGCGTAGCGGGTTTGAATGCGCACTGTTCCGAGAATGGATTGTTTGGAACGGAAGAGGAGCAGGCTATTATCCCTGCGATCAAGCTTGCCCGCAGCAAGGGAATCTGCGTGGAAGGACCGGTTCCGCCGGATACGGTCTTTGTTAAAGCGGTGGGCGGCCAATACGACGTCGTCGTTGCGATGTACCACGATCAGGGGCATATTCCGCTCAAGCTGATGGGATTTCGAATGGATGCGCAAAGCGGGACGTTTGCATCGGTGAGCGGAATCAATACGACCATTGGGCTGCCCATCCTTCGCACGTCTGTGGATCATGGAACGGCATTTGACAGGGCGGGAAAGAACATGGCCAATGAGCAGAGCATGCTCGAAGCAATACGGCTTGCCGTTCAGATGGCGCCGTTCTATAGGGAATGATGGAAAGATGATCAAACTGGCTATTTTGGCGGATGATTTTACCGGCGCGCTTGATACGGCGGTTCAGTTTTCTTCGAAAGGAGCCGCCACCATGCTGCTCAAACCGGAAGCGCTGTCGAGAGGTTCCCTTTTCGATTGTCAGGTGGTTGCACTTGACATGCAGACCCGGCATCTCGCCAGAGACGATGCGTATGCTTCGGTTTATGCGGCCGCAAAGCGCATTCGGGAAAACGGAATTCCCTATCTCTATGTCAAGACGGATTCCGCGCTTCGCGGCAATATTGGCGCAACGCTGGAAGCGGTGGTCGGCGCATGGGGAGAAAGCGTGATCTTTGCGCCTTCCTATCCGGATACGGGCAGGATTGTACAGCGGGGAGTGCTGACCATAGAGGGGATTCCGGCGTCTCAAAGCCATTTTGCGCAGGATTTGTTCAATCCGGTTGTCCACGACAGCGTATGTGACATCATCGCGGAGCAATCTACAATCTTTGTGTCGGACAAGACATGTGCAGAGCGCGCCGTTGTGCTCAAGGATGCGGCGGACAATGCGGAGCTTCAACATATCGCAAGGGAAGCCGTTCAATCGGGAAGCACGCTGATGGCCGGATGCGCAGGATTGGCCCGCTTTTTGCCGGATGCGCTGCACTTGGAAACGCAAGGGGCGCCGATGCCAAAGGTCAGCTGGCCGATGGTCGTGATTTCCGGGAGCACGAGTCCGGTCAGCCTTGAGCAACTGCGGCGCGGGAAAGAGTATGGGTTTAGGTCGTATGTTTTTGAGGATGTCTTAGAGGAAAAGGCGAAAATTTTCCCGATTGTTCAGGGCGTAAAGCAGCTTGGCAGCGAGATGGGATTGATCATCGAAGTGGGGCGGAAGGCGGAAGGCGTTTCCGATTTGGCTTCCTTTGAGGAGAAGGGAAAGCGGATTGCGGATAATTTGGGGAAGGCGACCGAGCAAATCGTTCGTTCGGGATTTTCGGGTACGTTGTTTGTCTTCGGAGGCGATACGCTGGCCAGCGTGATCCGCCGATTGGGCGTGACAAGCATTCAGCCCATATGCGAAATCGAATGCGGCGTGGTGGTCTCCCAAATCGACATCAATGGGCGCAAGCTTCCGCTGATTTCCAAATCTGGCAGCTTTGGCTCGGCAAACGTGCTGAAACACATATGTGAACGTTATATGAGAAGGGAATGGATTGCATGACGAATATCCGAGGGATTGTTGCGGCGATGCTGACGCCGATGAACCGGGATGAGAGCATCAACGTGGCCGAACTGCGCAGTCAAACCGAACGAATGATCGGCGCAGGGATGCACGGACTTTTCTGCCTAGGAACCAGTGGAGAAGCCTATGCCCTTGAAGAGAGGGAAAAGATTCGGGTGATCGCTGAGGTCGTTGATCGGTGTGCGGGGAGAGTGCCGGTGTATGCCGGATGCGGTTGTGTGACGACGGCGGAAACGGTGCGGCTTGCCAAGGCGGCAGAGAGGATCGGCGCCGATGTGCTTTCGGTTATCTGCCCCTATTTTGCGGTTGCGTCGCAGGAGGAGCTGTACAGGCATTTTATGGAGGTCGCCGACGCTGTTCATATTCCGGTTGTGCTGTACAACATGCCGGCGCGCACGGGCGTCAATTTGGACGTGGATACTGTGGGACGTTTATCCAAGGCCGGCAATATTGCGGGCATCAAGGATTCGAGCGGGAATTTTGACCAGATTCTTCAGCTGATCGAAAACACGGCGGATGACTTTGCCGTCCTCTCCGGAAACGATTCGCTGGTGCTGTGGACGCTTCAGGCCGGGGGAAAGGGCGGAATATGCGCAATCGCCAACCTGTTTCCGCAGACGATGGCGTCGATCTATGAACTGTGGCGTCAAGGAGAATTCACCAAGGCCAAGGAAGCGCAGGATTCCATTCGAGCCATACGTCGTTTGCTGAAGCTGGGAAATCCGAACACGATGGTGAAGCTGACGGCAAATTTGATCGGACAGCCTGTGGGGCCATGCAGAAAACCATTTTGGACGGAGGATCAGCGCCTGATCGATGAAATATCAAGGGTATTGAAGGAGCATTATGGAATACGCGTTGACGGAAAGGAATGGGGCTATGTGTGAGATCGTCCATGAGCTGCCGTGCCGGATCCTTCATGGACGCGGAGCGGTAGAGAAGCTGGCTGGCCGGCTGCCTGAAGAAAAGCTGGTCGTGATGAGCGAGGAGAACCTTGCCCAAACGGAGGTATTTGAGCGAATAAAAACGTCTTTTCCGAAAGCGAAATTCTATCTTCAATGGGGAGGGGAACCGAAGATATCGGACGTTCAGCGGGCGCTGGACGCCTTGCGGAGCGATCAACCGACGGCAATCGTCGGTGTGGGCGGAGGAAGTGTTTTGGATGTCGCAAAGGCGACGGCGCTGTTGATCGACAAGGGCAAGCCGGCCGCAGAGGCAATGGGACACGCCGATATGAAGCGAAGCGTCGCGCTGGCCCTGATCCCGACGACGGCGGGGACAGGAAGCGAGACGACGCCTAACTGCCTGTTGATCGATGATCGTGACGGCGTGAAACGAGCGCTCATCGCCGGCGGCTGTGTTCCGGATATCGCCGTGTTGGACCCGGGAGCGACGCGTTCGCTGCCTGCGCCGGTTGCCGCCTATACGGGTGTCGACGCGCTGTGTCACTGTGTGGAATCCTCGATCTCGGTCAAGGCGAACGAGATCAGCAGGGCATGGTCCTTAGCGGGTATACGTCTCATTTTGGCTTATTTGCCTAAGGCCGTCATGTCTCCAGAGGATGAAGAGGCCAGAGAAAAGATGCTCTTTGCCAGCTTCTTTGGCGGAGCCGCGCTGGCTGTTGCCGGAACGACGGCCGTCCACGCACTGGCTTATTCCCTTGGAAAGAGAGGCGTTCCGCACGGCGTTTCCAATAGCCTGCTATTTGAAATGGTGATGGAGCATACGCTTGGCGAACCAAGGCGGTATATCGAGCATTATGACGATTGCGTGAACCTGATTCACAGTCTTCCCATCCCCACGATTGACCGTTATAACGTGCAGGAACAGGAATGCGAGGCAATGGCGAGGGAGGCGATGGAACAGATCAGGCTGCTGGGCAATCACCCGGTTCAGGTGACGCAGGCATGTGCGGATCGAATTTTCCGGTCGCTGTTTGAGAAGGAAGGGAAGAGGCGATGAGCAGAATTTTGTTCTTTGACGATCGCTTTCTCCATGTCGTCCGTCATGCCAGACGGCATATGGGTAGGGCGAAACTGATGGCCGATACGCTGTACGGAGATCCTGACCCGAATATTTTTGCCAACATTCCCAACGTGTTTTACAGCCCGACGATCGGAAAATGGCTTATGTTGACATATGGCATGCATCTTCGAACGTTTGACGACGTCGTCCTTCTGCACGAGAGCGACGACGGCCTGCATTGGCGGCCATGCGATACGCGGGAGGAACTGACGCTTCAAACGCGCCGTTTTTCCCATCAGCTGTTTGAATTAGGGGCTTGCGGAGAGTACTCTCTCTATGTCGATGAGCGAGAGGAGAAGGAAGAGGAGCGCTTCAAATTGCTCGCCGTGCGCAAAGGCGGAAAAAAGGGGCTTGAATCCTGTCTGTTCACTTCCGCAGACGGCCTGCATTGGCAAGACAAACAGGTGGAGTGGCATCCGTCTCCGCCTGATTTGGGCCCTCTGTGTATATACTGGAATGCTCACAGGGGCAGCTATGTCATTGCGGCGAGACCGGCGATGGTAGACCGGCGCGTGGCGCTGATTGAAACGACGGATTGGCGGCATTTTACAAAGCCGCAGGTCGTCTTGGAGACCGATGCGTTGGATACGCCGGTATGCGAATCCTATGGCCTGACCGTTTTGCCCTATGATGGTCACTATTTGGGGTTATATTGGCTTTTTCATCCCAATGCGGAACAGGTTGTCGGCATGCCGGGCGGAACGAGCGGAAAATATTTTGACGGCTATGTGGACGCGCAGATGACGTGCAGCGAAAACGGATGGTATTTTAAACGCTCCCTTCGCGAGCCTGTGCTTGCCAACGGCGTGCCTGGCGAACCGGATTGCGGCTGCATCTATCCGCGTGGAATGCGCATGGATGGGAAGGGGCATATTCTCGTCGACGCCTGCGTTTATCCCTATGAGCATGGGAGATGGCGGGAATTTGTCCATGAGGAAAGGCCGCACAAGAGCATTGGCGTGTATACGATCAGAGAGGACGGCTTCTGTTACTATCAAAACGAGGGCGGAGAGGCGTTTCTGGGATCCAGAGCGCTGTTGTATGAAAGCGGCGAAGTTGCTTTTAATGTCGAATGTCCGACAGGTTCGTTCAAGGTACAGGTGACGGATGTATTCGGCCGCGTCATGGAACATTATTCCTTTGACGAGTGTATTCCGTTTGTCGGGAATTCGCTTCGATATGCGCCCCGATGGCACGGCGGTTACGATCTGACAGGATTAAAGGGAAAGACGTTTCGATTGGAGATGCGGCTAAAAACAGGGAGGCTGTATGCGATTCACGGGGGGCTGAAGCTGATTTTAAACCCCAATGCGTGAGAAATGAAATACATCGTAACAGGAGGTAAAGAACATGCGAAATCCAGCGGTAAGCGATGGGAGCCTGAGGGAGCGGCTTCGTCCCTATGCGCGGAACGTTGATCTGTATCTGTTTGTCGTCCCAGCTCTTGTCTATCTGTTTCTTTACTGCTATCTGCCCATGTACGGCATACAGATTGCCTTTAAGGATTTTCGCATCGGGATGGGCATATGGGACTCTCCGTGGGTTGGCCTGAAACACTTTGAAAAATTTCTGGGCAATTCAACGAGCCGGCAGCTGATTTGGAATACGCTCAGGCTCAGCTTGATGACGCTGGTGTTCGGCTTTCCTCTGCCGATTGTGTTTGCGCTGCTTTTGAATGAGGTGAGGTATCCGCGGTTCAAGAAGGTTGTTCAGACCGTCTCTTATGCGCCTCATTTCATATCGACCGTGGTGCTGGTCAGCATGCTTTCGCTCTTTCTGGACAGCAACAATGGCATCGTCAACAAGCTGATCGGCTTGTTTGGCATAGGACCATATAATTTCATGTCCAGTTCCGCGTGGTTTCCGAACATCTATGTGATATCGGATATTTGGCAGAACCTTGGCTGGAATGCGGTGATCTATATCAGCGCTCTGGCAGGCGTGGATATTGAATTGCACGAGGCCGCCAAGATTGACGGCGCCAATCGTTTGCAACGAATTTGTCATGTGGATATCCCATCCATCTTTCCGACGATTGCGATCATGCTGATCCTTCAAACGGGCAATTTGATGACGGTTGGATTTGAAAAGGCGTATCTGATGCAGAATGCGCTCAATACAGGGACATCGGAGATTATATCGACGTATGTCTATAAAATGGGTCTCTTATACAACCAGTACAGCTATTCGACGGCCATCAATTTGTTTAATTCCGTTGTGAACTGCATCCTCTTGGTGACGGTTAACGGCATTGTACGCAGGCTGAGCGATTCGGGCCTATGGTAAAGGGAAGGAGACGTGATCAGGAATGAGAAACGGGACGCAGGGCGCTTCTTTGAGAAGCTGGGATGATCGGGTGTTTGACGGAATTGCAGTCGCGTTATGCGCATTGGTGCTTGTGATGGTAGCGTATCCGCTCTATTATGTGATCATTTGTTCTTTCAGCGATCCGAATGCTGTGAATATGGGAAAGGTAGTCTTCTGGCCGTCTGGATTTACGCTGGAGGGATATCAGACCATTATGGATTATCAGCCGATTTGGGTCGGATACCGCAATACGATCTTTTATGCAATCGTCGGAACGGCATTTAATTTGGCGCTGACGCTGCCATGCGCGTATGCGTTGTCGAGACCGGACTTCAAAGGGCGCAATGTCATCATGATGCTCTTCACGTTTACCATGTTCTTTAGCGGCGGAACGATTCCAACCTATCTGGTCATGAAGAATTTGAAATTGCTCGATTCCATTTGGGCCATGATTCTTCCGGGCGCTGTCAACGTCATGAACCTGATCATCGCACGAACCTATTTTGCCAGCAGCGTTCCCTATGAGATTCAGGAAGCCGCCATGATTGACGGATGCAGCAACAGAAAGCTGTTTGTCAGTATCGTCTTGCCGCTCTCCATGCCGATGATTGCGGTCATCATGCTCTATTATTTGGTGACGCATTGGAACGTTTATTTTCGGGCGCTGCTCTACATGTCTTCTCCGTCGAAATATCCGCTGCAATTGTATTTGAGAAATATTCTTCTGCTCGATCAGATGTTGGATATGATGGAGGGCGATGCGGAAGCCATCGAGGCGATGACAAGGCGGCTTCAGATGAGGGCGTCGATCAAATACGGAATCGTTGTGGTTTCCTCAATGCCGGTGCTGATTCTGTATCCGCTTTTACAGAAGTATTTTGCCAAAGGCGTCATGGTTGGCGCTGTGAAAGGGTGATTGTAACCCATCGGAAGTGGGTGCAAATAAGAAAAGGAGGTTTACTCATGAAAAACAGACTCAGAATCTTAGCGATGGTATTGGCGCTGCTGCTGACATGCGCGCCTATGGCTGCTTTGGGCGAAACAGAAGCAGATGCGATCGCTGCGCTCAACGCGTATCTCGTGCTTCCGACACCGGAACTTCCGGTTGTTCAGGAGCCGATGACGCTGACCGTCACCTTCCCCCGAAACGTGAAACACGGCAGTTTCGACAAGATGTGGTATATTCAGGAATTGGCCTCCAAGACCGGCGTCACGCTTGACATTCAGGCGATCGAAGAATCCGGATGGGACGAGAAGATCGGGCTTCTCTTCTCTTCCGGAGATTATGGGGACATTTTCCTCTATGGCCTTTCCATCAACGAGGCGAATCAGTACGGTATGGCCGGTTTGCTCAGACCGCTTGACGACCTGATTGCAGAGTATTCGCCGAATACGCAGAAGATCTATGAATCCTTTCCGGAGACGCTGCGCAATTTGACGGCGGACGACGGGCATATCTACATCGCGCCGGCCTACAACAATACGCCTCGCGATATGCTTTTACAGTATTCCGATTGGGTCAACGCAGAGTGGATCGCCAATGTGGGCATGGAGATGCCTAAAACGCTGGATGAATTCTATCAGCTGCTAGTTGCCTTTCAAAACGAGGATCCGAACGGAAACGGCGTGGCGGACGAAATCCCGTGGTCCTTCATTTACAACGGGGATGGATATAACATGGCGCTTGGCGCGTTTGGCTACGTCAATGCCCGTCACGACGTGATCGACGGCGAGTATGTCTATGTACCCGCTCAGGAAAATTTCCGCCATTATCTGGAATTTATGAGCAAGTGCTATCGGGAAGGGCTGCTGGACAGCGATATCTTCACCATGACGACCGACGACTACTTGACCAAGGTGATGAGCCTGAACGTAGGCTCTACGATCGAGTACAACGTGACCTCCGAGGAAGAGGTGCTGAGGCGTCAGCTTCTTTCGCCGCTGGTCAGCGAATACAACGATACGCCCTGTCACCCGGGACGCAATCAGGAGAAGACGGACAGCGGTTTGTGCATTTCGGTTCACGCTACGCAGGAAGAGGCCGTCGCCGCAGTGAAGCTGTTGGATTACTGGTACAGCGAAGAGGGAACATTCGAGATCAAGTGCGGCCCGGAATATGGCGTGAACGGCGCGGATTGGGGTTACATCCGCACGGTCAACGAGGACGGTTCCTACAGCTACGAGATCATTTACGACGAGGAAGCCTTTGGCGGAAGCTATTTCGATTGCCGCATGTACAATGGGCTGGGCAATATGCCGTTCTGCTACACGCAGGCCCACGCCGACGTGATCATCGGTGCGAATGTGAGTAATCAGTGGGTCACGACCTGCGTGGAAAACGCAGGGTTGTTGGAAGCCCGCCGCGTTGGTTATCCCGAGGGCGTGACCTTTACCGTGGACGAGCAGGATACCCTTGCGCTGTATGTGTTAATGGACAGTTATGTGGACCGCATGGTGGCCGAATTCATCACAGGCGCCGTTGAGCTGAGCGACGAAACATGGAACGCGTATGTGAGCACGCTTGAAGACATGGATTTGGAGACCTTGGTATCCGTGCGGCAGACTGCTTATGACCGCTGGAATAGCCGATAATGAATGGACGGGTTCAAATCATTGGTTCAAAAGGGCTTCGCACCGGACGAAAAACCGGGGCGAAGCCCTTTTTTGCGGCGCGCGTTTCTAAAGGTCTGCTTTTTTTCTATTCTTTTTCTCAGCCCTCGCGAAGCGTTTCATAAAAGGAATAATCCACAAAACCGCTGATTCGATTAAGCGCGCCCCTTTCCAATTCCTTGACCATCAAGCAATCAGGGTGCGGCAGCTTTACATTCGGACCGGCCTTTATGCCGAATTTGTAGCTGGCCTCAAAACCGCGGGGATTGTAGTTTCTGGGATCGCCTTCAACGAGTATGGCCTTGAAGCCCAAAGCTTTCGCCCTCTCAAATCCATATTCCAGCAGCTCCTTGGAGATATGCTGCCTTTGCAGCTCTGTTTTCACAGCAACAGGCGTCAGAATTAACAACTCGTTTTCATACCGCCCTTCGATATGGAACCGCGAGAACATGGCATATCCGATGATCTCATCCTTTTCGTTGACCATGATCAGCTCTAATTCCGGGATATAGTATTTCTTTGTCCGAATTTCTTCAACCAGCCGCCGCACAGCTTTGCCCTCCTCCGGGCTATCCCATTTGGTGAAGACATCCTCAACCAATTCCAGCGACGGAAGGAGATACGGATCCTCCATAGATTTGATGATTCTTTCCATTTCGTTTCGCTCCCTCAAGTTTTCGTTTTCATCCGGTCTGTCGGCCAAAGGCCGGGGGCGGTAAGCCCCGCCGCATAGAGCTTGCGCGCTTGCTGCCCTCGCCGCTTCCAAGACGGCCCCCGAAGCGCACCCGGCAAGAGAAAGAGCGAGGGGCCGCTCAGCCGTTTGGGCTGGGCGCCCCCTCGCTCGTTTGGAAAGCGTATCAGCTTACTTTCCGGCGACGGCGTTTTCAGCCGCCACGCGCCCGTAATAGACCGCGGAGCCGATCGCCATGCCGCAGCAGGGATATTCCGCGTCAAACAGGCCGGTGAAGGCGACCTCGCCCGCAGCGTAGAGACCCGGAATCGGCGCGTCGTTCGTATCCAGAACGTGCGCGTCCGTGTCGATCTCAAGGCCGCCGAAGGTGACGGAGCTGCCCGGCGTCATCCGGAAGGCGTAATACGTCTCGCCTTCGACCGGGATCATGTACTCCGCGGGCTTGCCAAAGTCGTCGTCCGTACCCTTGGCGCAAAGCTCGTTGTAGCGCTCGACGGTGGAGGCCAGCGCCTCGCCGTCCACGCCGATCAGGCTCGCGAGCTCCTCGATGGTCGCCGCATGCGGCACATGCTCCATCGTCACGCCCCAAGCCAGCATCGGATAGGGCTCCACGCAGGCGCCGTCCTTGACGGCGGTGATGTAGAAGCCGCACGTGCTGTCCGCATCTGCCAGCGCCTGCGCCACGTGGGACTGGTACGACCATTCGTTCACGACGCGCTCGCCGTCCTCGGAGACGATCAGGCCGGATTCCTCGTTGATGCCGCAGTAGCAGTCATAGCTCACGTAGACGAGCTGGAGGCCCGGAGCGTCGAAGTTCTTCGCCCCGACAGCCTCGGCCATCGTCAGGCCGTCGCCGACGTTGCCCATCGGCACGCCGGAATTGACGTTTGTGGGCAGGAAGACGTTGTACTTGGCGAGCATTTCCTCGTTGTGCGCGTAGCCGCCGGTCGCCAGAATGACGGCCTTCGCGTTCACCGTCACCTTGCCGCCGTCCGCCTTGTCGGCCTTGAGGCCCACCACGGCGCCGGTTTCATCGGTGATCAGCTCGGTTGCGCGGCAGTTGTAGAGAACCTTGCCGCCGTTCTCCTCGTAGAGATTGGTCAGCGGCACGGTGAAGTGACCGCCGTGGCCGCTCGTCTGTCCGCCGCCGCCCTGCACGTTGTGGACGCGCCACGGGGTCAGGGAGCTGTGGATCGGCTCGACGTCCTGAATCTGCACGCCGCGGTCGACCAGCCACTGGATGTTCTCGGCGGAGGCTTCGCAGAACGCGGTCACGAGCGCCTCGCTCATGATGCCGTCGCGGTCGAAGCTCTTGAGATACGCATACATCATCTCGGGCGTGTCCTCGAAGCCCTGCGCGGTCTGCCACGGCGTGCCGGCGCCGAGGATCTTGCCGCCGCTGCGGGCTGTGGAGCCGCCGGTCACGCCGGCCTTTTCCACCAGCAGCACGTTCGCGCCCGCCTCGAGCGCCGTCTGCGCCGCAGAGAGGCCGGCCGCGCCTGCGCCCACGACGACGACGTCCACGTCGAACGCCTCGTCGGTCGCCTCAGCCTTTTTGACCGGAGCGGACAGCAGCGCGTCCGCATGGCCGCCTGCCTCGCTCACGCACGCCGCGACGGCCTGCTTGATCGCCGCGCTGGTCACGGTCGCGCCGGAGACGGCGTCCACCGCCAGGGACTGATGCTTCACGATCTCACCCGGCAGCGTCTCGATCGGCGCGGTGCTCACCGCGTAGCCGATGCCGTAGGTCTCCTTGTGGTCGGTGACCTTGATGCCGGTGATGCTCGTTTCGTCGAAGGTGACCTCGACGGTCACATCGCCGTTGTTGCCCTTGGCGGAGGCGCTGTACGTGCCGGCGGTGTAGCCGGTCGCCTCGGGCGCTTCCTTGCCCATCGCCTCGTCGAGGCACTTTTGAAGCGCCTGCTTGACCGCGTTCGAGGAGACCGTCGCGCCGGCAATGCCGTCGACGTCCGCGGACTGCGCCGCCAGAATCGCCTCGCTCAGCGGCGCGGCGACCTCGGTGCCCAGATCGGGGGTTTCGCCGGAGGCGTCGATGGTCACCTCGGTGATCGCGCTGTCGCTCACCGTCACCGTCACCTCGACGGTGCTGAGCATGCCCTGCGCGCCTGCGGTGTACGTGCCGGGCGTGTAGACCGCTTCCGCCAAGCCGCAGGCGGGAAGCATGAGAGCCAGAAACAGAGCCCAGATTCCCTTTTTCATGTTCCATCCTCCTGTCGTGAAAAAAATGGGATACTCTTCACATGATTATAAACGAATTGCGCGTTGGACACAAGACGGCAACGCGCAATTCGTTTGATATTTGTTTGGCAAAAGGGCATGGCGTTTCGTTATTTATCGTTTGTCTTCAAAATTGGTTTCCGTGGTTTTGAGGGCGCAGCTATTGACACCCGTTTCAAACTCCTTTAAACTAGAGGAATCATCTGGCGGCGCCGGGAGGAGGGCGGATATGCTTGGCACAGCCAAACGTTGGGCGATTGCCGTGCTGGCGCTATGCGCGCTGTTCCTTTTTGCCTGTGCGCTGACGGTGTATCTCGTCGACCCGTTTGAGCATTACCGCGAATCGGCCATCCTTCCCCTGTACGATCAGGAGAGCTACAATAACCCCGGCATCGCCAGACATTACGCGTATGACGCGGTGATTCTGGGCACGTCGATGGTCGAGATGAGCCATCCGTCGGTGGTCGACGCATGCTTCGGCGTCTCGTCGGTGAAGCTGCCCATGCGCGGATCGCACACCGCGCAGATGGGCTGGCAATTGTCCCACGTGTTTGATACGCACGAGTTAAAGCTTGCCATTCTCGCCGTGGACGCCTACAGCCTCATGGGCCCGCCGGACGACATGGAGGAAATCTACGACTACCTCTGGAACGACGACTGGCTTGACGATGTGAACTACCTGCTCAACCGCGACGTGCTGCTGGTGAAGATTCCCAAGATGCTGCGCAATATCGGCAAGCCGACGGACTCCAAGCGCGACGACATGTTCCAGTGGACGGACGTGGTGTTCTCCGAGGAGAGCGTGCTAAGCAGCTTTTCCTTTATGAGACAGGCGGAGATGACCGACCCGGACTACCGGTTGGAGCGCTCGACGGAGAATATCGAGCGTCATATGGCCGGCATGATCGAACAGCACCCCGAGACGACATTCAAGATCTACATGCCGCCCTATTCCGTTGCCTACTGGTATCAGATGACGCGCGGAGGGCTCGCCGAGCAGCAATTTCGTTCGCGCAGGCGGGTTTGCGAGCTGCTGCTGTGCTATCCGAACGTGGAGATCTACGATTTTTCCTGCCGGGCGGAATGGACGACGGCGCTTGACAACTATTTTGACTATTCCCACCACTCGGGCGAGATCAGCGACAAGATCATGCGCGCGATGGCCGCGGGAGAAAACCGCGTGCTGACCGCAGAGGATATGGAGGCGGGAAGCCAAAGCATCCGCGAGCAGGTGGAGGCGTTCATTGAGCAATATGAACCCGAATCCTACAGGACGCCGTGAGGAGGACGCTATGACCATCATCGTCATCGACGGGCAGGGAGGCGGCATCGGGCGCGCGCTGATCAGCGCGACGCTTCCGCTTCTGCCCGAGAAAACGCAGCTTTACGCCGTGGGCACCAACGCGATGGCGACCGCGACAATGCTGAAGGCCGGCGCGCAGCGCGGAGCGACCGGCGAAAACGCCGTCCGCTGGGCCGCGGAGCATGCCGACGTGATCATGGCGCCCATCGCGCTGGTGCTCAAGGATTCCATGATGGGCGAGATCACGGGGGAGATGGCGGCATGCGTGGGGGCCAGCCGGGCCCGGCGCATCCTCGTGCCGACGGAGCGCTGCGGCACGCATGTGGCCGGCGTCGGCGGCGCGAGCCTGCAAAGCCTTGTCGACGACGCCGCGCGTCAGGCCGCGGCTTTCGCGAAGTCAGCTGAAATATAGGCCTATAGGAGCCGGTGGTGTGGATATGTAGTTTATCCTTGATGGGATAGCTATTGTGTGATGTACTGGATTCTGTATCTTTGCGGCTGATTCTATTTATCTGCTCCATTTTACCATAAGTTCATGTGGTTGATGAGCTCCTCCAATTTCCATCCAGAGGTGACTATTTGGATGTACCCAGAATGCATGACATTCAAATAATATGCTGGATCGATCTGGGGTCACGTGAAGAAATCTGTCGCAAATGGGAATAAAGAAAGTAATACAATCTTTACACATTATCGGAGTGTCGAAATAATCCAGCTCGGATATAATTGATGTAATCTTATTGCCTATGGCATTGATATAGATACTTTTGCGTTGTTTGAGCAGGTCTGTTTCCGTTTTGTCATATAGGGCAATTTGTATACGGATTTCATTATACAGGGGTATTCCGGAAATAATGAATGATATCTGATTATGTGAATTCCGATAAGCATATGTTTTCAAAATAGTATTTCTAATTGGGAGTACTTCGTCCATTGGAATTTCTATGGTGGTATTTTCTTGCATTTTGTGGCAAATTTGTGGTGTAAAGTGATCCATCATATGATGAAGGCATTCACGATGGCGGTATTCACTGTCTACTATTTTTCTTAGTTCGTCAGGTGAGACAGTATTGTATACAAAAAAAGAATGATTTAGATGAGTTTTATCGATATCGAATATTGAATAAGTAAGCGAAAGTATATCATTGAACTGTTTTTTGACACAATTCTTATTAATAATAGCATCTAATTGTGAATAATTAAAATGGGGATTATTCTTGATCCAATAAGCTATATCGTAAAGGTCGCGCAAATTCCTAGAATGAAACTGAGCCCACGGTGAAAAATTATTTTTATATGCATTAGTAAAAAGATAGAATAGTCCGAATGCATCATTTACACATGAAATATTCTTTCCGTTAATAGATAATACCGTAGGAGTATTACCGATTGTATTTATAAGATCGTCCTGAACAAAAGCGTTTTTGTCGGCACTTTTTATTTCGATTTTATAGCGTTCACCTTTTAAAGGATAAAATACTAATTCATAGGCAGAAGTAATATACTTTTCTATATCTAAGTGTAATCCTTTTGGAACTTGCATATAAGGCTCAAAGGAATATCCGTTTTCATAAAGACAATAAAAAGCTGCTCTCAGATCGCTTCTTTTTACAAATATATCGATATCATTGGATTGTCTCATGTAAGGCGTGTTGTAAATTAATTGGGAGATAGCGATACCTTTTGTCAAATACGAAGCGATACCATTTTTTGCTAATAGATTTTGAATCTCAATGATATCTGCTATTCTATGGTCAATAATAATGCGTAGAATAAGTTGCGCAGTTATCCACTTTTTCTTGTGTTCCGGCGGGATAAATTCCTTTAGCAATGAATAACCTAGAGGGAATAGCTTTTGTTGCATGAAAGTGTCATAGAGTAGATCCCACTCGCACAGATCAAATGTTATTTCATCTTCGTCGAGATTTCCGTTAAGCGAATTCCTTAATATTTTTTGAATTTTATACTGGACGATTTCAGTATTCATCGAATGATTTCCTTTCTATTATTGATGTTCTTGGTACTTTTCTGCCTGAGCCTGCCAAAGCGCTGCATAGCTTCCGCCTTGGGAAAGGAGTTGGGCGTGCGTGCCATATTCGATGATTTTCCCATGATCCAAATAGTATATACAGTCGGCATTTTTTGTCATGGAAAGCCGATGGGAAATAATAATTGTCGTGATTCCTTCTGTCAGCTTCCACACCCGTTGGTTCAATTCATATTCCATTTGTGGGTCTAGTGCGGAAGACGGTTCATCTAAGATGAAAAGCGATTTAGTTGTATAATATAGGCGAGCGCTTGCTAAAAGCTGCCCCTGCCCACCGGAAAGCTGTAGTCCTTGGGCGTCGAATTCCTTTGATATGACAGTTTGAATCCCATGCGGCAATTTGATTCCGCTTTCTATCCATCCACAATTTAAAATGGCCTGCTTTATTTTGTCGGGATCATATGTATCATCCATTGCAACATTATTGGCAATGGAAAAGGCATATAGGTTGTATTGTTGCAATAAAACGCCATAGCCGTTTATGTATTTCTTTGCCCATGTCTTCAAGCTGACCTGCTTACCATCCACAAGGACGATGCCGGACTGAGGAGAATAAAGCCCTGACAGCAGTTTGACCAGAGTCGATTTTCCCGCGCCGTTACGCCCGACGATTGCGATTCGCTTTCCCTTGGGAATGCTCATGGTAAGGCGGTCGATGACGGCTTTTTTACTTCCGGGATACCGAAAAGTGATGTTTCTCAATTCGATGGATGGACTGGATGGAAGCTCTGGCCTGTATTTTGTATTCGAAGGTTCCGCCTTTCGCATTGCAAATTGCTGGAAATGCTCGATAAATGGCCGATATTCATGAAGCTTCGCCACGTATTTCCCAAAAATCTGGTTAAGAGCGTCGGATATCACATGGATTCCTTTGAAAGCTGTTACAAATTGCGTCAGGCTGATCGTGTGACTTATGATGGCGCTATAGGCAAGATAGGCCATTGCTCCAAAGTTTAGGGCAAATGTTTCGATGATATAGCTTTGCACAAACTCTAATCGCGCAAGCCCTATTCCGTCCGCCTGAATCGCCTCTTTCATTTGACGAATCGCATCGTCATATTTTTTTTTAAAAACCACGGCGGCATCATACAGCCGGATATCCTGTGCGCTGGCGCGCTGAACCAATGATTGTGAAAAATACGTTTTCTTTCTTTCAAAAGGAACAAGCTTTTTCTTTCGGTCGAATTTTCTTTTGGCAATTTGATTTGAAAGCAGCAGGGAGGCTGAAATCAAGATGAGAAGGAGGCAGAAGTAGGACAGCCCCACCCTTGCATACGCAGCAAGAGAGAGGAAAATAGCCGCAATGCTTCCTATAGTCTGTGCGCATAAATGGAGGATCTCCGCCAGTTTTTTGTGCGTATCATTTAACGCTAAAATGGTTTCGTTATAAAAAGCCGGATCGTCATATGCGGCCAAATCCATGCGTGCCACTTGATCCAAAATTTCTCCCTTAACCAAGCTGCTCATAGTCTCTTCCTGAAACGGCCTGAACTGTTCGTCGTACCAGCTGAAAAATGCGCCGCTAGCCACATCGTAAACGGTTAGGGCCGCCAAAACCCAAAGCAAACGCTCAAAGCGCTGCCCTGAGGCGAGAATGCTGATCATAAAATGATAGACCCATATGTTGTGAATGGCGCTTGAGCATTCCCTGATCAAATGATACAGCAGAGATAAGAAGAAATAACGTGGAAATTTTTTTCTTATATACTGTAAGGCAAAGGCGATACCATGTCGCTTATTCACAAGATTTATCCTCCTGATAGTAATTTGCCTGTGCGGCAAAAAGCGCTGCATAGGTTCCGCCGAGCTGCATTAATTCATCATGCGTACCGCTTTCGGTGATTTTCTCTCCATTTAGGAACAGCACCCTATCAGCATATTGTGCAGATACAAACCGATGGGAAATAAAGATGACCGTCTTGCCGCGGGCAAAATGACGAAGGCGGCGAAACAATTCACTTTCTGCTATGGGATCTAAAGCGGAAGAGGGTTCATCCAGAATATAAACGTCATAAGGACGTGTTAGCAGCCGCGCGAGGGCAACGTTCTGCCTTTGTCCAATGGAAAGCTCCATGCCGTCCGAATCGAAAGCGCGACCGATATGAGCTTTTAGTCCTTGCGAAACCGAGCCAAGCCACTTATCCATTCCGGAAAAACGAATGACGTTGTCGTCGACAGATTCTTCGCTTTGGCACATAAGGATGTTCTCTTCGAGGCTCATATCATAAATATGGAAGTCCTGCGGCATATAGGCAAAATGTTTTCTATATGCGGCGGGGTTAAACTGCTCAATCGGTTGTCCGTTGTATAAGATTTCGCCGTGCGTAGGGGAATATAGCCGCAGAAGCAGCTTGACGAGCGTACTTTTCCCAGCGCCGTTCGGGCCGGCGATCATCACGATTTCGCCGGCGTTGATTTGGAAGTTTATATCATGGAGAATCTCTTTGCCCTCTTCATATTGGAAACTCAAATGTCTCACTTCGAGCGTTTTTAGAGGTTCGCCACATGATTTTTCACCTTGAATCGAAGGCGCTTTTTTCAGAAAATTTCTCAATGAATCGATCATGACACTCTTCTCTTGGGCTTCTGCCAGCAAACCGATCAGACGTCGAACCCTTGAAGCGTACTGAATCACGGCGGAAAATAAAACAGATAATTCTGCAACGCTCATACGATGATCGGACAAAATGCGAATGGCGGCATAGACATAGCAGCCTATTTCAATACCATCCACCGAACAGACTGTTCGCCAGAAAGAGAGATGACTGAGCCGCTTTCCGTGCTTTTTGATTGCGGCCTCCTTCTCTTTGGCTGCGTGCTGAAAAGCATGGTCCAACACATTCTTAATATTGCTTAGACGTAATTCCTGCGCATATTTGCGGTCTAAAAAGATATGGCGGACATAATCCTGCTTTCTTTCGTGTTCAAGCACATCTTTTTGCCTTTGGGCACGCAAACGACCATATTGTTTACCTAATTGGTATGTAGCAACGGAAAACAAGCAAAACAGCAAAAGCCAAGCTTCGATTGTGCATAGAAATACGACGGTATTCATCAGCATCACGCAAAAGGCGATCATGCTGACTATTCCGGAAAAAATTTGAAAAACCGTTGTATTGACGCAATAGACCGCCTTGTTATATTCTGCGTAAAAATCTGGACGGTCAAAAGAAGCAAGATCCATTTCCGCTGTTTTGTCAAAAAGCAATGTTTCGAATCCACGCTGAGCGTCAAGGTCTGCACAGTCCTTGACGATGCATTCATAATGTTTTCGCGCGGCAAAATAGACCGCGTAGGCGGCGCCGGTGCCAAAGATCCATGCCAAAGCTTCTGTAAAGGCACCGCCATTTTCGATAATGTCTACGATTTTGTAAAGCAGCCATAGGGCGCTAAAGGATTCTAAAAATAGCTCGGACGCCTGAAAGAGGATATCGCCCAAAACCTTTTTGGGCGAAAAGCGGAACATGTTTCGGAGCACAAACCAATAATTAGAAATTTTTGAGTGTTCATTCATATCGATCACTGATTCATATAAACATATTGACAGGGGGGAATGCATCGTTTTTTGGATTACGTTTCTTTCCGGATAACTTTTCCAATAACATCATGTATTGTGATCTCCTGTATCGCCTGTGCATGATCACCCTTGCAGAGCAAACGCCAATTATTTATTTTAATAATTCGATGCACAATTTGTTTACCTAGAAAGTTAAAAACAATAATATCTCCAACATAGTAATTTGTCGTTTTTGCAACGCGTAACAGGTCGCCATCATGATAGGTGGGTTCCATGCTGTTACCGCGAACAATAACAGGAATTTCATGCCCTTGTTCCAATTCATTCAAAACTAGCGTCCCTAGCATTTCATCAGCCACCAATTATTAATTCATACAAGGACAGTGCTTGTTTTTGAAGATATTGATATTCTTTTTGTAATGAGACTTCAAAGACAGGGATTGAAGATAATGTTTTGGATAAAATGCCAATTGAATTTATAAGATGCT
>JAUNPI010000106.1 GCA_030536875.1 Clostridia bacterium
CGAACATCGAAACAGCTAAACATCAAATGGTTTGAACAGAGGAGGGCAACATGGCATCGGATAAGGGCAAAAAGGCTTCCAAGACGCCCGTAGCGCAGATTGAGGAAGCCGGGGAGAAAAAGCGCGCGCTGGATATGGCGCTGGCGAGCATTGAAAAGCAGTTTGGCAAGGGCGCCATCATCCGCATGGGCGACCGTGCCGCGCAGGATATTCAGGTGATTCCCACGGGCTGCCTCGACCTGGACATGGCGCTGGGCGTCGGCGGGCTGCCGCGCGGGCGCGTGATCGAGATCTATGGCCCGGAATCCTCCGGCAAGACGACGGTGGCGCTGCATGTCGTCGCCGAGGCGCAGAAGGCGGGCGGCGTCGCCGCGTTTATCGACGCGGAGCACGCGCTCGACCCGGTTTATGCCCGAAAGCTGGGCGTGGATGTCGATCAGCTCTACGTCTCCCAGCCGGATACGGGCGAGCAGGCGCTGGAAATCTGCGAGGCGCTCGTTCGTTCCGGCGCGATCGATATCGTGGTCATCGATTCGGTCGCCGCGCTGGTGCCCAAGGCGGAGATCGACGGCGAGATGGGCGACTCGTTTGTGGGCCTTCAGGCGAGGCTCATGAGCCAAGCGCTGCGCAAGCTGACGGGCATCGTCAACAAGACGAATTCGACGTGCATCTTCATCAACCAGCTGCGGGAGAAGGTGGGCGTCATGTATGGCAACCCGGAGACGACGCCGGGCGGCCGGGCGCTCAAGTTCTATGCATCCGTGCGCATCGACATCCGGCGCGGCGAGCAGCTCAAGGACGGCAGCAACGTCGTCGGCAACCGCACGAAGGCGAAGATCGTCAAAAACAAGGTCGCGCCGCCCTTCAGGACGGCGGAGTTTGACATCCTCTATGGCGAGGGCATCAGCCGCGAGGGCAGCCTGCTGGACAACGCGGTCGCGCTGGACATCATCCACAAGTCGGGCGCGTGGTTCTCCTATGGGGATCAGCGCATCGGTCAGGGACGGGAGAACACGCGCAAGTACCTCAAGGAGAACCCGGACGTCGCCAGGGAGATCGACGCCATCGTCCGCGCGGAGCTGCTGGGCAAGGGCGAGCCGCCGCTTGACGCCGCGGCGCCTTCGGAGGACGGCGGGGACGAAGGGGATGACTTCGGCGACCTGCCGCTGATGGACGCGGAAGAGTAAACGTCCTTTCTCGAGAAGAAGGATTCGTTCGATAAGAAAAAGCGACCGGTGAGTCAGACGCCGGCCGCTTTTTCAAATAACAAGTTTATACTAATTCTTATTAAAATAGCTTAATCCGCGCAGCATCTTTTCCGCTCTGACTTTGCCTCGTTCCGTTCAACGTACCGTGAGGTACGCCTCACTTCACTTGGCTTCGTCAGAGCAAAAAATCTGATGCGCTCTGTTAAGCATTTTAATTGCGAATGAGTATTAAAACCGGGCTTCCGCACGCTGAACCCGGTTTTCCGGTGAGCATAAGGGAGCCCGGCAAATTTGCGCCGCGCTATGGCGAGACGGTCACAAGGACGTTGGGAAGCAGCGCCTGAATCGTCTCTTTCTGGCTGGCGTCGCATTCCACATAGGCAAGGGAGGCCATTTGCGTCAGAGGCTCCCAGCTCTGGGGCGAGAGGCCGGTGACGTCAAGGGTGTTCAGCTTGGGCAGCGAGGCGAGCGGCGTCAGATCGGCGACGGGCGTCTTAAACAGGCCGACATTGCGGAGCTCGGTCAGGCTCTCGATGCCCTCAAGGGAGGTCAGCTCCTGCGTGTCCAGAAACAGAACCTGCAGATGGGCGAGCTCGCTGAGCGGGGTTAAATCGCTCAGCCCCTCCGTCTGCCAGAGGAAAAGCCCGCGCAGCGAGGTCATCTGGCCCACCTGCGCAAGCTGCGCGCGGCTCACGGGGCGGAGCGTGAGATAATGAAGCGTTTCGGAGCCGATGAGCGCCTCAAGCGATCCGAGGTTGGGGCACGCGCCCAGCTCCAAGGTATACAGGGTGGGAATCTGCGCGAGCGCCGAGATGTCATGGATAGAGGTTGCCCCGGCGTAAAGCGTTTCCAGCTGCCCGCACTGGGCGAGCGGCGAGAAATCCTCCACAGGGTTCGCGCCGACATAGAGCTCCTGAAGGTGGGGACACTGCGCCAGCGGGGACAGATCACGGATGAGGTTGTCATGCAGCGCAAGGCGCGTGAGGCCGAGCCCGGAGAGCGGGGAAAGGTCGCTGATTTGCTGTGCGCACAGGGCGAGCACGCGCAGGTTGGGCATGAAGCGCAGATCTTCAAGGGTGCTTACCGTGCCGCGGGTATCCAGCGCTTGGCCGTCGAGGCGCAGCGTCGCGCCGTTGGCGGAAAGCTCGGGCATGCGCTTCAAAACCTGGTCGCCGAAGATCAGCAGGGTATGAATCTGCGTCAGATCCTCATAGGTCACCGTTCCGGGGGCTTTATCCAGCTGAGCGCAGACCGCCGCCTCGATGGTTTTGGAGGCAAAAGCGTGCGTATCCGTCGAGGAGGGCATGGGGCTTAAAGCGGGAGCGGCAGAGGATGCGGCGGGGAATGCCTCCGCTGAGACGGCCGCAGATGGCGCAGGGGCTGAGGCTTTGAGCCGCGGCTGGACGCCTCTTAGGGAAAGGGCGGCCAGCGCCAGCGCGCCGGCGAAGGCCAGCACGCTGGCAAGCGCATAGGCGCGCCTGCGGAACGAATGCCCGCGCTGCGCCTGTCTGCAGGCCGCTTCGACCGCCGAAGCATGGGCATAGCGGCGAGCGGGATCAAAGCGCGTGCAGTGCTGGACGATGAGAGCAATTCGCTTGTGAGGGTTTTGGACGGAGAGATCGACGCTGCCCGTGGTCAGCTGATGCAGCAGCACGCCAAGGGCATAGACGTCCGAACGCGGGTCTGTCTGCCGGTAGCCGTATTGCTCCGGCGGGGAAATGACAGGCGTGCCGAGCACTTGGGTGTCCCGGCTGGCCACCTCGTCGTAGAGGCGAACCGTGCCCGTGTCGATCAGCGAGCAGCGCCCGTCCGGGCGGAGGACGATGTTTTCCGCCTTGATGTCGCGGTGGACGAAGGGCGGCTGATGGTCGTGAAAGCGCCGGAGAATGCGGCATAGGTCGATCACGATGCGCAGCGCCTCGTTTGGGCCGAGCGGCTTGCCAAGCATCTCGGAGAGGGTCTTGCCCTCCACGTATTCGCGCACGAGGCAGACGGTCTCCCCGTCCCTTGCTAAGCGATAGCAGATGGGAAGCCCCTCTCCCGCCAGCTGCGTGCAGACGCGATATTCGTTTTCGAGCAGGCCGTCGTCCCGCAGAGCGCGCTTGACGACGGCCTTTCGCCCGCACGCGCGGTCATAGACCAGAAAGGTTTCGCACAGCTTGCTGACGCTCAGGCGCTTGACGGGCTCGTATTCCGGCTCCAAAAAGGCCGGAAAGGAGGCAAAAAGCCGGCTCATAGCGGATTCTCCCCGTAGGATGCCAGGACGTCGTTGGTTTCAAACAGCCCCATCTGCCTGTGAATGCATTGAATGACGATGCAGTCCCGCTTCATGCGGGGATACAGCTGTCCGCGCCGCGCGCAGCGCAGGAGCTTTTGCGTCTCCGCAAGCGAGAGGTGAAGGCAAAGCGACAGCCTGAGCACCATGTCCCGGCTGGGCAGACGGGTGCCGTTGCTGATTTGGTACATATAGGCGCGGCTGATCATCGCCCGGCGGGCGATTTCGTCGATCGTGATTTCCGCCTCCTTGAGCTTCTGAAACAGCTCGCCGGAGAAGAGCAGCTCGTTGGTCGCCACAAACGGGTAATCGGTCAGCAGATCGTCGGACTGCGCGCCGTCGAGCATCAAAAACAATTCGTCCGTGCTGCAATGGGAGAGCGAGACATCTTTGGGCATGGTGGTTTGTTCCTCTTCGTGTCGTGATGGTTATCGTTTGTTTCGGTTGTTTTGTTTGCTGCAGGCGTTTGCCGTATCCGCCGAACAGGGGTTGTCATTTATTTTATCACGGAAAGTAAAGATGGGGCAACCGATCTTCCCAAAAGAGGCAAAAGTATGCAGCTTGCAGACTCGAAGGGGCAATAGAAGCGGCCGGCGCTTTGCACGCCGGCCGCAGAGATGACTTATTCGACCGGGACGAGCTGCCCGTCCGCGCCGATCTTCATGACCTCGTCGTCCATGCCGCCGATGACGAGCAGGTCGGTGCGCTCAAGGCCAAACTGGGTGAAGGCCGCGCGCAGATCGGAGGTCTTGTACTGCATAAACGGTTCCTTCTCGGTGTAGGTGAGCAGGGTGATGGTGTCGATCTCCGTGCGCTCGAGGATATCGAGAACCTCCTCGTCGAAGCGGATAGTGAGGCCCTCGGTCTCGTCGGTGCGCACGCGCAGGTTGAGGTTTTTCTTGGGCCCGCCGTCAATCCAGCTCAGGCGCTCGCGGATGAGCACGTTCTTGCCCTCGCCGTCGAAGACCCGGAAGTTCAGGCTGCGGTAGCCCAAGCTCATCTGACGGCACCAATACGGGCTGGCGTAGACGCCCGCGAGGCTTTCGGCCTTGCGCTTCTCCTCCATCTCATGGCGGATTTCCTCCTCGCTGGGGACGTATTCCTCTTCCTCCTTCGGCTCGGCGGGAGTCAGCGGAACCTCGGCCTCGACCGTGTCGACCGCTTCGCCGGTCTCGTCGTAGATGACGACCTCGATGGTCGCGTTGCCCTCGGTGAGGCCCAGCTGGCCCGCGTAGACGGTCAGGCCGCTGGCGACGTCGTCGGCGATCTTCTGGCGCGCCTCGGCGGTGGAGGTATCCACGCCCTGAGCAGCCATGACCTCGACGACAAGCTTGCCGGTGGTGCCGCTGCCGATCAGGGAGGTGGAGCCGGTTTCGCCGCTTGCATTCGCCTCAAAGCTGGCCGATACGCTCGGGACGGAGCCGTTGTTGACGAGGCTCGTCTGCGCGCCGGCGACGACATAGCTCTCCATGCCCTCGGCGATTGTGCCGTTGTTGATGGTCTCGGCGAAGGCGCTGCCGCTCACGCTCGTGTCCGAAGCGGCGGAATCGGCGCTGAGCGCCATGCTCTGCAGGCTGCCGTAGGCCGCCGTGAAGGACGCGCCGCCGACGGTGCCGTCGTTGACGGTCTGGGCGACGCCGTTGCCGAAAACCTCGGTATAGGTATCGCCCGCGACGGCGCCCTTGTTGATCAGCTGGGCGTTTCCGCCGTCAATGGCGTCGGCAAAGGCATGCGATTCCGTCGTGCCGTTGTTGACGACGGACACGGACGAGCCGGCGCCCTCGGCGGCGCTGACGAGAACTTCGCCCACATGGCCGTTGTTGACGCCGGAGACGGTGCCTTCGCCCCACGCCTGGGCAATCATATAGTGATCGACCGTGCCGTTGTTGGTGATGGTCGTGCTGGCGCTTCCCTCATTGGCGACGTTTTGCTCGCTTTCGATATCCCAAGCCATGACAAAGCCGAGCATTTCGCCGGCTGTGCCGTTGTTGACGCCGGTGGCGACGGCATCCTGGGAGGAGCAGACGTTCATGACGGCGTCCACCTGACCGTTATTGGTCATCTCAAGCGAGCTCTCGTCCCACGCGGAGCCCTGGAAATTTCCGTTATACGTGCCGTTGTTGACGAGGGTCATCGAGCTGGACTGGTTGGACTGGGCGTAGAAGTCGCCGCTGATCGTGCCGTTGTTTTCCATCGTGATCGTGCCGGAGTGATCGGCTCCGACGTACATGCCGTTTTCGACCGTGCCGTTGTTGATCGTGATGGTTTTGCCGGTGCCCTCCGCCCAGGAATCGAAGTTGCCGACGGCGCCGTCGTTGACGAGGGACATGCTGCTGTTTTGATAGCTGGCGCCGGCCGTCAGCGTGCCGCTGACGACGCCGTTTTCGCCGTTCACCACGGACATCGAAGCGCCTGTAAAGGCGTAAACGTCCGCATCACCGTTGACGGTGCCATTGTTGGTGATGGCGCCCGTCACGACGCGCGTCGCGGCCTCGGGATCGACATTTTCATAATCGCCGAAACCGCCGCCCATGTGGCCGTTGATGGTGCCGTTGTTGGTCATGCTGAAGGAGCCGCTCTCTCCATAGGTGTTGAAGTCGGCGTTGACGGTGCCGTTGTTGGTCACGCTGGTGGAGCCGTTGCCGTTTACGCCGGCCGTCACCGCGGCGTTCACGGTCGTGCCCTCGCCGAAGGTGACGCTCATGGAGCCGCCCGCGGCGTTGTCGATGCTGACCTCGTCGCTCAGGGTGACGTTGTTGAAGGCGTAGCGATTGGCGCCCTGCACCTGATCGGTGTAAAGGTTGATCATGATTCTGCCGTCCGCCCACTCGACGGGGTCGCCCTCGATGGTCGCGCCGGCGGAGCCGTTTACGGTGACGGCGTCGCCCTCGACGGAGGCCTCCACGCCGTCTCCGGAGTAGCTGCCGGTGGCGTTGAGCTGCGCCACGACGGTACCCCACGTGACTGCGCTTGCCGTCATCGGCATGATCATGATGATCAGGGCCATGCCGACGGCAATGATTTTTTTCAACATCCCAAAATCCTCCTAACATTTTACAGGATAGGGATATTATACCGATTGATAAAAGGACATGTCAAATTTATAAGAACAGAAGTATGCAGGCTGCATTCTTTTGATGTCATAAAAAACCTCCCCGCAGGGAGGAGAAGGGTTACCACACGCTTTCCCCGTCGGAGGTCACGCGCAGATCGCCGTCTCTGGCGCTGTGAACCCGGCAGCCCAGCGCGCTCAGGATGGAGACGACCGTTTCGCTCGCCGCATCCTCGTCGCTGTCGGGGATAAAGGCGATTTGAGGGCTTGCCGCCGTGAGAAAATCCTGGCTGGCGGCGACGAGACGCCCGTGATAGGGCGCCTTGAGCACGTCGCAGGCAACATCGCCCTCCAAGAGGAGCTCGCGCTGGCGGGCGTCCTCGGCGTCGCCGGGAAAGAGGAAGCGGGTCTTGCCATAGGTCATGCGCACGGCGAGGGAAAAGTCGTTTTCCTCGTCTTTGCCGTAATCGGTTTGGTGCGCGGCGGTGATGCGCAGCGCAGCGCCGTCCAGCGTGAAGGAGCGCTCGCTTCGGGCGTTCATGGGCACGGTCTGCGTCTGGGGGCTCTCGGCCAGCGCGTCCAAGAACTGGCTGTATTGCTTGCTTTCCTTTTCGTAAACGGGCATGATCACCTGACCGACGGAGAGCTCCTCCAGAATCTGATCCGCGCCGCCGACGTGATCCTTGTCGTAGTGGGTGATGATCATGACGTCGATACGCTCGATGCCGGCTTGGACAAGGCGTTTGGCCAGCGCCTTGCCCTCCTTGTTGGTCGCCGCGTCGATGAGGATGCGCGAGCCATGCGGCGTGGTGATCAGGGCGGCGTCCGCCTTGCCCACGTCAAAAAAGTCGACGGTCAGCGTCTGGGCGCGCGCATCGCGCGAGGGCCCGAGAGGGAAAACGAAAACCAGCAGGGCGAGGAGCAAGAGAGACTGGGCGAGAAGAAGAAAAAGGCGTTTCATGGTTCGACCTCCGGCTCATGTTCGGGCGGGATGCAAGAGGAGATGAAAGAGGGCATAGAAGAGGGGATAAAAGCGGGGATGGGAAGGCAAGAAGGGCTGCCGGTGCGAAAGACGCCGGCAGCCCGGAAGGGAGCGGAAGGGAGCGGGATAAAGGCGGGATCAATAGCTTGTTCCGTACAGGCTGTTCTGGGTGTTCTTGCCCGCGATGCCGTCGACGGAGAGGCCGTGATCCTTCTGATAGGCGCGAACCGCGTCATAGGTCCACTGCCCGAAGATGCCGTCCGCCGTGCGAACCTGCGTGTAGCCGGCATCCAGCAGCGCGTTTTGCAGCTTCTTGACCGCGTCGCCCTTGCAGCCCCAGTAGAGCAGGCGATAGCCGGTCGACGTGCCGGAAGAGCTCGTGGAGCCGGAGGCCGCCTTCGCGCTGGAGGAGTAGAGCACCTGCTGCGTGTAGCTGTCCGCCACGCCGGTCACGGTGATGCCGTTGCGGCTCTGGAAGCTGCGCACCGCGCGATAGGTCTTGGAGCCGAAGTAGCCGTCGACCGAGCTGGTCAGATAGCCGAGCTCCTTGAGCCTGCGCTGGAGGGTGACGACGGCCGCGTTATAGCGGTTGGAGCGCGAGAGCGTCGTATAGCTGTCCCCGGGCGCATAGCCGGAGGCCGGCTTGGCGGCGGAGGAATACAGAAGCTTCTGGGTCGCGTCGTCCGCCTTGCCCGTGACGGAGAGGCCGTTCACCTGCTGGAACCAGCGCACGGCGCGCTGCGTGCCGCTGCCGTAGATGCCGTCCACGCGGATGGTGTAATAGCCCAGATCCTTGAGCCTCTGCTGGAGGGTGTAGATCAGAGCGAGGCCGCGGTCGCCGCGCACGAGCGTGGGATAATACAGGCCGCTGCTGCCGTAGGCGATGGCGCTCAGGGAGTAGAGCGCGGTCTGCGTGAGCTTGCCCGCCATGCCGTCGACCTGCAGGCCGTTGGCGTTCTGGAAGAGGCGAACGGCGGCGGCGACCGTCGCGTCATACTTGCTCGTGGCGCTGACGGGGTAGCCCAGCTCGGCCAGGCGCGCGGTCAGCATGTAGACGGCGTCGCCCTTGGAGCCGGTCTTGAGCAGCGGATAATCCACCGCGTTCACCACGCTCTGCACCTGCTGGAAGGATTCCTTGTTGTCCTTGCCGTAGTAGACGGTAAAGGTGATCTTGTCGCCGACCGCGTAGTAATGCGGCAGGGAGAAGCGCAGCAGGCCGTTGGAATCGGCCGTCAGCGTCTGGCCATAGTCATACGCGCCGAGGTTGACGAGCGTGCCCGGCGTGGTCTTTGCCAGAACGGTAGAGCTGCTCGTGTAGATCGGGTCAACCGTCAGCGTGGGCTTCTGCGCGGGCGCGGTGACCGCGAAGCTGCCCTTGACGGTCACGAGGCTGGAGGCGTCCGAGGCATACTGCGCGCTGACGGACGTATAGGTGCCCGCGCTGCAGACGATCGCGGCGGTGAAGCTGCCCGCGGCGTCGACATGGACGATGGCCGTGCCCGAAGAGGGCTCGGTGGTCAGCGTGATATCGCTGTCCGGCTGGGCGGTGCCGGTGACGACGAGCTGGTTTTCGCCGCCGACAATTTGGGAGATGGCGATCGGCGCGAGAACGGGCTTGCTGGCGATTTCCACGCTCGTGCGGAACGGGGAGACGCCGGCAATGGCGGTCACATAGTCGACCTCCACGTCGTATTGGCCCGGAGCGAGGTTATCAAAGCGGGCGGAGCCGCCGTTATCGACGAGGCGGGGCTCCATGTTCCCCACGGCGATATAGAGCGGGAAATTGTCCGCGCGGGTGACGGTGACGATCATATAATCGCTGCCGGTTTCGACCTTCGCCTCGATCTGCGTCACGGTCGGCTGCACGGGCTCGGGCGTCGCGCCCTCGGCGACGACAACCGCCGCCTGACGCGCGGAGACGCCGTCCGCCGGGGTCACATAGCTGACCACGACGGTGTAGGAGCCTGCGGCGAGCTTGCCCAGCGAGACAAGGCCGCTGCCAAGGCGCGAGACGGTCTGCCCGACCTGATTGCCGCTGGCGTCCAGCAGCTTGGCCTCGAGCTCCCAATCCGACGCGTTGGTGATGTTCACGCTCAGGCTGCCGTCGCTGAGGATCGGGGAGATCTCAAACTGAAGCGGGCCCTCCGGCGTTGGCGTGGGCGGCGGGGTCGGCGTCGGCGTCTCGGCCGGCGTGGGCGTCGG
>JAUNPI010000107.1 GCA_030536875.1 Clostridia bacterium
GCGCCGCCTTCGCCGCCGCCACGACCTCTTCCATGCTCGCGCTCGGGCGGGCCATACGAATGTTCTCGAGCACGCTGACCTTGAAGAGCTTCGTGTCTTGGAAGACAAACGCCACGCGCTTCATGAGCTCCCGGCCGTCCATTTCGCGCACATCGACTCCGCCGATCTTGACGCTGCCGCCCTGCACATCCCAAAATCTCGGGATCAGCGCCGCGGCCGTGGATTTTCCGCCGCCGGACGGGCCGGCAAGCCCCACGAGCGTCCCCTCCTTCACCTGGAAGCTCACATCGTCCAGCGCCGGGCGCTCCATTCCCGGGTAGCTGAAGGTGACATGGTCGAAGACGATGTCGTTCCCCTTCGGCGCTTTGGGCGCAGACGGCTGCGGAAGCGGCTTCTGGGAAAGAATCTCGTCCAGCTTCATCACGGCCTCGTTCGCCTCCATGACGGATTCCGAGGCATACATGATCCGGTTGATCATGGCGCCGCAGGCCGGTGCAAACAGCACGTAGAAGATGAAATTCGTCAGCACGGTCATGATATTTCCATTCGAGGCGAGCAGCAGCGCCGCAGGAATCAGCAGCGCAAACCCCGCGTTGATGCATGTCAAAAAGCCCGTCTGCCCCATGCGGCAGCTCATCGCGTACTGGCTGGCAAGCTCGCTGTAGGATTGAATGGCCGCATAAAACGCCTTGAAGGAATACACCGTCTGTTGGAAAACCTTGACCACCGGGATGCCGCGGACATATTCCACCGCCTCCCCGCTCATCTTTTCAATCTCGCGCTGATAGCGATGGAAGAAGCCCGCGTTTTTGCCGCCCATCATGGCCATCATGCAGCCCATCGCCGCAATCATCGTAAGCAGGCAAAGCGCGCCCATTCGCCAGTCAAAGACGAACAGCAGCACGATCGCCGCAATCGGCGTAACGATTGCCGCCGTCAGATCGGGCAGCTTGTGGGCGAGCAAATCCTCGCTGAGCGCCGCGTTGTCGTCGATCACCTTGCGCAGCCTGCCCGTCTGGTCTCCCGTGAAAAAGCCCAGCGGCAGGCTCATCACATGTTCGACGCCCGCCCTGCGCATGCCTCTGGCCGTGCGGAACGCCGCCACATGCGTACACATCAGCGCGACAAAATAGACCGCGATGTTGCCCACGGCAAACCAAACCGCCATCCATCCCCATCGTTCCACCCCGGCAGCGGCCGAAGCGCTGCCCGAAAGAATATCGCGCGCCGCCAGCCATACGCAGACATAGGGCACAAGCCCCATCACCGCGGCGACGCCGGAAAGCGCGCAGCCCAGCAGCGTCAGCCTCTTTCTCTTTCCCGCATAGACCAGCAGGCTCGACAAACTATGCTTTTTCAAAAGCCAACCCTCCTTCGTTGATGTGTGTATGATACGAGTAGACGCCGCAGCCTTCTTCTGATAGCCCCTTTTGTTAGTTTGATCTAACTCGCTGTTGAAGAAATAGGGGCGCATTTCTATCCGTGCCCCATGATACGCGTCCATCCCACCCCTTTAAAAGGCTGTTACATTATACTAACAGCTTATGCTCCTGTCAAGCGGATTCCGGAATTTTTCCGCCGCGCGCCCGAGAGAGGCAAACGCCGATGTGCGAAAGCAGCCTCCAATATCCGTTGACGCCCAGCAGGACATAGACCGGCGCGCCGACATACAGATATCGCGCTTTGGCCTCAAAGATCCACTCAAACACCGTGAGCCCGATCACAAAGAGGCAGAGCAGCGCCAGCAGCCGTCTTTGACCGTCGCCTTCGCCCTCCAAGCGCAGCCCGGTCAGCAGGCAGCCCGCCAGCAGCGCCAGCCAAACAGCCTGAAGCGCCGTCGAAAAAGCCGCATAGCGCGAGCCGCTCGTATAGAGCACATCCCGCCAAAACGGCGAAAACACATCGTCCTTTTCCTCGATCATATACTTGAAGAAATAGCCGTTAATCCCCCAAGCAAACGTGCCGTCCGCATAGTTGACCAGCGTCTTGCGCACAAGGTGCTCCGCCAAGCCGGCCGGCCCCATCCGGGCAAGGCGGCCTGCCGCCGTTTCCAGCTGCGCCTTTGTGCGCGCTTCCCGGTCGGGGGCTGCTATGCTGATGGCGACATCCTCCTCGGCATATGTGCCGTCTGTGTCCGTGTTGAGCCCGAGCATGACATAGTGCATCACGCCGAAATTCTTTTCGGCGTCAATCTCAATGATCGAGTGCCGGTTAACCGTCTCGCTCACAAAACACGCGCCCAGAAGCATCGCGAGCAGCCCCGCCCCAACGCTCGCAAGCGGCCGAATCTTTCCGGCGGAAAGCCAGCGCATGGCTTCCAGCAGAAAGATCGCAAGGGTCAGGATGCACGCCTGCGGTTTGATGAGCAGCGCGACGGCGGAAAGCGCGCCAATGGCCGCGAAGCAGCACAGCCTGTGCCCGCGCTCCTCCTGCACGATGTAGAGATATGCGGCCGCCGTCGGGAAAATCAGCGCCATGCCGTCGGAATACGGGATCATCGACCACGGCGAACAGCCCACAAGCGCCACATATACCGCTGCCGCCGCGACAGAACCCGCCGCAGAGCCGGTCAGCCGGCGCGCAATCTGCCGCGTCAAAACGCCCGTGCATGTGTTCAGCGCGCACTGCACAAGGCATAAAATCAGCGCGCAGCGGTCAATCCCCGGCTCGACGGCAAACAGACCGAATACGCGAAGAATCGCGGCAAACACCTCGGTGAGCAGCACATTGTTCGGATACTGCGAATAGTAATACGAATTGACATAGTCGGGATTGGGATAAAAGGCGATGCTGTAGGCGCTTTCGAGCATGATTCCCGCATCCCAATCGGTCAGGAAGTACGCATGATAGGTCACAAACGCCTGAAACACAAACAGGGCGAGCCAAAAAGCGCATTCCACGCCCGCGCCGGTCAGGCGCCCTCCCGCCCTTGGCAAGGCCCGCCGCTTCCCCCACGCCTGCGCGCCCTTTGCCAGCGCGCAAAGCGTGAAAAGGCAAAGCGCTCCGCCTAGGAGGAGCACGCCCTGAGGAAGCAAAAACTGCCGTTTGATGGCAAACTGCGTCTGCTCAAACAGCGCCGCCACGATCAAGACGATGATCGCCATCATCCCCGTGAAGGCCGTAACAATCATCTTTGGCATGTCCTTCATGAAATCCCCCGTTGCCGCATACGATATCGTATTGATGCAAACCCCTCAATGCAAGCCCCTCAACAGGAAAAACGCCGGCCTCGAAAGGCCGGCGCAAGAGAGACGCTTATTTCCTGCGCATATAAGCGGGAATACCGTCCATGAAGTTGCGCGGGGCGCGCGCATCCTCGCGACGCTCCTGCTCCGGGGCATTCGTCCCCTGCATGTCCGGCATCGCCGCAAACGGGGAGACGCGCTGGGCGCCCGCGCCCTCGTTGACAAAGGACGGAACCTCGGGCTCCGCCATAGGCACGCCGGTCTGCGCCGGGGCATACCCGCCCGTCACAGGCGTATACGCCGGGTCATAGCGCGTGTAGGCGCGCGGCTGGCTCTGCTGCGGCTGCTGATAAGGCGGAACGCTGTACGACTGGGGAACATACGCCGCCTGCGAGGGCAGCGAAGCCGGCCGCTCCGCGCTGCTGGCGCGCGGCGGGAAGGGCACCTTTTCGAAGCCCGTGGCGATGACCGTGATGTGCACCTCGTCTTCGAGCGCATCGTCGATGCTCGCGCCGAAGATGATGTTCGCCTCGCTGTCCGCGGCGGCGGTAATCATCTCGACGGCGTCGTTGATATCCACAATGCTGCAATTCGAGTTGCAGGTCACGTTGATGAGCACGGCGCGCGCGCCGTCGATGCTCGTCTCCAGCATCGGAGAGGAGATCGCGTTCTGCGCGGCGTCCGCCATCGCCTTTTCGCCCTTGCCGATGCCGATGCCCAGATGCGCCATGCCGCCGGACTCCATGACGGCCTTGACGTCTGCAAAGTCGAGGTTGATGATGCCCGTCTGGCTGATCAGGTCGGAAATGCCCTGAATGCCCTGGCGGAGCACGTCGTCTGCGAAATTAAAGGCGCCCTTGAAGCTTGTGCCCTTCGGGCAAACCTGAAGCAGGCGCTCGTTGGGGATGACCACCAGCGTGTCCACGCGCTGCTTGAGCTCGTCGATGCCGGACTCGGCCTTGCGCATCCGCGTCTTTCCCTCGAAAGCGAACGGCTTGGTCACCACGGCGATCGTGAGGATTCCCATGTCGCGCGCGATCTCCGCGACGACCGGCGCGGCGCCCGTTCCGGTGCCGCCGCCCATGCCCGCCGTGACGAAGACCAGATCCGCGCCCTTGAGCGCGCCGGCGATCTCCTCGCGGCTCTCCTCGGCGGCCTTCTTGCCGATTTCGGGCGTGGCGCCTGCGCCGAGGCCCTTGGTCAGCTTCTCGCCGATCTGGATCATGGTCGCCGCCCGATTGGTGCGAAGCGCCTGTACGTCGGTGTTGACCGCAATAAAGTCCACGCCGGAGACGCCGCAATCCACCATGCGGTTGAGCGCGTTTCCGCCGCCACCGCCGCAGCCGACGACCTTGATGGAAGCTGCCGGACGTTCGTCCATTTCGATTTCAAACACAGGAAAATCCCCCTTTTGTTTCGCTTTCAGTCACCCATCCGGTATGGCCCGGATCGCCTCACGGCCCGGCCGTGAACCTTTACCTACGGAAAACGCGCTTGATGCGCTCAAACAGACTCTCGTCCTGTTCTTCTTGTTCAATGGTGTTGTAGACCAGTTCGAGCAGACCGCTGCCGCTGGCGTAAATCTGCGCCGGCTTCAGCTTGACCGTCTTGGCCGCCGCCTCCCGCACGTTGCGCGAGAGCTTGCCGGAGGCATACACCCTCGCCCCGGCCATCGGCATGAGGCCGCCGCCGGTGAAATACACGTTGGACCAGTTGCCCAGCCGGATGCCGCTCATCTTGATCGCCTCGTCGATCATCTCGAGCATCTCGTCCACCCGCGCGTCGATGATCATGCTCACCTGCTCGCCCTCAAAGCTCTCGATCTGCCCGTTTTCGCCCTGCACCTCGATCTGCGTGTTCTTCGGCGCGTTGAACGTATAGCTGCGCTTGATCTTCTCGCACATGTCAAACGGCTTCTCGAGGCCGTAGGTGAGGTCGAGCGTAATATGCGCGCCGCCGATGGGCAAAACCTTCTGCCAGATCAGCGCGTCGCCCTCCACCGCCATGACCTCCGTGGAGAGATACCCCACGTCGACCAGCACGGCCGTGTGATCCCGCTCCTCAAAGGGGATCATCTGCAGCGCCTCGCCCACGGAGGTGGAGAAAAAGCCCTTGACCTCGACCCCCAGTTCCTTGAGACGTTCGCTCACATCGTTGATGAAGAATTGATCCGCAAGCACAAAACCGATCATGCCCTCTAGCATGCTGCCCTTCTGATCGACGGGCTCGAGCGTCTTCTGCCCGCCGTCCACCTTGAACCACGCGGGCGAGCGATGGATGATGACGCCCGTCGGCCGGTCGAGCATCTCCGTCGCCTGGCGCTGGAGCTTTTCCACATCGGCGCTGGTCACCTTGGGGTCGGCGCCCTGAAGCGCGACGCTGGACTCGATCACATATACCCGAACGAATTCGCCCGGCACGCCCACATAGACCTCTTTGATATGGGCGCCCACCTTATTTTCCGCCGTCTCAAGCGCGCTGGCAATCGCGTCCGTCACCTCGCCGCTCGCGTTCCACTCGCCGTTCATAAACCCATCGTACTGGGCCATGCCCGCCGAAGTGATGGTCACCTTTTGATACGCGCTCTCCTCAGCAAGCAATACCAGCACCTTGGACGTGCCAAAGTCCACAACCGCCGTCGCTTTTCTCATCATACGATCTCATGCTCCTGTCTGCCCGCATGTAAACTCGCCCAAAAGGGCGGAAGAAATCATCTTAGTTTGCTATTATTATGCGAGTTTATTGTAACCGATTATGCCCTTTCTTTCAAGCCACTTGAGCAAATTTTGTCCAATTTCCATCCATTTTTTCCAAAAAAAGCGTCTCTGTGCTTGAAACACACCGTCATGACGGCGTGGCCGAAGGCGTCATGATGGGCGTCGCCGTCGGCACCGGCGTCGGCGTGGGAAGGCTCGCCGGGATAAAATGGGCGTTTCTTCCGTTGGATACGTCGATCTTCGCCCCCCGCATCTCCTTGTCCGCCTCCCGAACGGAGAGCACCTCGCGGGCGATGAGCAGCTTGGTCTCCAGCCGCGTGACGTCTCCCAGCTCGATCTTCGTCCCCTCGGAGGTCATGACATAGAGGTTGTCGTCCTGCTCCACATCCAGCTGCGACGTCATGGCGAGCATGTTCGTCTCCTCCAGCGCCCGCAGAACGACACACATCTTCTCCAGCCGCGTCTCGTCCCTTACGGGGAGCTTTTCGCCCACCGTGATCCACGAATTGTCGTCCAGCCCAATGCCCGTGACCTTCGGCCCGGCGACGCCCGTGGGATATTGGCTCCCCGCGCACTCGAGCACGACGCCGTTCTCGTCCGTCACGTAGTAGATGCCCAGCACGTATACCGTCGCCATGCCCAGCCTTTCGCTGATTCGAATGGTGAGCGTGCCCTTGTAATCGAACTCGTACCCCAAATATTCGATATAGCGGTTGGCCTCCAGCGCCTTTTTGAGCCCCGAAACCTCCGGCCCGAAGAGGTGATCTCCGGGCTTTACGCCGCTTTGGGTGATGATCTCCTCCCGCGACAGATTGCGGTTGCCCACCACGATCACGCTGCGCACCACCAGCAGGCGGCTGAATGTCAGGACGATCAAAACAGTCAGGGCGGCGAGCACGACGACGGCCATCGCCGTCGTCCGCCTCGTCGCCTTCGTCTTGTTGCTGTGCTTCATTGCCGTCTTCCCTTTCTGCGTTGGAATGCCCAAGCGCGCCGGCGTCACAGGGACGCACATCCGCTTTCGCGCGAGATGTTTAAAAGGATGCCCACAGCCGCCATGATCATGCTCACGGATGTGCCGCCCGCGCTGAAAAACGGCAGCGGCAGGCCCGTCGTGGGCAAAATTCCCGTGACCACGCCCATATTGATAAACGCCTGAAGGCCGATCATCGACGTGATGCCCGCCCCGAGCAGGCAGCCGTATCGGTCCCGGCAGGACAGGCTCACCCGCAGCCCCGCAAAGACGAACGCCGCAAACAGCGCAATGACCGCCGCGCACCCGGCCAGCCCGAAATCCTCGCCGACGATCGCGAAGATGAAGTCCGACTCCGGGTAGGGCAGATAGGCGAATTTCTGCCTTCCCTGTCCCAGCCCCATGCCGAAGAGCCCGCCCGAGCCCAGCGCGATCAGCGATTGCGAGAGCTGGTAGCCCTCGTCGCTCATCTTGGCGAACGGATCCCGGAAGGACAGCAGCCTCTCGCGCCTGTAGGGCGCGCTCCACGCGTAAAACGCGCCGACTGCAAGGCCCATGACGCTCAAAAGCGCCATGTGGCGCTTTTTGAGACCCGCGCAAAAGAGCATCGCCAGCGCGCAAATCAAAATGCTGCCGCCCGTCGAGAGGTTGGGCTGCTCGAGGATGAGCAAAAACATCACCCCCGGCACGATCAGCAGCGGCACAACGCCGCCGAAAAGGCTCCCGATCGCCTCGCCCCGCCGGTCGAGCGCGCCCGCCATGAAGATCACCATCGCATATTTGGCAAACTCCGAGGGCTGCATGCTCAGGCCCAGCAGATTCAGCCACCGGCGCGAGCCGTTGATGCTCACGCCTATGCCCGGGATGATCACCAGAATCAGCAGCAGCGCGCTGAGCGCCAGCAGCGCCAGCATGATTCGCGGGCTGCGATAGGTGCGATACGGCACGCGCGAGAGCGTCACGCACGCCGCCGCCCCAAGCGCGATGCCAATCAGCTGCTTTTTGACGGCGGCAAGCGCGTCGCCGCTCGCCGTGCGCTGGTAATATGTCGCGCTGAACAGCGTGACCAGCCCCAGCAGGATCAAAAGCACCATCAGCAGCACGACCGTCTTATCGCAGGCCCGCCTTCCCTGCGCCTGTTTCCGCCCGCTCATCCGCAAACGCCCCTTTCGGCCGCTCCAAGTTTTCCTCTTTCGCAGCCGATGGGCGCTTTAGGTAAGCGCCATCACCTTTTGTTTGAATACCTCGCCGCGATGCTCGTAGTCGCGGAACATGTCAAAGCTCGCGCAGGCGGGCGAAAGCAGCACGCAGCCGCCCTCCCTCGCCAGATCCTGGCAGGCCGCAAGGCACGCGTCAAAGTCGTATCCCGTCATCGTGTAGGCGGTGTAACCCACGCGCTCCAGCGCCGCCCTGATCTGCTCCGCCGTGTCGCCGATGAGCACGCAGTGCTCGATCTGCGGCGCGGCGGCGATGGTCTTGGCCAGCGGGTCGAAGGAGACCTTCTTGTCGCTGCCGCCGAGGATCAGCACGGTCGGCGTCTTCATCGTCGCGATCGCCTTCTCGGTCGAATCGACGTTCGTCCCCTTGGAATCGTTGATCCACGTGACCCCGCGCAGCGTGCGCACGGTTTCAATCCTGTGCTCCACGCCTCGGAACGTGCGCAGCACCTCGCGCATCGTCTCGCGCGGAACCCCCAGCGCCCCGGCGATGACCACGGCGGCAAGCGCGTTTTCAAGGTTGTGCGGCCCGGGGATCAAGACCTCATCCGCTGCGCAAACCCTTTGGGGCTCCCCGTCCATCGCCAGCATGATATTCCCGTCCTCGACATAAGCGCCGTATGGCACGCGTTCCCTGCGCGAGAACCAAGCGATCCGCGAGGGCAGGCCCTCCGCCATCCGGCGGCACGTCGCGTCGTCGTAGTTGAACACCGCCACATCCTGCTCCGTCTGTCTGGCAAAGATGCGACGCTTCATGTCGATATACACCTGCATGGAGCCGTGACGGGCGATGTGATCCTCCGTGATGTTGAGCACGGCGCCCACCTTCGGGTGAAACAGGCGGATGCTCTCGCACTGATAGGAGCTCACCTCCGCCACGGTCACGTCGTCCTCCTTCGAGATGCCGGCGGTCGCCGTGATCGGATAGCCGATGTTGCCCACGACGTGGGTCGTTCGCCCGGCCGCGCGCAGGAGCTCCCCCACCAGCGTGGTGGTCGTCGTCTTGCCGTTGGTTCCGGTGATCGCCACAAGCGCGCCGCGGGTCAGCCGCGCGCCCAGTTCCAGCTCCCCGATCACCTCGATGCCCATCGAAAGCGCCTTCTGCACGAACGGCTTGGCCCAGGGAATGCCCGGGCTGATGACCACAAGGTCGCTCTCCGCGAGATAGGCGTCCGGCGCTTGGCCGAGCGCGAAACGGCACCCCAGCGCGCGCAGCTCCTCAAGCGAATCGCCGAATTCCGCCTCGCCCTTCAGGTCGCTGACCGTCACCTGCGCGCCCCTGCTTGCCAGCAGCTTTGCCGCCGCAATGCCGCTTCTGGCCATGCCGCAGACCAGCACGCGCCCGCCGCAATCATCCATCGATATCATATTCTCCTCCGCCTCCCCTTGCTCGGGGCTTGATCACAGAACGCCCAGCAGCGTCAGCACGCACAG
>JAUNPI010000108.1 GCA_030536875.1 Clostridia bacterium
GTCCACGTCCCGCTCAACGACAAGACCCGCGGCATGATCGGCACCCGCGCGCTGTCGCTCTGCCGCAAGGGTGTGCGCATCATGAACTTTGCCCGCGGCGGCCTGGTGGACACTGCCGCGCTCATCGATGCGCTGGGAGACGGCCGCGTCACCTGCTATGTCACGGATTTCCCCAGCGACGCGCTGCTCGGTCTGCCGGGCGTCATCTGCGTCCCGCATCTGGGCGCTTCCACGCCTGAGAGCGAGGAAAACTGCGCGATCATGGCCGCGGCGCAGACGCGGGACTTCCTCGAGTCCGGCATCATCCGCAACAGCGTCAACCTGCCCGCCGTGGACGTCGCGCCGGCGACCAAGCCGCGCCTGCTGTGCATCCACGAGAACGTTCCCAACGTGCTGGGCTCCATCACCTCCGCCGTGGCCTCCTTCGGCCTCAACATTTCCGACCTCGTCAATCGCTCCCGCGAGACGATGGCGGTCTCCGTCGTGGATATTGACGATGTGCCCGCCGGCGTTCGGGAAGCGCTCGTCGCCCGGGTCTGCGAAATCAGCGGAATGAAGCGCGTGCGGCTTCTCGGCGTGTAACCGATCTTCCCCTTTTTCAAATGCAAATTTTTTTCGGCTCTGCCCCGACGCGGTCGAGGCAGAGCCGTTTTTGCATCTTCTCTCTTAATTGGAGAGAAAGCTGAAATGAAACACATTAAAACGAAATGAAATTCCATTTATTTGAAACTTTCAATTTCATTTTTAATTAAAAACTTACTTATTGACAAATTTATCATTGAATGTTAATATAAATCATACAGAAACGCGGAGCGTGTGTTATGACCGTTCCAAAACATCCACACAAGGAGGAAAAGAACATGAAAAAACTCTTGAGCCTGCTGCTGGCCCTGCTCATGCTGGGCTGCGCGGGCGCTCTGGCCGACATGAACGCCGAGGAATACGTAAGCGTCGTCGCCAAAGAGCTGCCGGACGCCGAGGACATGGTCATCGACGTGGACAACTACTACGGTCAAGTCATCGAAGGCTACTACAACTTCGACTGCTACGTCAACGAAAACGTGACGCGCACGGCAAAATTCTACATTCCCGCCAATACCGTCTACAACCAGCCGACCGTGTTCATCATGGTTCCCTCCGGCGTGAACACATGGGGCTTCTTCGTCGAGAGCGGCTGGAAGGCCGCCGCGGACAAGTACGTCTTCCACGTCGTGCTGGCCGAGACCGACGAGAGCGGCGTTTGGGGCGACATCGACACCGAGATGGAATACCTCGCCGCGCTGCGCGACGACGTCTCCTATCGCCCGTTCTTCGTCTCCTTCTCCTCTAACTTCTACGCGATCGCCTACGGCAACGCCGCGGACGTGCTCATGAAGCACACCATGAGCAAGCCGCTGCAGTGGGCGGCCGCCGCCTGCATCGGCGTGACCGGCGTGGAGGATGAATACCTCGCCTCCCGCTCCACCATCGAGAGCAAGGAAGCTGGCGTCATGCTCAGCGAGATGAGCATCCCGATGTTCATCGTCTCCGAGGAGAAGACCGAGGCCGTCGACAAGGTCGTCGACTACTGGAAGAAGGCCAACAAGGTCGAGGATGTCAAGTATTCCTGCGACTACGCCGACGAGGTCTACATCCCGGCCTTCCCGACCACCGGCGAGACGATGGACCGCGAGCCGATCGCCAAGGTCTACTACAGCACCCGCCCGATCGAGGACTACTATCAGGCCGAAACCATCGACAACATCTACAACGACTTCATGTGCAAGTACATGCTCTATCCGGGCACGGGCAACGGCTCCCTGCGCTCCGCCGCCGATATCTACGAGATGGGCTTTGAGAAGTTCGCCGCGCAGATTCCGGGCGGCTACAAGGAGGACGGCAGCGATCTGTACAACCGCGAGTGGTATGTCTATGTGCCCTCCAGCGTCGATCCGGAGACCCCCGCTCCCGTCGTCTTCCTGTTCCACGGCGCCGGCGGCACCGGCGATGAAATCGCGGGCCGCAGCGGCTGGACCAAGATCGCCGAGGAGAAGGGCTGCATCCTCGTCTGCCCGACCGGCTCTCACAAGCTGAGCATCCGCAATGTCAGCGATATGACCACCAACGAGCTCTTCCGGGCGATGTGGAACACCGGCGAGGCCACCGAGGACTGCCCGGACGACCGCATCTTCATTCGCGAGCTGCACAAGTGGGTCTGTGAGAACTACAACGTGGACACCGGCCGCGTCTACGCGACGGGCCAGTCCTCCGGCGGCGCGATGAGCCATGCCGTCGCGGGCTACATGAGCGACATCTTCACCGCCAGCGCCCCCGTCAGCGCTCTGGCGACGCCGTCCGACTACAATGAGGAAAACGCCATTCCGCTGATGGTTTGCATCGGCACCGGCGATCCCTACTTCTCCAAGGAGGGCTTCGGCGGTCAGGAGAGCGGCTTCTCCGACGGCAAGGGCTGCGTGACCTACTGGACCAACCGCTACAACACGGTTGATAAGTGGGAAGACTTCACCTACATGAAGGGCGACGAGTCCGTCTGTTCCTTCCGCAACGGCATCTTCCGCAACTATGTCTTCCGCACCGAAAAGGGCATCCCGATGCTCCGCTGCGTGGAGACGGAGACCAAGGTTCACGCCTACCTGCCCAGCGAGGCGGCCATGATTTGGGACGAGTGGTTCTCCCTGTTCCACAAGGATGCCGACGGCAACCTCTACTACATGAACCAGAAGGTCGAGCTGTAAACGCAGAGCCTTCGCCGCGCCCGAACGGCACATCTTCATCGGGCGCGGCATCCCCCTCATTTCCTTTCGTGCGTTTCTGTGAATCGTTTTCTTGTGCGGGGAATAAGCGCAGGCTTTTCCCCGCCTTGTGCTTTCCCAAAATAAGGAGGAGATTCCATGAACAAAAAGCTTTGCGGTCTGCTTACCGCGCTCCTTGTGTGCGCAAACATCTTTGCCGCTTCGGCGGAGGAACACGCCCACAGCTGGGGCGCATGGACAAAGGTCGACGGCGCCTCGCAGCACACGGCCGCCTGCACGGACTGCGGCGAAACGAAGACGGTGAGGTGCACCAGCAACACCGTGACGCTCGGCGGCGATAAGCAAAGCGTCTGCGCCTACTGCGGCGCAAACGAATACGGCGCATTCGAGCGAATCGAAGGCGCAGCCGCTACCCCGCTCGCCGAAAACCCGAGCAGCCAGCGCGGCGAATTTGTGGCCTTTGGCAAGGCCATGCCGTTTGAGGAGGCCGACTCCTCCGTGCTGTATGCCTTTACGATCGGCTATGAGCTCGACGGCGGCGTCGCAACCTTTAAAAACAAGAGCACGGTCAGCCTCCCCATCGCAGATCTGCCGGAAGGCTTTCAGCTCATCCGCATCTCCACCTCCTCGGGCGACGACTCCACCTCTCCCAAAGAGGAATGGGTGGATATCGAATACGCCTATGAAAACGGCGTGCTGTCGTTTGATACCAAAAATCCCGCTTTGTACATCGTCAAAGCGGAACCATAACGGCGAAATGCCGGCGCCGCCCCGGAGATTACTTGCTCCGGCGCGGCGCCCTTTTTATGCTTCTGATTATGTTTCTGAGCCGACGGGCCCTTCCCCCGTGATGATCTTGTACACCACGCCGCGCTCGGAAACCAGCGGCGAATGATGTGCGAAGAACACGCGCCCGTCCGCCGGGGAGGCCACGCGCGCAACGACGTCGCCCTCCAGCGGGTGCAAAATCTCGCAGAGCACCTGCCCCTTGCGGATTCGGTCGCCGGGGTGGAAGAAGCGGCGGTACACGCCGGACACAGGCGCATGCACGGCGACGAGGGCATTCTCCGGAACGATGCGGCAGGGCTCGCCGGGGCCGTACAGGCCGCGCGCGATTACGCCCTGCGCGCCGAGGAAGCGCAGCACGGCCTCCACGCTCTCGCGGGCGGATCGCTCGTCGATCTCCTCCGTGGCGGTGGTATAGACGGAGAAGGCCTGCGTCTCCCAAACCTGCCAGTTGTAATTGAGCGTCGTGGAGTCATACGGGCGCGGGCGGCGCAGCAGCACGTAGGGCAGGCCGAAGGCGCGGCCCAGCTCCGGGGATTGATAGCCCAAATCCATCATCTTCACATGCGGCAAAAAATGGCCCGGCACATAAAAGGAGGCAAACTGGATGCCCAGCCGGTAGGGGCTCACCTGCTCAAAGAGCTTGGCGGCGATGCGCTGGGTCGTCTCGCCCTGGTCGTAGCCGGGGAACATGCGGTTGATGTCCGTGTTGTCCAGCGCCCAAAAGCGCTTGCCGATGTTCATGGAGAAGTGGTTGACCGACGGGATGACGAGGATCTCCTTGCCCTGTGCCAGCCTGCCCTGCGCCTCGAGCGCGCGCAGCTCGCGCACGATTTGGGAGGCGACAAACATCTGCTGAATTTCGTTGCCGCGCATCGCGCCGACGATGCAGGCCGCCTTTTCGCCCGAGCCGAAGCGATAACCGGTCACGCGCAGGTCGTCCCTGTAGAGCGAGCCCAATGAAAAGAGCGTCTCACGAATCACGCGCGCACCTCCTCTTTGGCCAAAACGCGGGCCAGCAGCGAGCCCTCGTAAACGAGCGGATACTCCCTGAGCGTAAAGAGCAGTCCGTCGCACGGGGAGACGATGGGCGTCCCCTCGCCGCTGAGCGGGTTGATGATCTCGCCGATGGTTTCCCCTCGGGCGACATGCTCCCAGTGCGGCGCATGCGGCACGAACATGCCCAGCGTCGGCGCGTTCAGGAAGGCGACCTTGCCGTCCGTGGAGACGATGGGCGCGCGCACCTCGTCCGGCTCGCCCGCCCAGATGCCCAGCCGGTGCATAAGGCGGAAGATGCCCGAGAGCAGCTGGTCGCCGTATGCCTGCGTGATGCGCATGCCCACGCCCATCTCGACGACCAGCGTCGGCACACCGCGGCTGTTGAGCGTATGGGCGAGCGTGCTCTCCAGCACGGTGGCGCTGGCATGCACCCAGATAAAGTCGCAGTTGAGCTCCTTGGCGTAGGGCAAAAGCGCCTTGGCCGTCGTCTCCGAGACGCGCACCTGCGGAATCTCGCGCAGGAAGATGTTGCTGGCGTGTACGTCGATGCACACATCCGCGCCTTCGATGTCGCGGATGATCTCGGCGGCGGCGTATTCGGCGAGCACGCCGTCCTCGCTGCCGGGGAAAATGCGGTTCATATCCAGATCAAAGCCGGGCACGCCGCGGGTGATCGAATCGATCCCCAGCGGGTTGAGCGCGGGATAGATATCCACGATGCCCGTGAGCAGCTCGGGATGCGCGCGCAGGCGGCGGGAGAGCTCAAAGCAGACGTACTGCCCCTCGAGCTCGTCGCCGTGCGTGCCGGTCACCACGCAGATCCGGCGCATGCGCTCCGCGGATGCGCCCGGCCCCTCGGGCATCAGGCGAACCTTCCGCACGCACATCCGCTCGTCGACGGGCAGATTGACACAAACGACCTGATGGATCAAGACAAATCCTCCTCATTCATACCGAATGCGTCTATTATACACCGCATCGTGCAGTTTTGAAAGCACCATTCAAAGAAAAAACGATAGACTGCAAGAATTGAATTGACAATATGCATAAACTGTGCTAATGTATCGTTAAACGACAGGAAATGGCAGGACGGCCGCCAACGCGGCATGAAAGCCTGCCCATTCCTCCGACACAAACCCAATAAGGAGGCGCCCGCATGCGGAATCTGACCGATCACGCCGATTCCATCAACCGCCTGCTCTCGCGTTACGGCGTGAAGTTCGGCATCTATAAAAACCAGACGTTCCACGAGCAGCTCTTTCCCTTTGACGCGCTCCCGCGGATCATCACCGGCGAGGAGTTTTCGCATCTGGAGCGCGGACTTCGCCAGCGCGTGGACGCGCTCAATCTCTTTTTGGCCGACATCTACCACGAGAAGAAGATCGTGAAGGACGGCGTGCTGCCCGAGGCGTTTCTGCTCGAGAGCAAGGGCTATCTGCCCGAATGCGAGGGCATCACGCCGCCGGCCGGCATCTACAGCCACATCTCCGGCATCGACCTAGTGCAGGCGCAGGACAAGAGCTGGTATATTCTGGAGGACAACCTGCGCATTCCCTCCGGCGCGAGCTACCCGCTGATCGCGCGCGAGCTTTGCCGCCGCGCCAGCCCGCAGACGTTCCGGCAGAACGACATCGTCGACAACCGCCATTACGCCGACATGCTCCGCGACATGATGGACTATGTCTCCGCGCCGGGCATGCGCGTGATCCTGACGCCCGGGCGCTACAACGCCGCGTACTTTGAGCACAGCTACCTCGCCGAGCGCACGGACAGCGCGCTGGCCTCCAACGCCGACCTCTACGTGGAGGACAACAAGGTCTATTACCGCGATTACCTCGGTCAGGCGCAGCGCGTGGGCGTCATCTACCGCCGCCTGAGCGACGAATACCTCGACCCGCTGACGTTTTTGCCCGAGAGCCTGATCGGCGTTCCGGGGCTGATGAATGCCTACCGGGCGGGCAACGTGGCCATCGTCAACGCGCCGGGCAACGGCGTGGCCGACGACAAGGGCATCTACTATTTCGTGCCCAAGATGATCCGGTATTATCTGGGCGAGGAGCCCATCCTCAAAAACGCGCCGACCTATCTGCCGTTTTACAAGGAGGATTACGCCTTCGTCATGGACCATCTCGACCGGCTGGTCGTCAAGGACGTGAGCGAGGCGGGCGGCTACGGCGTGGTCTTCGGGCGCGACCTGACGCGCGAAAAGCTGGAGGGCCTGCGCGAGACGATCAAGCGCGAGCCGCGCCGCTTCATCGCGCAGGAGGTCATCGACTTCATCGACCTGCCCGTCATGGAGGACGGCCGGCAGGTGATGCGCAAGGCCGATCTGCGCGCCTTCGTGCTCTCGGGCAGGGAAACGCGCGTCTGGCCCAGCGGGCTCACGCGCTTCTCGCGCCAGGCGGACTCGTTCGTCGTCAATTCTTCTCAAGGAGGAGGCTTTAAGGACACATGGGTATTATCTCGCTAGACAAAAGCAACCGGCTCATCTGGCTGGGCCGCTATACCGAGCGCACGTTCACCATCTGCCGCACGCTCAGCCGCTATTACGACGACATGCTCGACCGCGACGAGTTCGCCTACCGCGGCTTTCTCGATTGCCTCGGCCTGCCCTACGTCTACGGCAGCCGCGAGGCGTTCATCAAGACCTATATCTTTGACCCTTCCGATCCCAATTCGCTGGCCAGCCAGCTTTCCCGCGCGCTGGACAACGCCATCGTCATGCGCGAGGAGCTGACCAGCGACACGCTTTGCTATATCCAGATGGCGCAGGACGCGCTGCGCGCGGGCACGCAGAGCAGCGCGCCGATGCTCATCCTCCAGGAGGTGGTGGACGATCTGTTCGCCTTCTGGGGCAGCGCGGACGACAACGTCGCCAGCGAGGAATGCCGCACGCTGATGAAATGCGGCAAGTATGTCGAGCGCCTCGACCTCTACGTCCGCCTGGGGTACAGCTTCCGCGAGGTGGAAAAGGAGACCAGCAAGCTGATGAACCGCCTCTCCAAGGTGCGCTTTGCCCACAACGAACGGGACGCGGAGCGGCTTGCGGCGCTCACGCGCGACGAGGCCACCTACTCGCGCAACAAACAGGCCATCCTCTCGCTGTTGTGTACGGTGCTCTCATGAAAAGGCTGTGCTTTACCTATGATCTGGCGCTGAGCTTCTCTCAGCCGGTCTCCCGGCACACGTTTTTGTTCCGCTTCGCGCCGGCCTCCGACGAAAACCAGCAGCTTTGGGGGATGGACTGCGTCTGCCGGCCGCAGGCGCGGCTCCCAGTGACGCTGGACGCCTTCGGCAACCGATGCATGCTCGGCCACATCGAGGATGAGCATCAGGCGCTGAATCTCTACGTGCGCGGGGAGCCGCTGCGCGCGCCCTGCCCGGCGTTTTACGCGATGGAAACGCCGCTGACCGCGGCGGATGAGCGCATCGCCGCGCTGAGCGAGGGGCTTTCGGGCCGCGCGGAGGATATTGCGCTGCAGACCGCGGAGCGGATGCGCGCCCAGGTGACCTACCGGCAGGGCGTGACCAACGAGCGGACGACGGCGCGGGAGGCGTTCACGCTAGGCGCGGGCGTCTGCCAAGACATGGCGCATCTGCTCCTGTCCGCGCTGCGCGCAAGGCACATTCCGGCGCGCTACGTCGCCGGGCTGATCCCCGGCGAGGGGGAGACGCACGCGTGGGTGGAGGTATACGACGGCGCGCGGTTTATCGGCGTCGACCCGACCCATCTGCGCCTTGCGGACGACACCTACCTTCGCGTGAACGCGGGGCGCGACAGCCGGGACTGCGCGATCAACCGGGGCATATTCGCCGGCGGCACGCAGCAGACGATGCATGTCGCGGCAAGGATGGCGGAGGTCTGACATCCGCCGAGGAATAGACCATAAAAGGGGCTGTCAGGCTAAAAATCCAAACATTATACGAAAAGTTGATTCTTGGAATGTTCGGGATTAGCCTGACAGCCCCTAAATGATTCGGTTAAATGTCTGGATTCTTAGCTCGACAGCCCTTTTCATACTTTAAGCTGTCATCCAATCATGACTTCAGCAGGTCGCAAAGAGAGTATTCTCACGCTGGTACCTTCGATATACGGCGATATTCCCGAATTGCCTCAATCAGGCGATTGGTATTCGAGAAATAGTCCTCTACAAACTTACGGCTTTTTACACTGCTCATTTTCAGATATTCTTTGCAAAAGTCGCTGGGCTTTTTTCTGGAGCGCCTATAGATATCGTATTTTCTTTCGTTCAGAATAATGAGCATTTCAATCTCCGGAGCGGTGATCACGTTGATCACCTCGATCTTGTGCTCGTAGGCCTTGCTTATTTTGAAGTTTTCCCGGCGAGAATCAAGCACTCGCATCACAGTGATTTTGTCTTGAAAACCTTTCCTCAAGTACCGCTGCTCAAAGGCTGCCGCACTGCGTGTGCGTATGATCTCCCCGTCCAACAGATCGTCTCTGGTGAAAATCAGCCGGTCTGCATCCAGCAACTTGGACACGATGACCTCTTCAGCCGTCCCTTCACAGATGCAGGCTACATATCTTGACAGCTCCATGTCAGCCCTCCGCCTGTTGCGCAAGCAGCATCTTCTTCAAGGCCATATAGGACTCGTACACCGGAACGGTTCCCTCAAGAAAGCCGCTCTCATACGCTTCGCTCTTCTTGATGTCGTTGCGTCTCAACACATCCGACAGATTCTGCGCTGTGATGCCGTTGCGGTTGCGAACAATGTAGATATTGTCGTTGCGCTCGAACTCATCAAGCAGCTCCGCATAATGGGTAGTAAAGAGCAGTACAGCGCCTTTGGGATTGACGCGCTTATCGCGGTAGAAGCGAATGAGCGTAGATACGATTTCCTTGTTGAAGTGGTTCTCCAACTCATCCACAACCAGATAACCGCCCGTCTCGAAGGTACGCATGGGGCTGTCAGGCTAAGGCAGAAAAAAAGATGGGAGCATCAAGATTATTTTAT
>JAUNPI010000109.1 GCA_030536875.1 Clostridia bacterium
GCAAAACCGATTATGCTGCCAAAAAAGCGGATTATGATCGCGGCCTTGCCGCGCGCCGGAGAACATGATAAGATGCAGACAGCTGGATGAGAGCCGGCTGCAGGGGCCCCATCCGTATACGAAGCAAAGGAGTGGAATACATGAAGATCAACAGGAGAATCCTTTCGACCCTGTGCGCCGCCGCGCTGCTGACAAGCACCCTGACGCCGGCGGCCTTCGCGGAATCCGGAGCGAAGTGGACCGAGGAGACGCAGAAGGACGGCTGGATCAAGGTGACGCAGGAGGGCGGCGCGACGCTGGGCTATTCGCCCGATTCCGGCGTAACCCTTTTGACGGTTGACGGCTACGCGTTCAAGGATTTGGACAGGGACGGCGAGCTGGACGTCTACGAGGACTGGCGCGAGGACGCGAACACGCGCGCGAAGGATTTGGCCGACAGGCTCGATGATAAGGCCATCGCGGCGCTGATGACGCACGGCGACCTGAACGGCATGGAAATGGACGCATCCAATGCGACGCTGGCGATGGCGGCGCCGGGTTCCGACGTGGAGTATGATCCTTCTGAAGCGGATATGGTCAACACGGTTTTGCCCAAAGGCCTGCGCACGTTTATCAGCCGCCTGAGCTCGATGCCGGCGCTTTCGCAGGCGAAGCTGCACAACAATCTGCAGAAGACGGCGGAGAGCTTGGATTACGGCATCCCGATTCTCTTTACCACGGATCCGCGCAGCGCGTATGCGGATGGGACGACCAACCTGGCGATGGCCTCGACGTTCGACCCTGAGCTGATTGGCGAGATGTATCAGGATTTGGCCCGCATCTACCGCGCGGTCGGCATCGACGAGGTGTTGGGGCCGCAGATCGATCTGACGACGGAACCGCGCTGGAGCCGCTACAGCGGAACGTTCGGCGAGGATCCCGCGCTTTCCCGCGACATGACCAAGGCGGCGATCGACGGCTTCCAATCCACCTATGACGACGAGGGCAACGATCTGGGGTGGGGAGAAGAGAGCATTCTGTCCATGATGAAGCATTGGCCGAGCGACGGCGCGGCTGAAAGCGGCCGCGAGGCGCATAAGCCCACCGGCAAGTACAACGTGTATCCGGGCGAATCCTTTGCCACCGGCACGATTCCCTTTGTGGACGGCGGTCTCTCGCTGGACGGCGAAACCGGCACGGTCTCGGCCGTGATGACCAGCTACTCCATTGCCTACACGGATGACGAGTCCCTGGGCGAACTGGTTGGCTCCGGGTATAGCGAATACAAGGTTCAGCTGCTTCGCTCCTACGGCTTTGACGGGCTGATCTGCACCGACGGCGGCATCGTTGACGACAAGAATACCGGCCACGGTGTAGACAACCTGAACGGAACCGAGCGCGTCTACAAGATCCTCTCCGCGGGCGTCGATCAGATTCTGGGCTTTAAGGATATTCCGACATATGCCGAAGAGGCCTTCCAGATGTTCGTAGACGACATCGGCGAGGAAGCGGCGCTCGCGCGCTATCGCGACTCCGCCCGCCGCATTCTCAAATCTCACTTCCAAGTCGGTCTGTTTGAAAACCCCTATGTGGATACCGCTCATGCGGTTGAGGCGGTTGAGAGCGACATGTACAAGACCGTCGTCGACGAAGTCGCCGAAAAATCCGTGATCATGCTCAAGAACAGCGACGGGACGATCCGCGCTGCCGGCGAGGAGAAGCCCACGGTGTACATTCCGATGAAATATCAGGCGGCGTCCAGAACCGCGGCGGCCGGATTTGCGCTGCCGATCGACCAGAAGCTTGCAGACACCTACTTTAACGTGGTGACGGATACGGTCGGCGAGCCGACCGGAGAGGCGGACGCAAACGGCAAGGCGACGTACACGGAAAGCGACATCATCCGCGCCTCCGCCGAGGAGGTCGCCGCCTGCGACTATGCGCTGGTCTTTGTGACGAGCCCCTCTTCCGGCATCGGTTATGATACGGAAGCGGAGGAGTATGTGCCGATTTCCCTCCAGTATTCGGAGTACACGGCCAACAGCGAAGCGGTTCGTTCGGAATCCATCGCCGGTGATCTGATCGTGTCGCAGGTTGAAAGCCCGTATGGCATGATTCAAAGCAGCGAGAAAGAAAACCGCAGCTATTACGGCAAGAGCGTTACGGCCAGCAACGCAGCCGACCTGGATCTGATTCTGGATACCGCGGCGCTGATGCCGGAGACGGCCAAGACGATCGTCGCCGTGACGGCCAACCGCCCGATGGTGTTCGGCGAATTCGAGGGTGAAGTGGACGCGATCCTCGTCAATCTGGGCGTCAAGGACGAGGCAGTCGTCAAGATCGTCGCCGGTCAGGCGGAGCCCTCCGGTCTGCTGCCGATGCAGATGCCCAAGGACATGGCGGCTGTCGAGGCCCAGCTTGAGGACGTTCCGCGCGACGTGGAATGTTACGTCGACGCCGACGGCAACACCTATGACTTTGCCTTCGGCCTGAACTGGTCCGGCGTGATCGACGACGAGCGCGTTGCCAAGTACAACGTTCCCGCGCTGACCGAGCCGGAGCTGCAGCCCGTCGAGTAAACGGATCGGTTGATGGAGCGAAGGCGCCTTTTCCGGGGGCCTTCGCTCCTTTTCTGTTCCGGGATTGCTGTTTTTCTCCCTTCGCAAATACAATGATAAAGACAGGTGAAGCAAATGATCGAATTGCTGGCGAAGCTGCTGTCCAAATTCCTGCTGCCGATGGGCGTCAGCTATGCGGATATTCTGGTGTACCTGAACGCGGCGAGCAACTATCTGCTGGTCATCGCGCTGGCGCTGGTCATCCTCGTGATTGCGCTGATCGCGGAGAAACGGATCAAAAAGGGATGGAGGGGATTTGCGCGCTGCCAGTCCGTCGTGGCCTTTTTGGTGGTGACGGCTATCAGCGTGAACGCGCTGTGCTACGGCCCGCTCAAGGCGACGCTCTCCGCCTACATGAACGCCTCGAAGGTCGAGCTGGCGGAGGATACCGTCGCCCAGAGCCTGGAGACGATCGAGCGGATTGGGGCGGAGGGCATCGTGCTGCTCAAAAACGAGAACGGCGCGCTGCCGCTTGACGGCGGCACGAAGAACGTCAACGTGTTCGGCTGGGCGGCGACGCAGCCCTATGTGGGCGGAACGGGCTCGTCGGCCTCCTCCGCGGCCCCGGCGGTGGATATCCTCCAGTCCCTGACGGACGCGGGATACGCCTACAATGAAACCCTGATCGACATGTACCGGGCGTATGCCGCCGAGAGGCCGGCGGCCGACATGTTCGGGCAGAACCTGACGCTGCCGGAGCCGACCGCAGACGCCTATACGGACGAGATCATGGAGGAGGCGAAGGCGTTTTCGGATACCGCGATCGTGGTCATCGCCCGCGGCGGCGGCGAAAACTACGACCTGCCGACGGACATGAAGGCGGTCATCGACGGCGCCTACAACGTGTCCGGCGAGGTTTCCATCGCGCCGGAGACGTATCCCTATACCAAAGTGACCTACACCAACAATGGGGACTACGACGATTTCGACGCGGGCGAGAGCTATTTGGAGCTGAGCAACACCGAGGAGGCCCTGCTCCAAAGGGTCTGCGACGCGTTTGACAGGGTCATCGTCGTCGTCAACAGCTGCAACAGCATGGAGCTGGGCTGGGTGGATCAGTACGCCGTGGACGCCGTGCTGCTCGCGCCCGCAGCGGGCGCGAAGGGGTTTGAGGCCGTCGGCAAAATCCTCAGCGGCGAGATCAACCCCTCCGGGCGCACGGCGGACACGTTCGTCTATGACCTGCTGAATACGCCGTCCATCCACAGCTTCGGCCTGCATGTGTATGGCAACGCGGAAGATTTGGCCGAGCGGATTCTCAAGGAGGACGCGACCTATCAGGGCGCGATCAGCTTTGTGAACTATGCCGAGGGCGTCTACGTGGGTTACAAATACTACGAGACCGCGGCGGACGACGGCGTCATCCGCTACGAGGAGCACGTTCAATATCCCTTTGGCTATGGGCTCAGCTACACCACGTTTGAAAAGAGCATCGAGAGCTTCAGCGAGACGCAGGATACGCTCGCCCTGACCGTCAGGGTGACCAACACCGGCAGCGTCGCCGGGCGCGACGTGGTGGAGATCTATTACACCCCGCCCTACACGAACGGGGGCATCGAGAAGGCGAGCGTCAACCTGATCGACTTTGCCAAGACGAGCGAGCTTGCGCCCGGCGCGTCCGAGCTCATCTATTTCTCGCTCGCCAAGGAGGACATGGCCAGCTACGATTCCGAGCAGATCAAGGTTCCCGGCGGCGGCTACATCCTCGAGGCGGGCGAGTACACTTTGTCCGTGCGCTCGGACTCGCACACGGTCTGCGATGCGCTCACGTTCAGCGTTGCGCAGGACATCGGCTACGCCGATACGGCGCGCGCAAGCGACGACGCGCCCGCGGTCAACCGCTTTGACGGCGCGCGGGGCGATTTTACCGTGCTCTCCCGGGCGGACGGCTTTGCCAACTATGAGCAGGCCTGCGGCCTGCCGCTGGGCGAGGAGGAGAGCATGATGGACGAGGCGACGCGCGAGGCGGTGTTTGCCCGGACGGCCGGCGGCTATGCGAGCGAGGACTTTGAAGAGGACGGGGACGAGATGCCCGTCATGGAGGCGCGAAACGGGCTTGTGCTGGCGGATATGACGGGCCTTGACTACGACGACCCGCAATGGGAGGCGCTGCTGGATCAGCTCTCGTGGAAGGAGATGAACGCGCTGATCAATCAGGGCGGATGGAGCACCGCCGAAGCGGCGTCCATCGACAAGCTCAAGACCTCCGACAGCGACGGGCCCGCGGGGCTCAACAACTACATGACCGGCGCGTACGGGACGACATACCCCTCCGAGGTGCTCATGGCGCAGACGTGGAACAAGCAGCTGGCGCATGAGATCGGCGCGTCGATGGGCTCCGAGTTCGCCGCGGCGGAGAATTTCGGCTGGTATGGCCCGGCGGTCAACATCCACCGCTCGGCGTTCGGCGGGCGCAACTTTGAGTATTATTCGGAGGACGCGGTGCTCTCCGGGCTCATGGCGGCGCAGCAGATCAACGGCGCGGCGCAGTTCGGCGTCTACGCCTACGTCAAGCACTTCGCCCTCAACGATCAGGAGACCAACCGGACGGCGATGCTGCTCACATGGGCCACGGAGCAGACGATTCGCGAGGGCTATCTCAGGGCGTTTGAGCTCGCGCTCAAGGGCTACACGGGCAAGTCCATCGCCGTGATGAGCGCCTACAACTGGATCGGCACGACGCCGGCCTGCGCAAGCGACGCCTTGCTGCGCGGCGTGCTGCGGGACGAGTGGAGTTTTAGGGGCATGGTCATCACGGATTATGACGGCTCCTATGGATTCATGATCACGGATCAGTGCGTGCGAAACGGCGGCGACATGATGCTCGGCTTCGGCTCCTACGACACCAACAAGCTCAGCAAGAAGCAAGCCACGCTGGCGCAAGACATGCGCGAAGCCTGCAAGAATATCCTCTACACGGTCGCCAACAGCGGATATTATGCCTCCGACGCGCAGACGGATACGACCAACCACATGGACGCGCTGTTCCTGCGGCTGAACACGGGGCTGCTCGCCGCCCTTGCGGCTGTCGAGCTGCTGCTGTGCCTCATCCAGGTATGCGCGCTAAGACGCAGAAAAGGCGCGTAAGCGCGGGGCTTCTTGCGTCAACGGAAACGAAGAATGCGCTTGCGTTTTGGGCGCTCAGTTGGTATGATGGATAGGCAAAGATAAAAACACAACGCGCGAGCTGTCCCCCGCGCAGTCCGGTCGGTAGTCCGGGCGCGCCCGGGCTTTTCCGGGCGTCAGTAACCCTCCTCCTTGGTCGTCCCTTCTTTGCGAGAAAACCCAAAGGAGGAACCGTTGATGGACAGTGTATCGGTGGAGCTGACGGTGTTTTTTGAGGAGCCGTTTTACGTGGGCGTGGTGGAACGCGTTTGCGACGGACGGCTGACGGCGAGCAGGACGGTTTTCGGCGCGGAACCGCGGGATGCCGAGGTGCTCGCGTGGATTCTCGAGGCATACGACAATCTGGCGTTCAGTCCGGCTGTGGAGGCGGCGGAGAGGGCGCGCAGCCGGTCACCCAAGCGCGCGAAGCGGGACGCGGGCAGGCGTCTTGAGCGCGAGGGGATCGGCACAAAATCTCAGCAGGCGCTTGCCGCCGGCAGGGAAGCCCAGAAGACAGAGCGGCGCGAAACGGCCCGCGAGCAGCGGGAAGCACGCGCGCAGCAGCGCTTTGAGCTGAAGCAGCAAAAACGGAAAGAAAAGAGAAGGGGCAGGTGACTGCCTCTTCCTTTGTGTCCAGACAAGCGTTGGAGGATCAATCCACGGCGGACATCATGTAGCCGTGGCAGGCGAGCCCTTCGCCCTCGTGCGTTTGCATCAGAGAGACCATGAAGATGTCGCTCGTGGGCGCAAGGTTCATGGCGCGCAGGCGCTCGAGGTAGCGCTCATGCAGCGCTTTGAGCAGGAACTCGCCCTCGGGAGGATGAAAGCCCCGGAAATTCCAGACGAAGCGCTTGCATGAGGGAAGAACACGCACGACATCGTTGACGGGCAGGGCATGCTCGAAAGCGAATGGCCTCTGGGCGGCGAGCCCCCAGCAGTAGGGCGAGCCGCCGCCCGCGTCCCCTGTGCGGATGCAGAGCGTGGATTTGACGACGGGCATCCAAGGGATCCATGCGTCCAGCAGCTCATAAATGCGGCTGTCGTTTAAGAAGGTGTAAAGATCGGAGTGCGGGAGAAAGAGAAATTCCGGCGTTTCCTCGATCGTCCAATCCTCCTGCTTGTCTTCCATGCGCCTGAGCCATGCGCATTGGGCCTCGTAATCCTTCAGCACGGCGGTCTGGAACGCGATCTGGCGGCGCAGCGCATCGGAACGCGTGCGGAGCTTGTCCATATAGGCGGGCAGATCGTCTTGGCAGAGCATGGCGCGCATCTCCTTGAGCGGAACGCCGTAGCTGCGAAGCCCCATGCACGCGAGAAGACGGCTGGATTGGCTGAAAGGATAGAAGCGATACCCGTTTTCGGTCACGGACGGGGTGATGAGACCGTATTGTTCATAGTGTTTGAGAAAGTCGGGGGTAACGCCCATGTAACGGGCGTAATCGCCGATGCGGTATTGCTGCATAGGGGGTTTTTCGCTCAATGCCTATCGCCTCCATTCGCCTTATTATAGCATAAGTGTGCGGCGAAATGGTCAAAAAAATGACGAAAACCCGCCCGGAAATCTTGACCTAGGGGTTACCCACAGCTTTAAACTAAGGGAAAAGAAATCTTGCGAATTCCCGCAGAAAACCAGGAGGAATGGATGATGAAAGAGCTTTCCCGCAGAAGCTTCCTCAAGGGCGCGCTGGCGAGCACGGCTTCCGTTGCGGCGGCCGGATTGGCGGGCGTGACCCCGGCTTTCGCCGAGGCGAAAGGCATGTATACCCCCGGAACCTACAGCGCACAGGCGCAGGGCATGGACACCGTGACCGTGACCATGACCTTCAGCGAGAGCGCCATCACCGACGTCGTGCTCGACATGCCGGGTGAAACGCCGAGCATCGGTCAGGCGGCGGCGGAAGACCTGAAGGCGGCGCTTTTGAGCGGGCAGACGGCGGAGATCGACGCGGTTTCCGGCGCGACCATCACGTCCAACGCGGTCGCCAAGGCGGCGAACAAGTGCATCAAGCAGGCGAAGGGCGAAATCCCGATCGAGGTGATCACCTCTGAAAAGGAGGAGGCGGACGGCGACTGGCTGGGCCAAGAGCCTCAGATTGACGAGAGCGAAATCGCGGCGGAATACGAGACCGAGATCCTGGTCATCGGCTGCGGCACGGGCGGCATGTTCGTCGTGGCCTCCGCAGCGGAGGAGGGCGCGAAGGTCATCGGCATCGACCGCTTCCCGACCGGCGTGGGCATCCGCGACGACCTCGGGGCGATCGACTCCCGCTATCAGAAGGAGTGGGGCACGAAGATCGACAAGTTCGACTATATCACGATGGCGACGCAGTACGCCGCCGGTCACATCAATCAGGAGCTGGTGAAGCTGTTCTGCGAAAAGTCCGGCGCGGTCATCGACTGGTATGGCGACAGGCTGGCGGAGCGCGGCGTCGAGCTCTGGCACGAGAGCGGAGATTCCGAGGACGAGGCCCGCTATCATCACTTCGCGACGGGGCATTCCCCGCGCTGGACGGGCAGCGACGACGGCACGGGCAAGACGCTGGACGGCAACAAGGTGCTCTACGACTACGCGACGAAGCTGGGGGCCGAATTCCATTACAACACGAAGATGATCAAGCTGGTCAAGGACGGCGAGCGCGTCACCGGCTGTATCGCGGAAAACGGCGACGGGCAAGTTGTGCGCTACACGGCCACGAAGGGCACCGTCGTCGCCACGGGCGGCTATTCGCTCAACTATGAGATGATGGAGGCGCTCCAGCCGTGGAACCTGCGCATCATCGGGCGCAACGGCTCGGAGCCGGGCGCGTTCGGCGACGGCATCAAGGCGTGCCTCTGGGCCGGGGCGAAGATGGACGAGACCCACTCCATGATGATGTTTGACCGCTGCGCGCTGCGACCGGATCAGGAGACCGGCGTAGAGACCGCCAAATCCGGCGACAACGGCTTCTTCTGGATGGGCTCCCAGCCGTGGCTCAAGGTCAACGCGGACGGCAAGCGCTTTTTCAACGAGTCCGGCACGTATGAGGGGATCCTCCACGCGGACGAATACCAGAAGGGGCACGTGCATTATACCATCTTTGACAGCAACTGGACGACCTACGCCACGCAGTTCAAGATGCACGGCTGTTCCCGCCTGTATCCGTTCGAGAACGGCGCGGACCCGAATATCCCGTATCAGGCCATCGAGAGCGGCATGCTGCCGGGGCTCATCGAAAGCGGCTTTGTCATGCAGGCGGATACGGTCGAGGAGCTCGCCGAGAAGCTGGGCCTGCCCGCCGAGCAGCTGGCCAAGACGGTGGAGCGCTACAATCAGCTGGCCTACGCCGGAAACGATGAGGATTTCGGCAAGGAGGCCTTCCGCCTCACGCCGGTGGATAAGGGCCCGTTCTACGGCGCGAAGAACACCGGCTATGTGCTCTGCACGATGGACGGCATCCAGATCGACACGAACATGAACGCCATCGATCCGGAGGGCAACGCGATCGCCGGCCTCTACGTGGTGGGCAACGACAGCGGCTGCTATTTTGCCAACACGTATCCGAACCTCTCCACCGGCATGGCCTGCGGGCGCACGGTGACGTTCGGCTACCTGCTGGGCAAGCAGCTGGCCAAGGCATGAGCCCGAAAGATGCGCCATAGGCGTTTGGCTGCATGATGCGGCATGCGGTTTTGCTTCGCAAAGCTTATTTTGCGGGGCAGAACCGCTTTTTTGCGGCCAAAAGATGGATTTTGGGCGGGAAATACAGTATAATCAGGAAGATATCATCAGGAAGAC
>JAUNPI010000110.1 GCA_030536875.1 Clostridia bacterium
CAACAAAATAAGAAAAAAATTTAATCAGAATCAAAGAGCAAGTGGCAAACTCCGGGTGATCTCGTATTGGCCGCCTCGCGCCCTGCAGCCCGTCACGCGCGCCGTAAAATCGAGCAGCGCGCTGTCCTCGTCGTATAAGCGAATCGTCATCATCGGTTCCTCCCATAGAGCCTTTAGAGCCTTTGCAAAGCCTCTGCGCAGATTCGTAAAAAAATCGAGTCTACACAGCGGCCAAAGTTGTGCTATAATACAATCAAGAGGGTTTTCCCCTCTTCACCGGTCGATTGGATCCATCCGATGTTGTTGTCGGGTCGTTCTCTTCGATCCACCGAGCCGCCTCGATCCCTCCGATCGAAGGCGCTCCGTCTGTCAAAGGAGGCAATATCATGCAAAACTCTCTGATTATCACCATCGGTCGTGAATACGGCAGCGGCGGCCGTCAAATCGGTCAGCTTGTCGCCGAAAAGCTCGGCGTCTCCTTCTACGATAAGAAGATTATCAGCCTTGCCGCCGAAAAGAGCGGTCTGTCCGACGAGTTTATCGCCAATAACGAGCAGCGCGTGAAGAGCGGCTTCATGCACAACTTGGCGACCTCCGCCGCATATTCGAGCGGCTTCTTCTCCAGCCAGTATCTGCCGCTGTCCGAGTCCATCTTCATCTCTCAGGCGCAGGTCATCCGCGATATCGCCGCGCGGGAGAGCGCCGTCATCGTCGGGCGCTGCGCGGATTACATCCTCGCCGGGCGCCAGAACACCATCAACGTCTTCATCCACGCGCCAAGCGAGGCCCGCGTCGAGCGCATCATGGCGCTCTATCACCTCGATGAGGCGGCGGCCCTCAAGGCGATCGCCACCTCCGATAAGGAGCGCGGCAACCACTATTTCCGCTACACCGATCAGAAATGGGGCAAAGCGCAGAACTACGACCTGAGCATCAATTCCACGCTTCTGGGCGTGGAGGGCACCGCGCAGATGCTCGTCGACCTCGCCCGCCTAAAGGAGGCCAATGCCTAATGGTCACGCTCATTCCTTCCGAAACCGCTTTGGTTCTCGGCGGCGGCGGCGCAAAGGGCGCCTATGAGATCGGCGCCATCGCCGCGCTTGAGGAATTGGGCATACGCGCAGGCAGCGTGTTCGGCGTGTCCGTCGGCGGCCTGAACGCCGCCATGTACGCGCAGGGCCGCATGGAGACGGCGGAAGAGCTCTGGAGCAGCATCCGCCTCTCCGACGTGGTCAGCGAGGAGAGCCTCTCCATCGCCGACGACGTGGAAAACCTCTTCGATCACCCGGACAAGCTGCTCGAATTTGCCGCCCGCTACGCCCATCGCAAGGGCATCGACGTCGCGCCGCTGACGGGCATCCTGCGCCGCTATGTGGACGAGGATGCCGTGCGCCGCAGCGTCGTGAAGCTTGGGGTTCTCGCCACGCGTTTTCCGACGCTCTCGATGGTCGAAAAGCGCGTGGAGGAGATGGCCCCCGGCTCGCTGCACGACTGGCTGCTGGCCAGCGCCTCGTGCTTCCCCATCTTCCCGATGGCGGTGATCGGCGAGGATCGCTACATCGACGGCGGCTTTTGCGACAACACCCCTGTGGATATGGCCGTGCGCTCCGGCGCGCGGCATATTATCGCCGTCGATACCGGCAAACACCGTTCCCATTCGCAGTACGCGCTGCGCCCGAACGTCACCTATATCCGCGCCTCGCATCCGCTGGGCGGGCTGCTGACCTTCGATCCGGAGCGCTCCGCGCGCAACCGCGTGCTCGGCTATAACGACACGCTGCGCGCCTTCGGCAAGCTCCGCGGCACGCGATACGCCTTTGATCCCGTCGATGCGCAGGCGCTCTACTCCCGCGCGCAGGATTTTGTCGTCCGGCTCACGCAGGTGGAGGCGAATCTTCAGCTCACCAATGCGCTCGTGCGCCAGGGCAGCGGCGCGCCGCTGTTCTCGCTGCTGGAGGACGAGCTCTCCCCCGCCCCGGACGCTATCGATTATCTCCTGCGCGCCTGTGAGCTCTGCGCGGATATCGCGCAGCTGAATCCCGCGCAGACCTATACCTTCTCCGCGTTTGTGGACGATCTGCGCGCCCATCTGCCCCTTGAAAAGGCGGAAGCCATGCTCGGCTCGCTTCTGGGGGGACGCATCGGCGTGCTCTTCTCCTCGCCTCAGCCCGACCGCCGGCTGGTCATCGCCTGCCTGTATCACCTGCTCCAGCGGGAGAGCATGTTCTCCTCGCTGGCGATGCACACGCTCTCCGCCTTTCCGCGCGAGATGCTCTGCGCGCTGACGCTCAAAGAGATTTTGTAAACGCTTCAGACCGGGAGGTCACGCCAGCTCGTCAAACGAATCGATCACGAGGTCGCAGACGGCGCGGATGGCCTCTCGGTCGCGCTCGTTCGTCCTGTCCGTGATGCCGACGACGCCCAGCCCCGCCGCGCGCGCCCCGCGCATGGCGTAGAGCGAATCCTCAAACATCACGCAGTCCTCCCTGCGCTCGCCGATCAGGCCGCACAGGCGGTCGTAAAAATCGGCGTCGCTCTTCTGCCCTCCGATCATGTCCACGCTGTAGATGAAATCGAGACGGCTCACCAAGCCAGCCTTGTTCAGCGCGATGAGCGCCGGCCGCGCGGGCGTCGCCGTCGCCAGAACGCATTTGACGCCGCGCTCGCCAAGCCTTCTCAGGTATTGCGCCGCGCCGGGCTTGAGCGAAACGCCCGCGGCATACACCGGCTCCATCGCGCGGCAGGCGGCCTCGCAAAGCGTGTCAAAGTCGCTTGTGATGCCGAAGCGCTCTTTCAAATACGGAATCAGCATCGTGCCGGAGATCGAGAACATCTCCGCTTCCTGTTCCTGCGTGGGCGTAATCCCCCGGCTGCGGACAAATTCGCCGTTTAGCCTGCGCCACTCGGACATGGAGTCGAGCAGCGTGCCGTCCATATCGAAAATGGCGGCCTTCATCGTATCGGTATTGACCATTGACGACACCCTTTTCTCAAAATTACCCGTTTATTATACCCGCTGCCGTGCGCCCGGTCAAGCTTTGGCGCACGGCGTTTGGAGGATGATCCATGACCCGAGCCCAATATATTCGCATGACCGAGGGGATGCGCGCCCTGCTCTCGCGCCTGCCGGGCGGGGAAAAGTTCCTGCGCCTGCCTACGCTGCTGTGCGCCTGCGCCTACATCTTTTCGCTGGTCTTTCTGATGCTCAGGCGCGATGCGCGGCTGGTGCGCGTCCTGCTCGTTCCGGCCGCATGCTTCCTCGCGGTGACCGCCCTGCGCCCGCTGATCGGGCGCCAGCGCCCGTATGATCGCTTCGGCGCGCCGCCCGTAGGCCGCTATCGCCCCGGCAAGGGCAAGAGCATGCCCAGCCGACACACGGCCAGCGCCGCCGCCATCGCCTGCGCCGTCATCGCCGTGTTCCCCACGCCCGCCGTCTGCGCGGCGATGCTGGCGCTGTGCGCGCTGATCGCCGCTCTGCGCGTGCTCTCCGGCCAGCATTACATCAGCGACGTCGTCGCCGCGCTCGCGCTGAGCTTCGCCCTCTCGCTGGCAGGCTATCTGCTCTGATTCCCCATGTCTTTATCTGTGCCAGTCAAAAAGGAAGAAATCATATGAAATCACCCATGACCGCTCAAAAGCGCAACGACATGCTGCTCAACGATCCCGTCAGCCGCGTCATCCCCAAGCTCGCCATACCGACGATCATCTCCATGCTGATCACCAGCATTTACAACATGGCCGATACCTTCTTCGTCAGCCAGTTGGGCACCTCCGCTTCCGCCGCCGTAGGCGTCATCTTTTCCGCGATGGCGATCATTCAGGCCATCGCCTTCACCATCGGCATGGGCAGCGGCACCAACGTGAGCCAAGCTCTCGGCGCGGGCGACGAGGAAAAGGCGCGGCGTTTCGTGTCCACGGGGTTCTTCACGGCCTTTGGCGTCGGCATCGTCATCGCCATCTTCGGCCTTGCCCATATCGACGGCATCGTCCGCTTCCTCGGCGCGACGGAGACCATCGCGCCCTACGCGCGCGACTACGCCACCTATATCTTCTACGCCGCCCCGTTCATGATGTGCTCCTTTGTCATGAACAATCTGCTACGCTTCGAGGGCCTCGCCGCCTATGCGATGGTTGGCATCGCGACCGGCGGCGTGCTCAACATGCTGCTCGATCCGCTGTTCATTTTCGCTCTCGGTCTGGGCACGGCCGGCGCGGCGATCGCCACGGCGCTCTCCCAGTGCGTCAGCTTCACCATCCTCCTGCTGATGACCAACCTGCGCCCGGGCGCCATCTCCATCAGGCCGCGCGATGTGAAGCCGAGCGCCGCCCTCTATGGGCGCATCCTCTACAACGGCATCCCGTCGCTCGGCCGTCAGGGCATCGCGAGCGTCTCCACCATTCTGCTCAACACCACCGCCGGCCCGTACGGCGACGCCGCCATCGCCGCCATGTCCATCGTCAACCGCTTCCTCATGTTCATCAACTCGACGGTCATCGGCTTCGGTCAGGGGTTCCAGCCCGTCTGCGCGTTCAGCTATGGCGCGGGCAAGTACAGCCGCGTTCGCGAGGCATTCTGGTATTGCGTCAAGGTCGCCACGCTGATCCTTATCGTGCTGGGCGGCGTGTCGCTCCTCCTCTCCCGCTCGATCGTCACGGTCTTCCGCCGCGACGACCCGCTGGTCATCGAAATCGGCACGCTCGCCCTGCGCCTCCAGCTGCTGACGCTGCCTCTGTGGGGCTTTATCACGATGAGCAACATGTTTACGCAGTCCATCGGCTACGGCGTGCGCGCCACGATCATCTCCATCTCCCGCCAAGGTCTGTTCCTGATTCCCGCGCTGCTCGTCCTGCCTCGCCTGTTCGGCCTGCTGGGCATCCAGTGCGCCGCGCCGATCAGCGACACCTGCTCGTTCGTGCTCGCCTTTGCCATCGTCGGCGGAATCCTCCGCCAGCTGTCCCAAAAGGCGGACAAATAGACGCTTTCGCGACCATGCGCCTGCGGTTTCAAGCCGCTCGCCCCTTTTCAAAAACGCTTAAAATCGCCGGAAAACCGCATCGGCCTCATGCGCGCGCATGAGGCCGATGTTGCATTATTCCGTTCTGAGCTCCTGCACCTTGCTGATGATGATCGAGATCGTCCCGTCGTCGTTGCTGACGACGGCGAAGCTGTTCTCGTCGTCGGCGAGCGTGCGCGGCAGCGTGATCGATATGCCGTTGTCCGTCTTGATCTTGACCCTTTGCAGCTGCGCGACGACGCGCTTGCTTTCCACCGGGATCACCGGCTCGACGCTCTCCTCGCGCATCTGGCGGCCCACCTCTTCGATGATCGCCTCGCGCTCCGGGTCCGAGCGGAAGACCTCCGCCGCCACGTCCTGCACGTCGATGACGCCCTTCTCCTCGATGGATTTGCTCATCGCCCGCTTGACGGCGGGGCGAAGCTCCTGCTGGGTCATCTCCGGCGGCGCGGCCTGCTCGATGAGCTCCGTCACCGCGGCGACGGCCTGCTTGGTCGTCTTGGTCTGCGCCATCGCAAAGAGCGCCTCCGAGAAGAGCTGCCGGTTGCCCACATTGGTGAGCACGGCCGTATCCCTCAGCCGGATATCCCCCGTCGACAGGTTGACGACAAACCCCGCGCAGCCCTTGCTCCCTGCCGGGGGCAGCACGGCGCCGTGGGGCAAAAGCCGGGTGACGAGCCCTTCCTCTCCCGTCTCCACCTGGTGGACGACGGCGGCGCGATAGGGCAGCAGCGCGGCGCAAAGGTGCGGCTCGTTGTCGCGGTCAAACGAAAAGACCGCCATGTCAAACCCTTCGCGCGGGATCTCCAGCGTCTGCATCGCCTCGTCCATGTGCGTAAGCAGCGCGGAAGCCGCCTCGGCAAACGGCATGTTCAAAAACCGGCGCAGCAGCTCCTCCTGCGCGCCGCCGGGCTCCACGCAGGTCGTCCGGCTCGCGTCAGAGCTCATCAGCTTATCCGCCACGGCGGAGAGGTATTCCGCCGCCTGCTCCTCGGGCCGCCCCGGCTTTGCCGGGAAAATCGGGGAAAGCGCGCTCCCATCGTAAATCGCGATGGCCGCGCGCGCAATGATATTCATCGGTACGTCTCCTTCCGCCGTGGCTTAGGGCTCCTTCAGCCCCTTTCGCTCTCCTCCATGATTCTGAGGAGGCAGACCGTCAGGCTGATCATCGGCGCAAACATCGCGTCGTCCTCCATCCCCATCAGCCGCTGAATTTTGCTCAGGCGGTAACGCACCGTGTTCGGGTGCTGATAGAGCGCCTTGGCCGCCGCGGCGATCTCCATGCCCTTTTCGACATAGACGCGCGCGGTATGCTCCAAATTCGCGCGGTTCTGCGCGTCGTAATCGCGTATGGCGGCGATGCCCCTGCGGCACTGCTCGCAGACGAACGCGTTCTCGCTCATCGGGAAGAGCCATGCATAGAGCCCCAGCTCTCCGGCCGTCATGGCCGTGCGCCGCTCAAGGCGCGCCGCACGCGCAGCATAGACCGCCTCGGCGAGCGATATGCAAAAGGCGGCTTTCTCCTCGCGCCTGCGGCTGATGCCGGCGCATATTCCTTCCCCGCCCGCACGTGCGAGCAGCGCGCCGAGCGCCTCCAGCACCTCGCCGTCCTCCCGCTGGTCCTCCTCTTCAAAGCAGAGCAGCAGGATCAGCGCCCGCCGCCATTCCATGACGATCCCGCGGCCGGCAACGGCGTTTTTTTCGCTCAGCAGCGCATAAAGCCGCTCGTCGAGCCCCGGCGCATGCTCGCGCGGGTACAGCGCCGCCAGCCGGTATGCCCCCGCGCCCAGCGGGTCGATGCGCGCGACCTTCTCGCGGATCTGTTCTGGCGTCAGCTCGCCGCGCATGAGCGCGTCCAGTTCCTTTTCATAGCCCGCAAACCGGCGCTTGCCGTGGATGAGATCGGTCACCTCGAGGATGGCCTCCTCGATATAGGTCTCGTCGAAGAGGAACAGCGGCGTTCCCATGCGGTTAGCCATGTCGACGACGGCCTCCGGCAGCTCGCTGAAATACGCGGTCTTGACCATCAGCCCCGCAATCCCCTGATTCATGAGCGCGAGCAGGGAATGGGTCACCAGCTGCGCGTCGCCACGCGCATAGGCGAGCGTCGTCACCACCAAATCGCCGCGGTAAAAATCCGCGAGCTGCATCCTCGAGGGATCATATTCAAAGAGCACGGCGGCCGTGACCGTGCGCTCCAACCCGTCCTGACCGGCGATCAGCCGCAGTCCGTGAATGTTTTGAAGCCTGTACAATTCCCGAATGCGGATCATGCCGCTTCCCCCTTCGCGCACTCATCGCTGATCTCTATTGTATCATCAGAAGGAGCGGTTTTCAAGTGTACGCTGAGTATGCTTTCAAAGCGCGCGGCTAAATGGGGCGCTCCCCTCTCTCATTCCAAGCTCTCCATGATGCGCAGCCCCAGCTCAAAGGCGAGCAGCACGATTTTGCTCTTGTCGTCCAACCTCACCTCGCCCGATAGGCTTCTGGGATCCCATGTGGAATGGTCGAGATTGTCGCCCGCGTAAAAGAACTGGAAAAACTCGGTGTTTCGGAAATTGCAGACCGCCTGCATGCCCGCGCATTCCATCTCCACGCAGATGGCCCCCTGCGCCCTGCGCCGGTTGACCTTCTCCCTCGTCTCCCGATAAATGGCGTCCATCGTCCACGTGATCCCCTCGACATAGGGGTAATGGAACGCTTCCAAGACCTCCTTGAACAAATCCGTATATTTGAGGTTTACGTCGATCATCTCGCCTGCGGGCGCATAGTGGTAGCTGCATCCCTCGTCCCGGATCGCCTTAGTGGGAATGATGATGCCGCAATCCTCAATCGTCCTGTCGAGCACGCCGCAGTTCCCCAGCAGAATGAGGCGCTTGCTGCCCATCTGCATGATCTCTTCATACTCGCCGATGCAAAGCGGCTCGCCGACCTTGGCGTGGAAAAACGCGAATCGCCTCTCCTTATAGATCACCTCGTACACGGGCGTTTCGCCGACCGCCGAATGGATGACGCCCAAGACCTTCGGTTCAAAAAAGCCCAATACGCTCTCGAACAAGGGCCTTGAGAAGCAGGAGACCGTGACCTCCGGAAAGCTTTCTATGGGCGCAACGACCATATCCGGGTTGATCACCGCGCGGCTCTCCGGATCAAATTCTTCCAAAAGCATGCCATCGCCTCGCTTTCATGATAGATGGGATATGCATTCTATTTTATCATCTCCGGGCGCCTGTTGGCAAGATTTTTGCGGCGGATCAGGCGCAGCGAGGTTGGATAAGCCCCCTCACATGGTTCCTCGCATGGTCAAAAAAAGCGGGCCTCGCCCGCTTTGACAAGCTTCCGCGCTTCACAGCGCATACAGCAGAATCGCCAGCGTGTGCAGCACGCTGCCCAGGATGACAAACAGGTGGAACACGCTGTGCATATACCGTTTCGTTTTCCCCACCCCATAGAGCACGGCGCCCACCGTATAGGAAACGCCGCCCAGCAGGATGAGGATAAAACCCGGCCAGCCGAGGGCCTCGATCATCAGCGGAAGCTTGAATATCGCGGCCCATCCCATGCCGAGGTAGCAGACCATCGAGAAGACGCGGAATTGATGCAGATCGATGGCGGTCAGCGTCGTCGCCAGCGCGGCAAGCACCCAAATGACGGCAAACAGCACCCATGTGGAAACCGGATCGATGGGCCGCATAGCGCTGAGCAGGATCGGCGTATACGTGCCCGCGATGAGCAGATAGATGGTGCAGTGGTCGAGCACCTGCATGACGCGTTTGGCCATTCCGTCGCGCAGCCCGTGATAGACGCTGGACATCGTGTACAGCAAAATCATCGACACCCCAAAGACGATGGAGCCCGCCAGCCCAAAGCCGTTGTGATGCACCGCCGAGCGGATCACACAGAGCACCAACGCCGCCACACCGATCGCCCCGCCCACGATGTGGGAGACCATGTTGAACGTCTCCTCACCCTTGGTATAGTCAGGGAGCGTCCGCTCCCGCAGTTTCGTTCGCATCGTTCATCCGCCTCGCCTTTCAATCTGGTATTCAATATGACGTCTTATTGTATCATGAATCACATATACCGTCAATAGTGTACGCGATTTCCGTGCCTCGCATACGTCGGACGTTCTGCTCTTCCCGCATGCCCTTTTCCCCCTTTGGGATTTTAACACATTTTAAAGGCGCAGCCCTGCCTTCCCCTCTGGGGAAGGTGTCGCCCGCAGGCGACGGAAGAGGTCCTCGCGGCTGAACCGGAACCGTCTCCTCCAAGGAGGAAGGCTTTGTGGGCGTGTTTGGCCTGAATCGAGTAGGAGGGAGAGACTAACTCCCGTCCTCTCACCGCACCGTGCGTACC
>JAUNPI010000111.1 GCA_030536875.1 Clostridia bacterium
CTTACGCGCGGGGGTTTTACGACAGGCTGCCCGCGGCGCTGCTGGAAGCGGTGAAACGGGCGGGGGAGAGAGGCGGCATGATCCTCGGGCGCGAGGCGCTCTCGGAGCTGGCGCGGCGGCACGCTCTTTGCCCGTTTGAGCTCTCGCTGGAGCTGGCGAAGCTTTCGGACGTGGCGGTGGGCGATTACAACTACGTCTACGACCCGTTTGTCTCCATCGAGGCGCTGCTCGGCGTGCCGGGCGGGGCGGCGCTGCTGGTGGACGAGGCGCATCAACTCGCCCCGCGCGTGCGCGACGCGCTTTCCGCCGAAATCGGCGGCGAGGAGCTTGCCGGGCTCAGGCGCGAAATCGGGCGCGCACACGGGCGCAGGATCCCGCTCTACCGCGCGCTGACCGGCGCCATCGGCGCGCTAGAGGCGGCGGCGCAGGATCCCGCGTTCGGCGAGGGAAGGCTCGCCGAGCCGCCCGCGGCACTGGGCGAGGCGATGGAGCTTGTGCTCGAGACAGCCTCGGCGCAGCTGGCAGCGGGCGGCGTTCAGGCGGACGCGGACGCATTTTCCCTCGCCGCGTCGTTTCGGCTTGCGCAAGCGCGCTTCGACGAGCGATACGCGCTGCTCTCCGGCGGGGAGGGCAGGTGCGCGCGCCTGTCGCTGCTCTGCCTGAACGCTGCGCCGGAGATTTTGGAGCAGTCGAAGCGGGCGAGGGGAACGGCATATTTCTCCGCGACGCTTGCGCCGCTGAACGCGGCCCGGCGCATGCTCGGCAGCGAGGAGGGGGACGCCTGCCTCGCCCTGCCCTCTCCGTTTCGCGCGGAGCAGTTGGAGGCGCGCGTCGCGCCCATCGACATCCGCTATGCGGCGCGGGAGCGCACGGCCCCGCAGGTGGCGGAGGCCATCGCGCGCCAGCTCGGCGGGCACGCGGGCAACGCGCTGGTGTTCTTCCCGTCCTATGCCTATCTGGCGCATATCGCCGAGCGGATCGAGGGCATGGAGAACGGGCCGGACATCGCGCTTTTGCGCGAAAAGCGCGGCATGACCGAGGAGGAAAAGGCGGCTCTGCTCGCCGTGTTTGGAGAGGAAGACGGGCGCGCGGCGCTCTTTGCCGTGCTCGGCGGCGCTTTTGCCGAGGGCATCGACCTGCCGGGGCGGATGCTGCAAAACGTGATCGTCGTCTCCACCGGTCTGCCCCAGCCGGACGAGCGCATCCGCGCGATGCAGGCCTATTACGACCGGCAGGGGGAGGACGGCTTTGACCTGTGCATGACCCTGCCGGGCATGGTGCGCGTCATTCAGGCGGCGGGGAGGCTGATCCGCACGGATACGGACACCGGCTCCCTGCTGCTCATCGACAGCCGGTTCGCTAGGCCGCGCGAGCGCGCGCTGCTCTCGGGAACGCTGATCGGCGACGCGCTGGGGATCCGTTAAAGGGGCGCGCGCGCCCAAGGGCGAAAAAAGGGCGCGCGGTACGCCGGAGAGAACGAAGGAACGGGAAACGCATATGGACACATCGATTTTGGATACGCTCTCCCAGATCGCGCCGGATCTGATGGAGCAGATGGAGATCCGCGCGCTGGTCTTGGAGCGCGTGGGGGCGCTTGGCCCTATCGGCCGGCGCGCGCTGGCGGCGCGGCTGCACCTCACCGAGCGCGAGGTGCGCGCGGCGGCGGACGCGCTCAGGGACGCGGGCTGCCTGACCCACAGCGCGGCGGGCATGGAATTGACCGAGCATGGGCAAAATCTGGTGGAGGCCGGCCGCGCGGTCAGCCGCGGACGGCGGACGCTCAAAAACCTCGAACAGACGCTGGAGCGCAAGCTCGGCGTGCGGCGCGTGTGCGTCGTGCGCGGGGATGCGGATCTGGACGAGGGCGTCATGCGCGAGGCGGCCAGAGAGGCGGCCGGGCAGCTGCGCTTTTTGCTGGGCGGCGCGCATGTGATCGCCGTCACCGGAGGGCGCACGGTGGCCATGACGGCGCAGGAGGTGGAGACCGCCGCGCCGATGGAGATCACCGTCGTGCCCGCGCAGGGCGGTCTCGGCGGCGTCGTGCGCACGCAGGCCAACACGGTGGCGGAGCTGCTCGCCGAACGCCTGGGCGGCGCGTACCGCCTTTTGCACGTTCCGGACGGGCTGCCGCTTGGCGCGGCGGACGAGCTCTCTCGCCTGCCGCAGGTGCGCGAGGTGCTCGAGCTTCTGCGCCATGCGGACGTGCTGCTCTACGGCATCGCCCGGGCGGAGGATCTGCAAAGGCGCAGGGGGATGAGCCGCGGCGAGTGCGAGGCGCTCCTGAAGGCGGGGGCGGTGGCCGAGGCGCTCGGCTTTTACTTCGACGCGCAGGGGCGCGTCGTCTCCGGCGGGCAGTCGCTTGCGCTGTGCCCGGAGGAGCTGGGCGTGCGCAGCCGGGCGGCGGCCGTCGCCGTGGGCGGAAGGAAGGCGGAGGCCATTGTCGCCGTCTGCGCCCATCACCCCCACCAGCTTCTGGTCACCGACGAGGGGGCTGCCTCGCGCATCGCCCGGCTTTTGCGCCTTTGATCGCGGGCATAAGCGCGGCGTTTTGGACGGGATAAGTTTTCCGGCGCTTTTTTCGCGAAATCTTTGACAATTGCAGGAAAAAATGCTACACTACATATGGCCGGCAGGGAGATTTTTTTCCGCCGGATGAAATGTGGATAAGCCCGGAGGACCGAGGCTTTCACGGCGCGCGCGGATCCCGCTGCGCGCACCGGCTTGGGTAACGGGAAATGGCATATCGAAATGGAGGAGTTTCCTATGGCGAAGAAGACCGTGGAGGACATCAACGTTTCCGGCAAAAAGGTGCTCGTGCGCTGCGATTTCAACGTCCCGATGAAGGACGGCAAGATCACCAACGACAAGCGCATTGTCGCCGCGCTGCCGACCATCAAAAAGCTGATCGCCGACGGCGGCAGGGTCATCCTGTGCAGCCATCTGGGCAAGCCGAAGAACGGCCCGGAGGCCAAGTTCTCCCTGGCGCCTGTGGCCGAGCGCCTTTCCGAGTACCTCGGCAAGACCGTCGTGTTCGCGGACGACGACAACGTCGTGGGCGAGAAGGCCAAGGCCGCCGTGGCCGCCATGCAGGACGGCGACGTCGTGCTGCTGCAGAACACCCGCTTCCGCAAGGAGGAGACCAAGAACATCGAGGAATTCTCCAAGGAGCTGGCCTCGCTGGCGGACTGCTATGTGGACGACGCGTTCGGCTCCTGCCATCGCGCGCACTGCTCCACCGCGGGCGTGACCGAGTACCTCAGCCCCTGCGTCGCCGGCTACCTGATCGGCAAGGAGCTTTCCATCATGGGCAAGGCGCTGGAGAACCCGGATCGCCCGTTCGTCGCCGTGCTGGGCGGCGCGAAGGTCGCCGACAAGCTGAGCGTCATCGAGAACCTGCTGGAGAAGGTCGACACGCTGATCATCGGCGGCGGCATGGCCTTCACCTTCCTCAAGGCCAAGGGCTACGGCATCGGCAACAGCCTGCTGGACGAGACCAAGGTCAATTACTGCAAGGACATGATGGTCAAGGCCGAGCAAAAGGGCGTCAAGCTCCTCTTGCCGGTGGACACCGTCTGCGTCAAGGCGTTCCCGAACCCGATCGACGCCCAGGTTGAGACCCTCGTCGTGGACGCGGACAAGATCCCCGCGGACATGGAGGGCTGCGACATCGGCCCCGCGACCGCGGAGCTCTATGCCGAGGCCGTCAAGGGCGCCAAGACCGTCATCTGGAACGGCCCGATGGGCGTCTTTGAGAACCCGACGCTGGCGGCCGGCACGCTGGCCGTCGCCAAGGCGATGGCCGAGAGCGACGCCGTGACCATCATCGGCGGCGGCGATTCCGCGGCGGCCGTCGAGCAGATGGGCTTGGGCGACAAGATGACCCACATCTCCACCGGCGGCGGCGCGTCCCTCGAATATCTGGAGGGCAAGACCCTGCCGGGCGTCGCCTGCCTCGACGAAGCTTAATGTGATCCCCCATTGAACCAACAGCCCCGGGCGGCCTTGGGGCCGCCCGGGGCGATTTTTGACAGATGAACGGAGGTCAAACCCCATGCGCAAACCGATTATTGCCGGAAACTGGAAGATGAATAAGACCCCCAGCGAGGCCCGCGAGCTCGTGAGCGCGCTCGCGCCGCTGGTGGAGGACGCCGCGTGCGACGTCGTCGTCTGCACGCCCGCCGTGTGCTTTGCCGCCGTCGGCGAGGCGATCCGCGGCACGAAGATCAAGCTCGGCGCCCAGAACATGCACTGGAAGGAATCCGGCGCGTACACCGGCGAGCTCAGCGCCGCGATGCTGAAGGAATGCGGCTGCGAATACGTCATCCTCGGCCACAGCGAGCGCCGCCAGTACTTCGGCGAGACCGACGCGACCGTCAACCTGCGCACGCTGGCGGCGGTCAAGGCGGGCCTCACGCCGATCATCTGCGTGGGCGAAAAGAAGGAGGAGCGCGAGGCGGGCTACACCAACGCGCTGGTCAGCTATCAGACGCTGATCGCGCTCTCCGGGCTGACCGCCGAGCAGGTCGCCAAGGCCGTCATCGCCTATGAGCCGGTTTGGGCCATCGGCACCGGCCTGACCGCCACCGACGAGCAGGCCAACGAGACCATCGGCGTCATCCGCGAGGCCGTTCGCTCCGTCTACGGCGATGCGGCGGACGAGGTACGCATCCAGTACGGCGGCTCCATGAACCCGAAGAACTGCAAGGGCCTGATGGCGCAGAGCGAGATCGACGGCGGCCTCATCGGCGGCGCGTCCCTCAAGGCGGAGGACTTTGCCAAGGTTGTCCGCTTCGACGCGTAAAGGGGTGGTTGACATGGCCAAGAAACCCGTATTGCTCTGCATCATGGACGGCTTTGGCTGGGTGCCCGATCAGACTGAGGGCAACGCCATCGTCGCGGCGAAGAAGCCGAACCTCGACAAACTCTTTGCCGAATACCCGAACACGACCATCGAGGCTTCCGGCATGGCCGTCGGCCTGCCGGACGGGCAGATGGGCAACAGCGAGGTCGGCCACACCAACATCGGCGCGGGCCGCATCGTCTATCAGCAGCTGACGCTGATCACCAAGTCCATCATGGACGGCACGATGAAGGAAAATGACGTGCTCGTGCGCAACATGAAGAAGGCCATTGAAAACGGCAAGGCCATCCACTTCATGGGCCTTCAGGGCACCGGCGGCGTTCACAGCCACATCGAGCACCTCTTCGGCCTGCTTGATCTGGCCAAACACCTCGGCGCCAAGGACGTGTTCATCCACGCGATCATGGACGGGCGCGATACCGACCCGCACAGCGGCAAGGGCTTCCTCCAGATGGTTCAGGATAAGCTCCGCGAGTTGGGCATCGGCAAGATCGCCACGGTCACGGGCCGCTATTACGCGATGGACCGCGACTCCAACTGGGACCGCGTCGAGAAGGCATACGCCGCGTTCGTCTACGGCGAGGGCGAGAAGGCCGCCGACTGGCGCGAGTGCATGGACAGATCCTACGCCGCCGGCGTGACGGACGAGTTTATCGTGCCGTGCGTGACCTGCGAGGGCGGACGCGTTGGCGAGGGCGACACCGTCGTGTTCCTCAACTTCCGGCCCGACCGGGCGCGGCAGATCACCCGCGTGTTCGTCGACGATGCGTTCAAGGGCTTTGAGCGCCGCTATGGCCGCTTCCCGGTGCAGTACGTCTGCATGGCGGAGTACGACGCGACGATGCCGAACGTCGAGGTCGCCTACCCGCCCGTGGAGCTGACGAACGTGCTGGGCGAATACCTCGCGGCCAACGGAAAGACGCAGCTGCGCATCGCGGAGACCGAGAAATACGCCCACGTCACCTTCTTCTTCAACGGCGGCGTGGAAGCTCCCTATGAGGGCGAGGACCGCAAGGTCATTCCGAGCCCGAAGGTCGCGACTTACGACCTGAAGCCGGAGATGAGCGCCTACGAGGTCGCCGAGGAGTGCGCCGCGCGCATCAGAAGCGGCAAATATGACGTGGTCATCCTGAACTTTGCCAACTGCGACATGGTGGGCCACACCGGCGTGTTCGACGCGGCGGTCAAGGCCGTCGAGGCGGTCGACGCCTGCGTCGGCAAGGTCTGGGAGGCGACGCGCGAGATGGGCGGCTGCATGTTCCTGACGGCCGACCACGGCAACGCCGACAAGATGAGAAACGAGGACGGTTCCCCCTTCACCGCGCACACCACCAACCCCGTGCCCTTCCTCGCGGCGGGCGTGGGCGACGTGAAGCTGCGCAAGGGCGGCTGCCTGGCGGACATCGCGCCGACGATGCTGCCGTATATCGGGCTGCCGGTTCCCAAGAAAATGACCGGAAAGAGCATCATCGAGTAAAACCCCATATCCATCGGGCGGTCTTACGATCGCCCGATTCTTTTAATACTAATTCTTATTAAAATGGCTTAATCCGCGCACCATCTTTTCCGCTCTGACTTTGCCTCGTTCCGTTCAACGTACCTCCAGTACGCCTCACTTCACTCGGCTTCGTCAGAGCAAAAAATCTGATGCGCTCTGTTAAGCATTTTAATTGCGAATGAGTATAAAATGGGCGCGGAGCGAGAAATTTTTAGAATTTGGGAACTTTTAAAGGGGCTTTTTCGTCTATAGGGATACAGGAGGGAGGGAATGCGCATGGAAGCGGACTTAATCCGCGCGGCAAAGCGCGGGGATGCGAGCGCGTTCGAGGCGCTGATGAGCGCATATGAGCGGCGGGTGTACTGCCTTTGCCTGCGCATGATGGGCAATGCGCACGACGGCGAGGATGCCGCGCAGGAGGCGATGATCCGCATTTGGCAGAAGATCGGGCAATGCCGGGACGAGGATGCCTTTGCCGCGTGGGTATACCGCGTGACGGCGAGCGCCTGCACGGACGAGCTGCGGCGGCGCAGGCCGCAAGCCTCGCTGGAGGCCATGCGGGAGGAGGGCTTTGAGCCGGCCGACGGCGGCGAGACGCCGGAGACCGCGGTGGAACGGCGCGAGGAGCGGCGCGCGCTTGAGCGGGCCGTCGCGGGCGTGCCCGAGCAGATGCGGGCGGTATTCCTGCTGCGCGACGTCCACGGCATGAGCGTGGAGGAGACGGCGCGGGCGCTGGGCATCTCGCAGGGGACGGTCAAATCGCGGCTGTCCCGCGCGCGGGAGAAGATTGCGGGCGCGATCAAAGCGCGGCGCACGACGGAAAGGGGGGAGCGCGATGCGCTGTGAGCAGCTGGAGGAGATCGTCTTTTCCGGCAGGGAGCCGGACGAGCGGGAGCGAGCGGAGATGCGCAGGCATGCGGAGGTCTGCGAGGCCTGCCGCGTGCTTCTGGAGCAGGGCATGTGGCTTTCGGGAGCGAGAGAGATGGACGAGGATGTTGAGGTGCCGGAGTCCTTTGCCCAAGGATGGCGCAGAGCCGTGCGCCGCGCGCCGCGCGCGAACAGCGTCGGACGGCGGATGAAATTTGGCCTGCCGCGGGGCGGGCTCGCCCGAGGGGCTGCGTATGCGGCATGCGCGCTCGTGCTTCTGGGCGCGGGCACGCAGATTGGACGCCTGACCTCGGAGAAAGCCTTGAGCAGCGCCGCGGCCTACGATTGGACGCCGCAGAGCTACAGCATGGAGACGGCGGACAGCGCGGCGATGTATAGCCGGAGCGCGGCGGGCGGCGGCGCGCTTTTGAGCGGCGCGGAGACGAGCGAGGAGAAGATTCTGCGCTCGGCGAGTCTGGAGCTCAAGACGGACGACCTCGACGCAGCCGTGGCGAGCATCAAGGCGCGCGTGGAAAGCGCCGGCGGGCGGGTGACCTCCTGCGATGTATACGCCGTGGAGGAAACGCGGTACGCCGGGCTGGAACTCAGCATCCCCGACGGCGAGCTGGACGCGTTTCTCGAGGGAACGGGCGAGCTGGGCGAGGTCACGAGGGCCCAGAGCAGCCTGAGCGACATGACCGCCAGCTACCAGGACAACGAATCGCGGCTGGAGAGCGCAAGGGCGCAGAAGCAGCGGCTCGACGAGCTTTACGCCAGCGCAGAGGACATGGAGGACATCGTCACCATCACAGGCGCGCTCTTTGAGGTGCAGCAGCAGATCGACCGGCTTGAGGGGGCGAACCGCTCCATCGACGAGCGCGCTGCGAACGCGCAGGTCAGCCTCTCCATCACCGAAGAGGCGGGAGAAGGGAAGGCGGACGGCTCCCTTCTTGCGCGGCTGGGCGAACAGGCGCAAAAGGGGCTGGGGCAGCTGATCGCGTTTTTCGACGGAATGATCATGTTCGTGGCTTGGGCGCTCCCGTGGCTGGCGCTGGTTGCGCTGCTTTCGCTTTTTGCCTATGCGGCTGGGCGCTTTTTCAGACGCCGGAAAATGTGACGCCGGCATGGCAACAATCTGAAATTCAGAATTGTGCCAAAAAGCGGGAACGAAATGCGCGGCGCGCTCGTCTATTGCATATCCGACACAACCGTGAACGGATGAAGAACGGAACGACAAGGAGGTTTTGGATGATGATGAAAAAAGGAATGGCGCTCTTGCTCTCCGCACTGCTGCTGATTGTGACGGCGGGGCTTGCGCTGGCGGACGGCGAAGCGGACATCACTGCGCAGGGCACGGCGACGATCACGGCCAGCCCCGACATGGTCAGCCTGATGGCGAACGCGTCCGTTTCGGGCGACACCGTCGCGCAGGCGCAGGAGAAGGTCAGCCAGATCATCGAGCAGGCGACGGCCAAGCTGATCGAGCTGGGCGTGGCGGAGGACGAGATCGTAACCAGCAACTACTCGTTTTATCTGATGTACAACTATGAGGCGACCGACGACTTGGGGCGGAATGTCATCACCGGCTATCAGGCCAACCACACGCTGAAGATCACCCTTTCCGACACGGAGATGCTCGACAGCGTGCTCGGCGTGATCAGCGACAGCGGCATGGGCGAGGTGTACGACGTGAGCTATGGCATCAAGAACCGCTCGGAGCTGTACCAAGACGCGCTCGCGCTGGCGATCAGCGCGGCGGAGCAGAAGGCCTTGAAGATGGCGGAGGCCGGCGGCTTGACCATCACGGGCGTGGAATCCATCACGGAGAACCAGACCTACGCGGACGGCTATGGCTACGCGAACGTTGCGGACGCAAGAGAGAGCGCGACGGGAACGGGTAGCGGAATCCGTGCCGGGAGCGTGTCCGTCAGCGCAAGCGTGACGGCGGTATACGAGGCGAGAAAGTAAACCGTTTCGCGCGCTGAAACGGGGAAAACGAAAAACAGACGGGCTGTCAGGAGAAGAATCGATCCTGACAGCTTCGTTTTTTGGGGCGGAGCAGGCTTCTGCCTTGACGCTGAGG